>CAYSCK010000100.1:0-5936 GCA_964429525.1 uncultured Planctomycetia bacterium
ATGGTTTTATAGAGGCTTATTTAAGGGCGGCAAAGCAGAAGAGGTAAGATGATTAATTTTATATTATCCAGGATACTCGGTACGCAAAACGAGCGTGTTTTAAAAGGCATGGTGCCGGTGATCGCGGCTGTCAATAGTTTCGAACCGGCTTTGAGCGCTTTAAGCGATGAGGCCTTGAGGGCAAAAACCAAAGAATTAAGAAGCGCGATAGGGTCCAGGCTGAAAGAGGAAGGTTTTGAAGATGCCTCAGATGAAGACAAAAAAAGGATAGAGCGGCTTGTCTTTGAAGAAGCCCTGCCTGAGGCTTTTGCTGTTGTGCGCGAGGCTTCAAAGCGCGCCATAGGACTGCGTCATTTTGACGTGCAGCTTATTGGAGGCATTGTTTTACACCGTGGCGGTATAGCTGAAATGGCAACAGGCGAAGGAAAGACCCTGGTTGCCACGCTTCCTGTTTATCTCAACGCTCTGATGGGCCGCGGGGTCCATGTTGTGACAGTAAATGATTATCTTGCCAAAAGAGACCGCGAGTGGATGGGGCCGATATATGATTTTTTGGGTTTATCCGTAGGTGTTATCCAGAATGATATGGAGCCCAGCGAGAGAAAAGTCGCATACGGCTGTGATATTACATATGGCACAAACAATGAATTTGGTTTTGACTATTTGCGTGACAACATGGTCTCGGATAAGTCTCATATGGTCCAGCGCGAGCAGAATTACGCTATAGTGGATGAGGTGGATTCTATCCTGATAGATGAAGCAAGGACTCCTTTGATAATTTCCGGGCCTACGGATGATTCCGTTGAGAAGTACTACACCATCAATCGTATTATACCGAAATTAAAGCGCAGGATGATCCTTGAAAAAGATGAGATAGAAGCCAAATTCAAAGGCGAAGACCTGTCCGTCGGGTTCGACGCTGTTGTGGATGAAAAAAATAATACCGTGAATCTGACGGAAGAAGGCATAGCTAAATGCGAAGCGCTTTTGGGGGTTTCAAATATTTATGATGATCTTTCAGGCGAATGGGCTCACCACATTACCCAGGCCATCAAGGCGTATGACCTCTTTGAGAGGGATGTGGATTATGTGGTTAAAGACGGCAAGGTCTTGATAGTAGACGAATTCACCGGCCGCCTGATGCCCGGCCGCAGGTGGTCAGATGGTATGCACCAGGCGGTTGAGGCGAAAGAGAATCTGCGCATAGAGCGTGAAAACCAGACCCTGGCGACTATCACCTTGCAGAATTATTTTCGTCTCTACAGGAAACTTTCAGGCATGACCGGCACCGCTTTCACTGAAGCGAATGAATTTAAGCAGATATACAAGCTTGATGTTGTAGTTATCCCTACGAACAGGCCGTTATCGCGCAAGAATCTTGCGGATTGTGTTTATAGGTCTCATGACGAGAAGTTCAAAGCTGTTGTTGATGAGATAAAAGAGTGCCATGAATTGGGAAGGCCTGTGCTTGTCGGGACCATATCCATAGAAAAATCAGAAGTTTTAAGTTCTATGCTTAAGCGCATAGGCGTGCCGCATAGTGTTTTGAATGCCAAGTATCACGAGATGGAAGCCTCCATTGTGGCGCAGGCCGGGCGTTTTAAAGCTGTGACTATCGCGACCAATATGGCCGGTCGCGGCACAGATATTCTTTTGGGAGGCAATCCTGAATTTATGGCTAAGTCTATAGTCGCTGCCAAAAAACTTGATCCGGCGGGCGAGGAGCATAAAAAAGAGTATGAAGAGACGCTTGCGAGGTTGAAGAAAGAGGTCAAGCTTGAGCACGATAAGGTTGTTGAAGCCGGCGGGCTTCATGTGTTAGGCACTGAGCGTCATGAGGCGCGCCGCATAGATAATCAGCTGCGCGGGCGTTCCGGTCGTCAGGGCGATCCGGGTTCATCGCGTTTTTATGTTTCCTTGAACGATGACCTTATGAGGCTTTTCGGTTCTGACAGGCTTGTAGGTATTATGGATAAGCTTGGCCTGGAACAGGATACTGTTATAGAACATCCTTGGGTGAGCCGCTCAATAGAGACAGCGCAGAAGAGGGTGGAGTCGTATAATTTTGAGATAAGAAAACATCTTTTGGAATATGATGATGTAATGAATAAACAGCGCGAGATCATTTATTCAGAACGGCGCGCTATTCTGGAAGGCGAAGGCTTGAAGGAAGTGCTTTATGGCATGGCTGAAGAAGTTGTGGAAAAAGCGATCAGCCTGTATCTGTCTAAAGAAGTTGAGCAAGAAGACTGGAATTGGGCCGGATTTGAAGTGTGGTTTAAACAAAAGATCGGGCCTCTCGCTTCATTTGATAAAGACAGGCTTGCAGTCTTAGGCGATAAAGAGATCAAAGAAGAGCTGATAGCTAAAATCAAGGAATATTATTCAGAGAAAGAAAAAAATACCGGCTCGGAGCGTATGCGCGCATTGGAACGCGCGGTTATGCTTCATGTTATTGATAGCCGCTGGAAAGAGCACCTTTATTCGCTGGATTATCTGAAGGAAGGTATCGGCCTGAGGGCTTATGCTTCCCGTGATCCGTTGATAGAATATCAGCGTGAAGCGTATCAGATGTTCGTTGATATGATGGACCGTATTCGCGAAGAAGCGGTTGAGTTGATCTTCAGGATGCAACTGGTTGAAGAAAAAGAATTTAAGGGTGTTTTCAGCTCATTGCCGCAGAAGACCGAGCATAAGGAATTTCGCGGCCTTTCGCAAGAGGCTGTGCGTGCGATGCGCGAAGCTCGTGACGGGGCTGATCAGTGTCCGGTACAGGCGGAACCTGAAGAAGACCCATCTGTTAAGCGCGAAGGCCCGAAAGTTGGACGTAATGACCCATGCCCATGTGGCAGCGGGAAGAAGTATAAGAAGTGCTGCGGGCAATAAAATTAGCGGATAGTGAATAGGTGTTGGGAGACAAACAAGCCTGCCTGCCGGCAGGCAGGGACGAGAGGACGAAAGAATTGTTGGGTTGCGGGATTCGGTCTCGCACTTAGGGCATATAGGGCATGGAACAGGAAGAACAAAGAGAAAAAAAGACAAAAGGACGAAGGTTAAAAAAACCTGTTAGGGATTAGGGATCAGGTGATAGGTGTCAGGAGTCTGGTTCCAGGCTTTAGCTAACACTTAGAACCCAGAACCTAAAATCTATCTGTGAATAGGTTTTTGTTGCGACATTTTAGGTCTGGACAGAAATGTTGCAACATTTGGTTACGCTACACGCTAACCGCTAACCGATTTTATCATAAACTATGCAGTATATTTTAGCTGTTTTTAGCGGATTGTTATTGCGGCTTTCTTTCCCAAAGCCAGGATTTTGGATATTCGCCTGGGTAGCCCTCCTGCCGTTATTTCTGGCGCTTGAAAATAGAAAACCGTTAAAAGCATTTTTATTGTCTTTTATCTGCGGCGCCGTATTTTTTATTACAACGGTTTTTTGGCTTGTCAATGTTACTGCCATCGGCATGGTTGTGCTTGCTCTATACCTGGCGCTTTATGTCGCGCTCTTCGGTCTTATCTTCGCCTTGCTGAAAAACCGTTTTGTTTTTTTGCAGAGGATGTTTTATTTCCCGGCTGTATGGGTCTCTTTGGAATTCGCGAGAGGCCATTTTTTTACCGGTATGCCATGGGCGCTTTTAGGCAATGGACAGGCGCCATATCTGTTGGCAATACAGGCAGCTGATATTGTCGGGGCGTATGGTGTTTCATTCATGGTTGTTTTCGTCAATTTATTTATCTTTGAGTTATTAGCCGCGCGTTTGAATAAAAAAAGTTTAGGTTTCAGGCATCTATCGGTTTGTATTTGTGTTATCTTGTTATGGTTTGGTTATGGCGCTTTCCGTCTTTCGCAGGATCCGAAGAAGAGCTGTTATTTTAGAGTTGCTGTCATCCAGGGCAATATCCCCCAGGAGATCAAATGGGTTCCTGATTTTAAGGACAATATTTTCAGAAAACATTGCCTCTTGACGGAGATAGTGAGCCTCAAGGAATTTCCTGACATGGTTGTCTGGCCTGAGACTTCTTATCCGAATTATCTTACGCTTGGAGTAGATGACCAGGCTTTAAAAGAGTTCGCTTCTTCTAACGGCGTGCCTCTTTTAGCCGGCTCTATTACGTTAAAGGACGGGCAATATTTTAATAGCGCTATACTTTTTTCAGAAAAAGGGGAGATAACCGGTTCATATGACAAGATACACCTGGTTCCTTTCGGTGAATTTATACCGTGGCGTAGAATTTTTCCTTTTCTCGCGTCTATAGTCCCGATAGAGGATTTTACGCGGGGCAGGGATTTCGGTGTTTTTCCTATAACCTCAGACCATTGCCCGCGTTTTAATTTTTCTGTGCTGATCTGTTTTGAGGATATCTTCGGCGATCTGGCGCGTCGTTTTGTTTTACGCGGCTCAGACGTCCTGATTAATATGACAAATGACGCGTGGTTTGAGGATTCCTCAAGTCCGTATCAGCATATGCAGGCATCGGTCCTGCGGGCTGTTGAGAACAGGACGATAGTTGTACGCGCGGCTAATACCGGAGTATCATGTTTTATTGATGATACCGGCCGAGTTTACAAAAAAGTAAGCGACGCGAAGGGAAAGCCTGTTTTTGTGACAGGCTATGCCAGCGCCTGGATATATAAGACGGACAGGTCCGCCATTTATACTAGAATCGGCGATGTTTTTGCGCTGATCTGTGTTTTCTATGCTATGATAATATTCGCCTGGGGAGTGAAATCGAGGAGATGAAAAGACAAACTTTAATAAGATCGTTTTTTGCGTTTTCTCTGTGTTGTTTTGTTGTCTCCGCCGCGTATGCCGATGTGCCGGATCAGCGCAAGGAGATGAGCCTGCATTATTATCGTGGTGTCGTGTATTTTGAATCAGGCCGTTACGACGACGCGCTCACCGAATTTCAGAATGTTGCCGGCATAGATCCATATTATAAAGATACCTCCGTATATATCGAAAAGTGCATGAATTTTCTCGAAAAATACCGGGGCGACGCGAAGTTTAAGGGTGAAAAGGATGTTGACCTTTATTTTCTGGGCAAGGCCTATTATGATAAGGGTGAGTATAACAAGGCCCTTGGCGCGTTTCGTGCTATTTTAGAGAAAAATCCGAGTGATAAGTTCGCTCAGTATTACGTGCGACTCTGTATGAATTCGTTGCCGCCGTCACAGGCAAGAAAAGCTCGGCTTTCTGTTGCGGAAGGCAAGGTAGTTGAGCTGACAGACCTTGAAAAAGAAGTCGCTTATGTAAAGAGCGATATACGCGAGCAGGAGGATGTGGAGAAGTTTTTGCGCGAGAAGGCGTTGCGCCGTGCCGCGCGCGATGAAGTAGTACGCGCGAAGGAAAGGCAGCTTAAGGAACAGGAAGATATTTTAGACGAAGAGCGGCAGGATTATTTATCACAGGCGAAGATCACCAGGGAGACTGAGCGCTTAAAGAATCAGGCTGAGAAATGGCGCAATATGAAAGAGAAGCTCGCCAGCGCTCAACCGGGAGTGCCGGCGGGGTTAATTGATTATCCTGTTGCGCTGGATGCCGCGGACAAGTATTACATCGAGATGAATGAAGCCTTGCGTACGAGCCGCTGGAATGCTGCCGGCTTGAGCGCGGTAGGCGCTGCCATAAATTATTGTGACGCGATATTGATATATTATTACGGGGTCAGAAGCGCGGCGCCGCGACACGAAAATGTGATACGCCTTCTTTTGGAGAATGTTAAGCGCTCTGACACTCAGTCGAGCGTTTATCATCTGCGCGCTATCCTGAATCTGAAGAGGCTTATTGACGACGAAGACAGGCCGATCACGCGTTCTGAAGCGTTATTCTTGTCTGATCATTCTGAAAAGATCTCTGAATGGGCGAAGTCGATATTGCCGTGAATATCAAAAAATTACAGGTTTCAGGTTGCAGGTGTCAGGGGATAGGAAGAAC
>CAYSCK010000101.1:0-5863 GCA_964429525.1 uncultured Planctomycetia bacterium
GCAGAAACAAAACCCGAAACGCTGATTAAGCTTTGCCAGAATTATGAAGGTGGCACAGTTCCAGAAGGCGTTGTGGTTTTGACAGCCGGTGTTGACGTTCAAAAAGATCATTTTTATTACGTGATCAGAGGGTGGGGATATCACGAAGAGTCTTGGCTTATCCAGGCTATGCGCGTTGAATCATGGGAAGACATAGAAACTGTTCTGTTTAAGACGTCTTATAGATCAGAAGGCCACGGACTTTTGACCGTCAGGCAATCATGCATAGATACGGGATATCGCACCAGCGAGGTTTATGATTTTTGCAGGAAGTGGCGCGATATCGCGCGGCCGATCAAAGGTCAGGATCATTTGTCCGGCATGCAATATCGAGTCAGCCATATCGATCGTCATCCGCGGACCGGCGCCGTTATCCCTGGAGGGCTATCGCTTTATCATTTAGACACATCTTATTTTAAAGACAAAATCACCCGCCTTGTTGATATTGAGCCAGGTGCTTTGGGTGGTTGGCATTTATATAGAAACGTTCCAGAAATTTATCTCAATCAATTCTGCAGTGAACACAAAATCCCAGTCCGAGATAAGAAAAAGCGAGTGCATGAGGAGTGGCGGCCTAAGAGCCACGCAACAAGGCGCGATTTCTGGGATTGTGAAGTCTATGCGATCGCGGCCGCTGAAATGATTAGGGTCTTTGCTTTACGGCCAGAAAATCAACCCATCAGAGAGTATAAGCCACCACGAGAACAATCAGAAGGTTTTCTCAATCGTAAAAATGGCGGATGGATCCGTCATGGCGGAAGTAGCTGGATGAATCGTGGAAAATAAAAATTAATCGAAAGGTTGGAACAGTGACGGGTTGGATTCCACAAAGGAATAAGGGGTGGCTGGATGGATACAAGCAACCCAAAAAACAAGACTCAGGAGAGGGCATAGCCGTCGCGCCCCCTGAAGAAAGAAAGGCATATTTTGTTTTACCGCGGTGTCCATTTTGCCAAAGCAAGAATGTTAAATGTCACACGAGCACGCTGCCGATTAGGTATTATAAGTGCCGAGATTGCGGTAAAAACTTTAAAGCAGTAGAAAAAGACGCCTAAAAGCAGTTTCCTACTTTGTAGGAACAAGGGTCTTGTATGATGTCATAGATAATATATACTTGAATTGATTTAAGATAAAATTTTTCGGCTTCGCGGGCTGAAAAATAATTTAAAACGGCAATTGGGTGCCCAATCACCTTGTTGCCGTTTTTTTATTTCTCCGAGGAGAATATGGCCCAAAACGAACATTGTCTTAAAGAAGGAGATTGGGGCGAACTAAGGGTGAAGTTGCTAACCTACGACAAGCATGTTGATGAGTCTGAACAAAAAGACGGTTACCGTGATCGATTAATAAAAACAGAGTTGGTTGTGCTGAATATTCAAAAAGCCCAAACTCTGTTTTTCGTTTATGCGGCAGTTGGTGGATTCATCGGAGGTCTGCTTGGAAAAGCATCCCCTGATTTTTTTAACATGATAGCAAATCTTTTTCATACATAAACCATCATGAAAATCAAGCTGGAATGGGAACAAGGATGCTGCTTCTGGATCATGAAGGACTTCCTTGGCCGCTTTATGCAGGAGCTTCGCGATTGCCATAACTTCCGGATGATGTTCCCTGATGCAAATAAGAACAAGGTCAATGTTTACGAGATCGAAGCCGCGAAGAAGGTCGCGGAGTGTGATCCTGAATCATAGAGTTTTATTTCTCATGAAATAACTTACTCAAACTTTTTCAAAGATTAACAAGGAGGAAACCATGGCTTCAAAGATTCCAAATAGTGCGCTGGCAAATATTCTGAACGGGACGATCGATTTGAACACGTCAGACATCAGGGCAAAGCTTTTGATGACGAACACGACCTGCGACACGGAGATTGATGCGATCAACAACGTGGATGATTACACCACGCTTGACGTGTGCGATGCGACCGGATATGCCGACGTTGCTCTCACGACCGAGATTGTCACGGCGAATGACGCGGACGACAGAGGCGACTTCGACACGGCCTCTGACATCGTGTTCAGCGGGCTCAGCGGAGATGCCACAAGGGCTTTTCAGGGCATTCTGCTTTACAAGTACGTTGACGGAACTGCTGCAAACGACATTCCGCTTGCTTTTGTGGAGTTCACATCAACGATTCCCGCTACCGCGACACAGGTCACTGTGCCGAGCTCGACAACGAATCTGTTGCAGTTAGCGCAGGGATAAAGTAGGACAGGAGAGTTCCGAGTGATAACTAAAGTCCCTATAAACGAATTTTCAACGGAAGTCCTCAGGGACGGTGTGAAGGCGTACACCGAGATCGGCGCAGGGATCAATCATCAGAAAGATGACGGATCCTTCGCCGAGTCCTCGGCTGTTTTTGTTTCTTCTCGTCGCACAGGCATTGACTGGGAGTGTTACACCACGCATAACCGAGTGGGCTTAAAGAATGACATCTCAAGCGGTGCGTATTCTGTCTTCTCCCAAATCGGCAATGCCGGACAAGTTCTAAGGTCAAAGCCAGTCGCAATCGCCTATCTCAACACCGAAACAAAAGAGTGGACAATTATCGCCAATCTTCAATCCTCTATCGCTTCTGTTTCAGGAAACAAAATACTCTACAAAGACGCTTTCAAGAATTGCGACCTTGAATATGTTATCCAAAAAGACCGCCTGAAACAAAATCTATATATCAAGTCGATAGATGGATTTTCTAAATCTCCCTATGACGCCGCAAAGACGCAGGTGGTCGTCGTCACGAAGTTTGATCTCGATAATTTTGAGACACCGAAGATCGTCGACAGCAGGGGCGAGGTATCACTTTCCACGATGAAGACCGCTTCCATAACGGCGAAGAACGTCGGCGACGAAACCATTGACGGCGAACTCGTATTCTCAAAACAGCGCTTCGGGATGTGTGAGGCGACGGACAACAAAGGCGATACACAGAAAATCCGAAAGAGAATAATCAAACACGACGGAAACTATTATCTTCTTGAGGGCCTACCGTACTTGTGGCTTGCGTCGGCAAGCTATCCGGTATTGCTCGACTATACCACAAAAAGTGGAGCAATAAATGATGAAACTTGGACTTCTGGGACTTACTATATCTCTGCTAATTTAGAGGTGAATGAACACAAAACTTTAACATTGAATGCTGGGGCTGTCGTAAAAGTTGGCAGTAATGTCAGCATTACTATCGATGGATTAGTTGCATCTGGGACAAGTGATAATAGGATTTATATAACTTCATTTAATGACAACACTATTGGAGAAACGATAGACGGAAGTTCTGGAAGTCCTGCCGCAGGTGATTGGGGTAACATTTTAATGCGGTATTGGAATGATGTTAATGATTTAGTGAATTTGGATTTTGTAACTATTAGATACGCATCGCGTGGTTTTTATATGTCAAGGGATACCACTAACAATGATTTCTATTACGGGAAAACATTTAACCTCGATAATGTAGTCATAAAAAATTGTTCTGTTTTTGGTTTTTTTATTGGCGAAGCTGACTCCGGAAAATCAACGGTAGCAGCGAATGATATTCAAATAGATACCTGTGTTATTGGCTTTGCTATCCAGTATGATGCAAACGCTTCCACTATAAAACGAGCGTTAATAATCAATAACACATCGAGAGGCATCGGAGGAAATTACACATTAGGAACATTTCAAAATTGTACTATTGATTCTAATGGAGTTGGCATTGTAGCAAATGTTGGCGGAACTATTGCATTAACAGATTGTATTATCTCAAATAATACTACCAATTTAACTGTTGGTGCTGGATCATCTCTTAATCTAAATTATTGCTTACAATATAATAACGGAACAACTAATGCTGCATCTGCGAATACAAATGCTTTAGCTTCTGCTAATCCTAACTTCGCCACAGGTACAGCCGCCACAGGTTACATCGGCGATATGACATATTTTTTAAATCAATCTACGTCGCCATGTAAGGACGCCGGAAGTGATACTGCCGCAAATTTGGGGATGGACGCACACACCACAGCGACGGACGCAACGCTTGATAGCTCGACGGTGGATGTTGGGTATCACTATGAGCCGGATGATGTGGCGGTCACTGGAAGCGAGGAAGAGGCCGCATATTCCGCTTTGTCATTGCTGCTCTCAATTCCGGCAATCGTGGTCGCGTACGTTTATGCGGCATCCGCGTCCTTCTCGGCAGCAGCGCTAAGTTTAGCGATACCTTCGGTCACGGCCTCTTACGTGCAGCAAGAAACTGCCGCCTTTTCGCCTGTTTCGGTTATTGTTTCACCGCAGACACTGAGTGCCGAAGTAACAGAGACCTATCAGGCCACGTTCACTTCCGTCGCGTTGTCTTTGGTTCAGCCGTCCACGATAGCGTCATATCAGGAAATCGACACAGCGGCTTTTTCTTCACTTGCGTTGAGCCTTGCGATTCCATCGGTCACAGCAACTTATGTGGAAGTGAGGACAGCGGCCTTTGTTTCGGTGTCTTTAGCCTTAGCAATCCCTTCGACAACAGCGACTTATGCCGAGGTCGACTCGGCCGCATTTGCGCCGTTGTCTTTGGTCTTGAGCGTTCCAGCTATGTCGGCCACAGTTGCCGGAGAATTTACAGCTGCATTCATGCCGTTGAGTTTGAATCTGACACAGCCAGCGATTGCAGCGTCCTATGTCCAGGAGGAAGCGGCCGCATTCACAGCGGTCGGTTTAGTTTTGGCTCAGCCAGCGATAGCCGCGAGCTATATCGATGAAGACGTCGCGGCATTTGAAGCGCTGGCCTTGCAGTTCGTAACGCCAGCGATGCTGGCGATATTTGAGGAGATGGCCGCGGCTTCTTTTGATCCGCTGGATTTAATTTTTACGATCCCGGACAGAGCCGCCTCAGAGTCTCCGGTCGTGATAGCGTCTTTTTCTCCTTTGGGTTTACTGCTCATGATACCGAGTACGGGCGCGTTTTGTTTTAGAGAAACAATTAATTTAACAAGTACTGTTGTAAAAACTTTATCGGCGAGCTCAAGAGCGGATAAGACAGAAGAGTTTACCGGGACCATAAGCAAGGTTGAGGCTTTAACTTCAAGTGTTGGGGAGGGTTCATGATTTATAAAGGCGATATCGGCACAAAAATAACTTTAGATACAGAGATTGATATTTCTTCGGGCACAGTTTTTAAAATCTATTATTTAAAGCCTGATGGAACTTCCGGATTCTGGACGGCAGCGAAAGAAGCGGATAACCAAAATATTTCTTATACAACTTTGGCCACCACCGACCTTGATGTTGTTGGTACTTGGGTTATTCAGTCATATGTCGAGGTTCCTGGATGGAAGGGTTTAGGCCTTGCGGTGAATATGATCGTTGGTGTTCCGGTAGCTGAGCAGGCTCCGGCTGCAACGGTAACGACAGCCGAACCGACGGCCGCGCAGATGTTAACAGCTGTCAACCAGGCTATTTATGCGCATCTTACTGGAGGCGCCGTGCAGTCTTATAGCATTGCTGGGCGAAACATACAAAAAATTTCTTTGAATGAGCTTTATCAAATAAGAGATCGATTGAAAAGTGAAGTCACGGGCGCCAGCGGTGGCGGGCGGAATTACGTGACCTTTGGCAATCCATCTTAAAAAGGATAATCATGGCCCAAAATCAAAAAAAGGAAAAAACAAGCTTAGGGGATAAGATCGATAGCTTCATCGTTATCTTTTCTCCGCGCGCGGAATACAAACGCCGCATGTATCGCAAAGTGAATAAGTTCGCCATGAAAGGAACATATTCAGGCGCATCACGCGATAGATTGCGCGTCAATTGGCTTCCTGGCGGCGGATCTCCGGATGAAGATCTCTTGCAGGAC
>CAYSCK010000102.1:0-1751 GCA_964429525.1 uncultured Planctomycetia bacterium
GTTTAAAATAGCTGTCAATAGAAAAATATCTTAGTCTTTCATTTTGCAAATATATCTCTGATTCAGTTTTACCTGAGCCGCTGGGACCCCCTATCAAAACAATCGTTTCAGTTAATAATGAGAGCACCTTTCTTAATTCAGGGACACTGATCTGACGGGAGAAAGATGGCTGCATTGTTCTTGACAGTAGAACAGAGAACTCTAAGAATAATTCTTTCACGCCTTCCCGGGTAAAACACTTGGATACTTCCTGTTCATCAAAAACAATAGCTATCTCTCTTCTGGTAGCAGAAATCTTATCCGAAGCATGTATAACATTACGCACAAGCATCTGACCCTCAACACTCAAAATCTGGGTTATGTACTTATTCCGCAGAGTACCCTCCTGCGTGCCATCCCAAAAACCGACAATATTGCGTAATTTTTCGCTGCTCTGCTCCGGGCCTTCAAGGATCATGGCATAGACACACCCTGAAGTCATATAATCCAGCATCAACTCGAAATTTGTTCTCTCTCTATGCTGCCAATAGAATCTCCTTGCCTGATTCCTGTTAAAGATCAATTCCTTACCTATTACAAGCCTGAACCCTGAATCATTAAGATCTTTAATGATGCTCTTTTTCCGGTCAAACGCATCCGGCTTGATCATGGAAAAAACAATACGCCCGGATAACACATCTTCCCTGGTAAGCTTATTTTCCACAAGGTTGGAAACAGCTTTTTCGCTGACGGCTGGCCTAGGAAATTTCACGGGACTTAAGGTCTTACTCAATTCAGGGTTAAGCTCCTCAAACAACCATTTAGCCACATCTTCGTAAGGCCTTATCCTTGTCTTCCAGGAATGATCCATCCTCGCGCCGTTCTCAATAATTTTATTCCAGAGTCTCGGCTCATAAGCCCAAACGTTGTAGGCACGCAGCATCGCCGCATAGAATTCATCTCCGTTCACCATACGCGCGATACCATCTAAATAAGCATTGTCCATATCGCGGTTAAGGCCGACAAAATTAAAACCATTCCATTGCGCGCCGCCTTCAAAAACAAAATCCCTCATGCCTCCGACCTTGCGCCCGACTGTTAAAGTGCAAAAATGCTGAGCAAACATAGGAACGATCTCACAAGGCGCGTAATCTGAAGGCACAAGAATGACATCTGAAGCAGCAAGGAGCTTAAAGAAAAGACTCTTGAGAAAACCGTTAACAAAAACAATATTCATACCCAAAATCTCTCTGTTGGGATGAGTAGCGATCCTTATACATCTTTCTTTTAGTTCGGACTGATCCGGATTATCATCTGCAGGGCCGGCAATAACAAAATCGGCCTTTAGATCGCCATTCTTTGTATCCAGCATCCATTCAAGCTTATCCAATAAAATATCCAGCTGTTTTTGTCCTGTGAAACGGGCAATAAAGGAATAAAGTAATCTTCGGGCATCTGGCTTAAAACCACCCCACACCTGAAGACGTGACGGTCCATCCTCAATCTCAAACATCGCATTCTCATTCACTGCGGGCGTCTGAAGAATTCCATAGATATCAGCCCTATTGGCGCTCTTGGCCTGATGCACAGCCTCTATACCGTCTTCAATAGAATAATTCTGCACAAGGGCTTTTGCTGTCTTAGGATTCGTTACCTGAGGATCTATCCCGTTAAGAATTCCTCCAACCCGCTTTTGATCAAGAGCCGCAATAATGCGATTAACAGAATCGTAAGTCTTGCCCAACATATCCTGATAATTGCCAAAACTGACG
>CAYSCK010000102.1:1761-5841 GCA_964429525.1 uncultured Planctomycetia bacterium
ATACTTACCGCGCTGATCTTCGCGGATCAATTTTGCAATAATGCCGCCCATGTTGATATTGCCTTCCGTAATAACGATCCCGCGGTTACTTTCATCAAGCCCAAACTCTCCAAACCACCAACCAGGGTAAATCCCCTTATAGCCATCATTGTGGATAATGTACTGCCACGCGGTGCGGTCAAAACGATCAGTGAATAACCTGCTCTGATATAAAGGTGCCAGCGCCGTATGATGATCATTGTGCACAAAAAGATCGATATCTTCCCCGAGATAATTCGCAAGCTCCATTGAGCCACGCGACAACAGGATAGATTCATAAAATTCAGTTCTATTTGTCGGAGAATAAGGATCGACGGGGTAGGGTTTAACGAAAATATCCGAGCTAAAAGCATCTAAAGCCAAGACTGTAACTTTATCAATAACGGCCCTCTTGGCGCTTAACCGCTCAAAAGGCCTGCCGATAAAAGGAATTTCAACTTCAAAACCTTGAATGTCCTGGAAACCAAAAACATCATATTTGGCTTTTAAGGATTTAAAATACGGCAGGATAACGGTAACGTCATAACCTGCTTCTGCTAAATTTTTCGGTAATTCATACATTACATCCCCTGCGCCACCGGCCATAACAAGGAGCTTGAATTCCATCCCGGTAAAGACAATTCGCAATCTGTCGCGCAGCGCCAAGACAATGCCATTGCCGCCACGGGATAAGTCTGCCCACGTCAAAGATCCATCGGTATTTTTATAATAACAGGTCCAGCCGAAGTTCCTGTTTACAGGGACGGTAAGCTCGTAAATATAGCCTGATTGACCAAAAGCACCTGAGCCTAGGCGCTTAAAGGTTTCAGGGTAATCCTGCCATTTACCGGTGAGACTGGAATGTAGCACAATGGCTCTATCCGGCCTGTCTGTAAGTACGCGCAGCGTTACGCTTTCACCCGCAGGCACAACAGTTGGAAGATATCTGACAAGATTTAAATAAGATGATTTTGGATTTTCTACCGGTGAGCTTAGTGCCGCTGTCCCATTTTTATCCAATACAAAAATGATCTCTTTGGCCGCCGCATTAAATTCAATCCTCGTTGTCTCACTCAATCTCTTGTCGTCCTGACCCAAGAAATAAATATACTGACCTGCTACTTCATAATTCTGAGTTTGGGAAAGGATAGAATTTAATAAGAACAAACAATCATCTCTATCAACAAGTTTATAAATATACTGACCTTGCGGTGTCAAAATGGCTAAACGGTGATGTTGCGGAAATTGCTTAGCAGCCTCAAGCATCAAAACGATCAGCTTAACCACATTGACATTGATTACATGCTCTTTTTTGACAAATCGGCTATTTTCTAAAGAGCTTACAAAAACAGCAAAATCTTTAGTGTCGGTGGCCCAAGCCAAAAGCCTTGTCACTGCATCAGCTAAATCAAAGTCTTCCTGGCTGAATTGCTCAATCTTCTTGTTAAGCCCCAAATAAAGATTAATACCCGACTGCTCAAGTTTTAAGACAGCTGTATACCACTTTTCGAAATAATCAACAGGCTCTGGATTGGCATCGTTATGATTGATCAAATTAATGATTCTCTCCAAGGCATTACCTTTACTGATATTAATAAGGAACTGTTCAGTATGAGCGCGATCCGAAAGATCCAAGTTCTTCAAGAGCTCACAATCCTTTTCGATCTGGGCCATCTTCTGTGCAGGGAACGCTTTATAACCCGCCATAGTGTCAAAATAAGTCAGCCAACCTATGCCTTTCAACAAAGCATATAATGATGCTTTCTGATCCAGATCTTGCTGTAGCCCAAGCCAGCGACCAACCCTCTCATCGCTAAAGAACTGCATCCAGACTTTATGGTAACTCATTGAACCGGAAATTACATAATAGTGATAGACGTGAGAACGCACCAAAAGCTCGATAAACAATCGCTCTGACTCGGTTATAATGCCTGTTTTGACCAAAGGCGCCAGCAACCCGTACTGATTGATAATTTTGCCACTATCTGTTTCGTGGTTCTTGTATTGTCGGATCTTGCCGATATCATGGAGAAGCATGGCTAAAATCCAAACCTTGTGATTATCCATCATGGTCGGATCTTCAGTCTTAAGCCATACCCTGAAAAGATCTTCTGTATGGGCAACGGTTTTTGAGATTCGATCTTGATCCTCAACCGTCAAAGTCTTAAGATCGAGCTTCGCAATCACATTGAAAATTTCCCCAACCTTAATAGCCTCAAGCAATTGCGCTTCAGATACAAATGCTTTGCCACGATTTAACAACGATAATGAATCTGCCAATGATTGCTCGATAAGAGTAGCAACTGGACTTGAAGCTGACAGCGTATAATAGATCATTGAGGTCATCCTTATACCCCGCCTCAAAGCCGCAGGCGAAACTATGAGATGCTTATCGCCCACCGTCAATCGCACACTTATGCCCTGATCAAGCACTCCAGCTCTTTCTATGTTCAAGGATTCCATCAATTGATACGTCTCACCAAACTTGACAATGGGAGAAGAGATCTGGTTACTTGTTTTGCATCCTTCTATGGCATAATTGAAATAAAATTCTCCTCTCGTGCACTCATCACACTTACTTAAATCAATGGAGGCCCACTTTGATTTATCGCGCCAGAAACTCCAAAAATCAAAACTAGGATCGTTAATATTGCCTACACCCAGCAAATCTCTATATTTTCCAATAGCAACTGATGTACATGGGAAAAACTTACCTCTTGAACCTAAAACTACGGCCATCTTCCAATAATGACACTTATCAAAAGGTCTATTCTCCTGAACTAGCTCAGAAGAACTATATACGATATCAGTATGCCCCTTAAACTCTTGTGCAAGTGAAATAATGGTTTTCTTGACAACAACTGTTTCTTCTGGTGACATAGGATAAAAATTATATGTATGGCCCCAAGGAGTTAATGGCCGTATAAATCTTACTGCATCAACGCCTTCATTAGCTGCCCATTCGCAGATAAATTTAAGGTCGACATTGCTTGAATTTTGCTGTGTCAGTAAAAATGTTATATTGGCTGAAAATTCATTTTTATTAATCCTTCTATATAACATCAAATTATGTATATTTTCTAGGGTTTTTGAGAAGGCTTCTATGTCACGCGGCCTATGCGTAAGATTGTAGGCATGCTTGCTGCCGCCATCCAAGCTTACCCTGACCGTATCACCTTTTCCTAAACACTCTGCAACGGAAACAAGACGCTCTCCATGATAAAAGTTTGAATACAACCTCAGGGTTGATCCAATAGTTTTAATAGACCGGATAACCTCTTCAACCGCAGGATATAAAAGAGGCTCTGTAGAATTGCCGGCCAAAGCAAACTCCGGTATCGCATACTCTCTAAAACTATTTATAAAAGCTATTAATCTTTCTGGCACAATACCTATTTCTTTGAATCGTATTAAATCTGCCTTATCACAACCTCGAGTACACCATAAACAATCATTAGTGCAGGGATAAGATTGTTTATAATAATATGGATGGATTTCAACTTGCGCAGGGATTAATAAAGGCTCACCCTCTTTGATTTTTTGTATTCCACTCGCACCAATCTCGTTCTCAAGCCATGCTAAACGATTGGCTTTAATATCTTTCCTATTTATCGTGTCTAAAGCTCCTGATATCCAAAGTGTTGTCTGTGCGCTGTTTCTCAAAACCTCTCTCGTTTCCAATGCTTTAATAAATGATAAAAACTCAAGCTTGAGCATTGTTTTATCCGAAGGATCACTGGATAATTCTTTTTGTAAATAATTGTCGGCTTCATCTATAAAGTTGCCATCTTGATCGCGAACGGTAAATTTATTATTCTGAAAATCAAGCGTTACAACAAACTTATCAGTCTTTACAATAATCGTCCTATTTCTTTGCGGCTCTTGATAGTCACGATCAAGGTTTATTTTTACATCTACATCTGCGTATTTAAAAGATATTAAGGCGCGTTCTTTTGACCTATTCGCACCTATTTTTAACCCGACGATCTCATGCTTGCCCAATAACGTCTCTGTTACACCCAACATGTGACTACCCAGATCTTCAACTACATTAGAACTCAT
>CAYSCK010000103.1:0-5832 GCA_964429525.1 uncultured Planctomycetia bacterium
TAGTTTGCGATTATAAAAAAGTATGTTAGAATAAAAATGCGGTTTTGGTTTAATGTGGTTGGTTTAATTCTGCATTTAGCTTTTTCTTCTTTTTTAACAAGAAAAATTCCCTAATTAGCAGTGGTCAGGTTTTTAATCTTTAAGGGAAGTATTTGTTATGAAAAAAATCTTACTTATTTCATTTGAATATCCCACCGGCAAGGTATATTGCGGAGGGGTGGGACAGATTGTTGAACGCAGCCGGAGTGCACTTTTGGAACTGGGTTATGAAGTGTATGTTCTCATCAGTTCTGAATTTACAAGGAAATATCCTGTAAAGCTGCTGTTGCCTGACGGCATATTGGAAAATTATCGGAGTTTGGGAGCGTTCCTGAAGAACCATGACTGGAATAAATTCATGGCGGTAATTCATCATTTTGTAAACTGGACAGAGGAATTAAAAAGGATCAAATCTCGAAAAGGCCGTAGACCCAGGATAATATATCATTTCCATAGTATATTGAGGAGAGAGAAGGACTCGGGATTTCGAACCTTAAACCATTTTTTATTAAGGCAGGAAAAAATGATCAGTTTGGCCGATAGCATTGTATGTCCTTCGTCATATGAATATGATAATTTCTGCAGGTATTTTCCTTTATTTATCGGTAAAGTAACAGTTATCGAAAATACGATCGAGAATTATCCTTGCGATAAGCGCAGAGTCGATGAGATAAAAAAGAGGCTTGATATTAGATCGGGTGATGTGGTTTCGCTTTATGTAGGCAGGTTGGAAAAGATAAAAGGTCCGCATGTTTTATTTAATGAGGCTCCACGGCTTTTGAATAAATACCAGCATGTCAAAATTATCTTTATAGGCAAGTCTTTGGATAAAGACCTTTATGCGAAGTTATTGCGGTTATGCAGAAAATTCCCTCGGCAATTTTTTTATATAAGGTATGTGGAGAAAAACGAGCTATTCCAATTTTATTATTTAAGCGATATCTATATTAATAGTTCGTTAAGTGAATCGTTTTCTTTAAGCACTCACGAAAGCGCGCTCTGCAATAACGCGCTTCTGCTTAATCGCCTTCCCGTATTTGAAAAATTTAAAAAGGCGGCAGTGTTCTTTAATGCTGACAAGAGGAACTTTAACGACAAATACGAGGGCCTGATTAAAGACGCTTCATTAAGAAGCAGGCTATCCAGGAAAGCCAAAATAATTGCCGATAAATTTCTTGATTGTAACAGGCTCAAGGAAGACTTGCACAAATTTTTACAGTCAGGCTTAAATAGAGCGGTTGCGCTTGACGAAGAGACAAGAATGCAGTACCATAAAGACAGGAATACGAATTAAGCGAAATAGAAAATCTTAACGGGTTCAGAAACGTTATCCATTTCTGAAGGTTAGATGATGGTCGGGCCGCCATCTGATGAAAAATCGGATGGCATTTTTTATTGGAAATGTCGGGAGGAAATATGGATGCAACAATTCTTGAACACTACTTTTTAGGGAATAAAATATTGGATTATTTAATGGCAGGCATCGTGTTATTTGTCGGCCTATTTGTTGTGAATTTCGGTATTCGTTATATTATAAAGCGTGTTAAAGAATTTTCTGAAAAAACAACCACGACGATAGACGATTTTTTGGTAAGTGTTCTTGAAAAGCTCGCAGTCCCCTTCCTGTATTTTCTCGTTTTTTATATCTCTCTAAAAAGCTTCGTACTCCATCCTTATTTAGAAAAGGGTCTCAATTATTTCTATTTAGCTATCGTAATGTTTTTTACCGCGCGACTTATCATTATGTTTATTGGATATGGATTTAAGACGTATTTAGCCAAAAGCGGTTCTGACGCCGTCTTGGAGCGCAGCCTTCAAGGCATAGCGATAGTAATAAAAGTATTGGTCTGGGGCGGAGCGATCATTTTCTTTCTGGACAATCTCGGCTTCAAAATCTCCGCCGTTATTGCAGGGCTGGGCATAGGCGGCGTCGCCGTAGCGCTGGCGGCGCAGACTATTTTAAAAGACCTCTTCAGCTATTTTTCAATCATCTTCGACCAACCCTTTAAAATCGGAGATTTTATCATTGTTGGGGACTATATGGGGACGATAGAGTATATCGGTATAAAGACGACGCGTATACGCAGCTTAGGCGGTGAGATGCTGATCTTTTCAAATTCCGATCTGACCGATTCGCGATTGCGTAATTACAGGTTAATGGAAAAAAGGCGTGTTGTATTCAGGCTGGGAGTTGTTTATGAGACACCTGTAGAAAAATTGAAGGAAATACCAGGAATCATTGAAGGTATTATGAAAAATGTCAAGGATACCGTCTTTGATCGCGCTCATTTTTTTTCGTACGGCGACTTTAGCTTGATATTTGAAGTTGTATATTATGTCGCAGGTCCGGATTATAATAAATATATGGATATCCAGCAGGAGATCAATATATCCATCAAGGAAGGGTTTGATAGAAAACGGATCGAATTCGCGTTTCCCACGCAGACGCTTTACGTAAACAGAACTGACCCCAAATGAGGGAGGTAAAAATGGAATGGAAAGAGAATGTCCCGACGCCGGGAGAAATTATCAATATAGATAATAAAATAGTTTTTAAATATATATCTTGGATAATATTAGGTCTATTTATTCTGGTAGGACTAAAAGGAGCTATTTATTCTATTGGTCCGGATGAGGTAGGCGTGATCCAAAGGTTTGGCAAGTATGTAGATTTAAGTTCACCGGGGCTGCATGTAAAAATACCATATGGAGTGGATAAAGTGACGCCAATCAAGGTAGAGAAGGTTTATAAGATGGGATTCGGTTTGAAGACAACAGAGCCGGGAGCAAGGACAAGATATCCTTCGGGTGATTATCGGGGTGAATCTTTGATGCTTACCGGAGACTTGAATATCCTGGATGTGCGTTGGATCGTGCAGTTTAAGATAAAAGATCCCGTGAAGTTGCTCTTTGCGACGCGCAACCCGGATGAGAATATACAAGATATCTCTGAAGTGGTTATGCGTCGTTTTGTCGGGGATTATTCGGTTGACGAAGTTCTTACCAATAAAAGGGAGGAGATAGACGATTTGGCGCAACAGGAGATTCAGCGTATTCTCGACATTTATAATGTCGGCGTTCAGATCGTTACGGTCAAGTTGTTGGATGTTAATCCTCCCGAAAAGGTAAAGCCGGCTTTTAATGAAGTTAATGAGGCTAAGCAGGAAAAAGAGAAGATGATTAATCAAGCCTGGGAACAATATAATAAGGTTATCCCGAAGGCTAAGGGCACGGCAGAAAAGACCATCCGTGAGGCGGAGGGGTATGCTATGGATAAGATAAACCGCGCGAAGGGCGAATCAGCCAGATTTCTTGCCACCTTGGAGGAGTATAAAAAAGTACCGGATATAACCAAGAAGCGGCTTTATCTGGAGACCCTGATGCGGGTACTTCCGAATGCAAAAGAGAAATATATCATCGATTCGCAGCAGAAATCGATTTTGCCTCTTTTGGATGTGAATAGGCAAGGAGGACGGTGATGATGAAAAGTCTGCGTTTGACCATTACGATTTTTATTGTATTATTCGCTATCGCAATTGCTTTTTCTGCCCTTGGCGTGATGTACATCATCAATGAAGGGCAGCAGGTGGTTATTACGCAATTCGGAAAGCCTGTGGGCAAACCGGTGACATTGGCGGGTTTGCATTTCAAGCAGCCGTTGATCCAGAAAGCCCATTATTTTGACAAGAGGCTTTTGGTTTGGGACGGAGATCCGAACCAGATACCCACCAAAGATAAGAAATACATCTGGGTGGATACTATTGCCCGTTGGAAGATCATTGATGCCTTGAAATTCCTGCAATCGGTAGGTAATGAAATTAATGGTCAGGGCAGGCTTGATGACATTATAAATTCCGCGACAAGAGATATAGTTACCAGCCATCTTTTGGTTGAAGCTGTGAGAGATTCTAATCGTATCCTGGAGTCTCGAATAGAAGGCGATGATATGATTGTTACGGATGAGGCGTTGGAACGTATTGAAGTAGGCAGAAAAATGCTGGAGGGCGCCATTTTAGAAAAGGCAAAGGTACTTGCCCCGCAGTACGGCATTGATATCGTTGATGTACGCATCAAACGCGTAAATTACGTAGAAGACGTACGTAACAAGGTTTATGACCGTATGATCGCTGAAAGAAAGCGTGCCGCGGAGAAATATCGTTCCGAAGGCCAGGGAAAATCCGCCGAGATAGAGGGGCAGGTGGCTAAAGAATTAAAGGCCATTACTTCGGAGGCTTACCGTGAGGCACAGGTTATTACAGGCAAGGCCGACGCCGAAGCAATCAATATTTACGCTGCCGCATACAGTCAGAATCCCGATTTTTATTCTTTTATGAAGACCCTCGAAACCTATAAGGATACCATTGACGAAAAAACCACAGTGATTTTGACAACGGACAGCGATTATTATAGATATATGAAATCCTTGGAGGCTACGAAGTAAAATATTTCCATAAGAAAGATTAAGTAATTAATTCGAATCACCTCGGGTGGGGGTGAGAGGATTTGACCTGACCATGAGTTTGAATCCCGCAAGAAACCCCAGTAATATCCTTCTCCTATCGGAAAGGGAGAGGTTGAGGACCATGTTTGCTACACGCGATCATGGTCTTTTTATGTGTCGAGGTGTCAAAGGCTTAGGCGATTAGTGTATTTTGTCCCCGGCAAGAATCATCCGTCGGAACTGCTGTTTACAAAGCCTCTCTAAATCCGCCAAATTTATCTCTATAATAGGCCAAAACCTCTCTTAGTTTATGGTCTCTAGTTTATGCCATATATGCGCAGATATCGGTTCGAATATGCGCATAAATCAGAGAGGCCAGTATTCACCACATCCCTGGGTTCCCAGTATCGGTCTATCTGCGCACAGAGAGTTTTTCTAACGTGTGCCGTATTTCTGGACGGTTGCAGTGGAATCACCTATTCATTTAGAGAGATAACCTTGACTGAAGGAGATTTGGATGCTATATTTAGTTTGTGAACAGTTGTTCACTAATTAGACAGTATTCATAAGGAGAACAAATGACTGTATTAAGCAGAAAAGAAAGAGATAGGCAATTACGCAGGTCCGATATTTTTAAGGCGGCAGAGCATATATTTGCTTTAAAAGGATACCACAAGGCAACAATAAGAGATATTGCAAAAGAAGCCCAATATGGAACCGGGACGGTTTATCTGCATTTTAAAGATAAGGATGCCCTTTATTTTGCTTTGCTTGAAGAGAAGATTAAATATTTATTATCTATAGTTGAAGAGAAAACAGAGCAGGCTAAGGATTCAAGAAGTAAGTTAAATGCTTATGTGCAGGAGAGTTTAGCTTTTTTTGAGAAAAACCAGGATTTCTTTAGGATATTTATTTCTGATGAAAATGAACTATCTGCACAAGGGAGGCTTTTAAGATCCCCTGCAGTTCTGCAACTGCACGAGTACATAGCAGACCTGTTAGGAGAGGCGCAGGAGCAGGGAGTAATCAGCGCGGATCTTGACGCGATACGGATGGCGGAAGTATTGACCGCTATCACAAAAACGATTGTAATCAGATGGTTACAAGGAAATGACGGGAAGGGTGATCATTTAGTTAACTTGACCGGATTGATCCTTAGATTATTTTTGAACGGCACTGCAAAGTAATAATTCCTACCGTAGCGCCAGTTTCAATACCCACTAAAATATTAACAAAATTGTCTTGACAAAACCAAGTGTGAATGGTATATTTTATTTATGAACATTTATTCATAGAATGACACTATGTTCAAGATGAGATTAGTCTATAAGTTCTTTCGAAAAGGAAAGACG
>CAYSCK010000104.1:0-5672 GCA_964429525.1 uncultured Planctomycetia bacterium
ATTTCACTCATAACCTCTGGTTCTTTTGAGGGAAATTAACGAACGTTTTAGACGCAGAGTCTTCTGTTTGTTATTCTTCGCCTCCGGCGAATTAACTCCCTGCCTGCCGGCAGGCAGGCGCAGCTTGCGTCAGTTAATTTCACTCATAACCTCTGGTTCTTTTGAGGGAAATTAACGAACGTTTTAGACGCGGAGTCTTTAGTTTGTTATTCCCCCGCCTCTGGCGGGATATGACCTTCCGCTATTTGGTTTATTATTTAGCAAGCTTCACGGACAATTACTTTAGCATAATCTTTTAACTTAGACAACTCTTCTTCATTCGGCACATATTGAACCTCAAAAGGCGGTTCTATTACCTCCAAACCCATGGTTTCAACCTCTTTTCTTATGGCTTTTGACGCGCCTTCAGCCCAGCCGTAAGAACCAAAAATACCGACTTTTTTGTTTTTAGGCTTTAAACCACGCAAGTAAGTCAAAAATCCGCCTACTGTCCAGAACATGTCCGCGTTTAACGTGGGCGAACCTATCAAAATAACACTGGCATCCAGTATGTCGCGCACCAACTCACTGCCATCGCTCTTACGGATGTGATAAAACTTAACCTCAACACCCCCTTCGGATATGTAACGCGCCAATTTACGCGCCATTGTATCTGTTGAATTCCACATAGTATCATACGCTATAACAACTTTAGGCTTAGGCTTAAAAGCCGTCCAGTCCACGTAGGCGCTAATAACGCGCGATGTATTTTTTCGCCATATAGCGCCGTGGCTTGGGCCTATGATCTCAACCGGCAGATTCATAGAACCGAATTCTTCAATTTTTTTAGCGATTACACTGCCTAACGGCATAAGAATATTCGCGTAATACTTCGCGGCTTCTTCCATGCAGAGATCTTCTCCTATCTCATCCGCGAAGCGTTTCACATGCGCGATATGCTGGCCAAAAGCGTCGTTCGGCAAAAGAACCTGATCTTCAACGCAATAAGTAAACATACTGTCAGGCCAATGGACCATCGGGGCCGCGATAAATTTCAACGTGCGCTTCCCCAAAGAAAGCGAATCGCCTGTTTTCAGAATATTAAACTCAAGCCCGGAAAGCCCGTAATGCTTGATAAGCCCTTCCTTGCCCTTTTGAGTACAGAATACCTTGGCATTCTTGGCCACATCAAGCACTTCTGTCAAAGAACCGGAATGATCCATCTCAACATGATTTACTATAATATAATCTATCTTTTCGACTGGTATTATTTCGCGGATATTCTCCAAAAGATCCGCTCCAAATCCTTTCTTTACGGTATCAACAAGCGTTATCTTCTCGTCAATTATAAGATAGGCGTTATAAGTTGTGCCTCTGGGCGTTACATAACCGTGAAAATCCCGTATATTATGGTCAATTGCTCCAACCCAGTAAATTTTGTTTTTTAACTCAAACATACGGCACCCGTGATCTTTGATCTACGCGATAGCAATGGAAGCTTCTTCAAGCCCACAATCAGAAATTTTTTTGCAAAAGTCTGCAAGGAATTACAATTTTACTGTAGCGACAGGCTTCTATGGAGCGTAACAGAAGAATTGTAAACCGAAACAGACGGAAAATAAATTTCGTGGGCGAAGAAATTTCCATTGCTTTTGCGTTGCTCCATAGTAAGATTTTTGAACGCTTAAAGCGCGCGCTTATTAATCTCGGAAACATCCTTGATCACAGGGCCATCAGGCGAACCCGAATGTACTTCTCCCTTTTCGTCCGAATAGAAGCTCATATTACCGGTTTCCTTGATCTGGACCGGCTCAACAATAAGTTTATAATGCCCATCATCAATGCGCGTATATAGATACCTGTAGCCGCCTGAATTAAGAGGATCGGTGATATCCGCGGCAACCGCTCCGGCAAGATATTTCTTCAAAACCCCCAAATGCGCCGGATAGAATCCAAGTTCTTTTTTATATTGCTGGTTTGCGGAACCTATCGCGAAAGTATTGACAAAAGCGGTCATATCATTAATTTTTACTACCTGCGTCTTCATTTCCGGGAAAAATGAAAATACCGCGCGGTTCAAGGCCGGCCCCGCGGCAAGAAGAACTGAAAATAAAATGACCGTCGGCATTATAATGCCGGCAAAGAGAGCGCGCAGAAATCCAAGCTTGTAAACTTCGCGAAGCCCGACAATAAGAAGGGCCGCTGACCAGCTCAAAGCGAATATACTGCCGATAAGCGGTATTGCATAAAATAGATCCGCTGCACTGCGGTAACATACGACCAAAAGCGCCGGCACGACAGATTTTTCAAAACCAAAGATGAATTTACACCCGAACGCCACCAGGATAACCGTTACCAGGAACATAAAAACCGGCCTCAGGATAAAAAGAGGCGACAGCCATGCGTTGGCCGGTATAAGGCTCAATTCAAATGCTTCGCGGGAAGATAGGATCCCTTTCGCGAAGAGCTTGAACCAGTACAGATTGGCTATGTCTAAAAAAAACTTGATATATCCTGATATGAGAGCGAATGTAATAGCGCGTAACAGGCGCTGTTTTGAAGAGGCCTCTGAGGCAGTTAAAAACATCCTGAAAAAATCAACAGGTTTAAAAAGGATTGAGGCGCAAAGCGGGAAAAAAATTTTTACTGCGGCAATAAAACCCGAAAACCCCTCCCATGCTATGAGAGGATGCTGTTTTTCGTCGTTAAGAGCCATAGGCACCTTAAAGCTTCTTGAAATTATCCTTCGTTACCCCGCACTCAGGGCACACCCAACTCTCAGGCAGATCTTCAAACTTTGTGCCCGGGCTGACCCCCTGGGTAGAATCACCGGCAGCCGGATCATAAATATAACCGCATACAAGACAAACCCATTTTTCCATCTTTATGCCTCCGATCTCAAGCCATATTTCTCAATATTATAATCAGCTACCGCCTGAACCTGCTTGATAGCATCCGGATTCTTCAATAGATGTTTAAACCTTCCCTGCACTTTCAAATATTCTTCTACAGGCTTTATTTTTGGGATCTTACGCGAGATCAGCTTTCCGTATTCATATTCAAAAAGCGGATAAAGCCCGGTCTCTACCGCGAGCTTTGCAACATCAAAAGTCATATTTGATTCATGACGCCAACCCAGCGGGCAAGGCACATGCATCTGCAGATATTTAGGGCCTTTAATACTCAGGGCCTTTTTAACTTTCCTCTGAACATCCTGCGGATATCCCACAGACGCTGTCGCGACATACGGAATTCCGTGCGCCGCGGCTATCTCAGGCATAGGTTTTTTCGGGCGCGGATTTCCCAACGACAATTCTCCGGAAGGAGACGTGGTAGTATTGGTCAACGTCGGGGTCAAACCACTGCGCTGTATCCCGGTATTCATATAAGCTTCATTATCATAACAGACATAAAGCACATCATGACCTCTCTCAAACATGCCGGATATAGCCTGCAGACCGATATCAGCCGTGCCGCCGTCACCCGCCTGGGCGATAACATTGATCTGGTCTTTTTTGCCCAAAAATCTTAACGCGGACTCTACCCCCGATGCCACAGCTGAACAATTTTCAAAAAGAGAATGTATCCATGGAACACACCACGCGGATTCAGGATACTTTGTTGAAAAAACTTCCAGGCATCCTGTATTATTAGCGATCATCGTATTTTTTCCTGCCGCGTCTATTACAAGACGAGCTCCTATCGCCTGACCGCAGCCAGCGCATGCCGTGTGACCCGGCTTTAATAGTGTCTCAACCATTTTATTTTTCCTCCTGATATTTTTGCGCAAAGATCATATTAAAAGCATTTAAACAAAAAATTACTTAACTTCCGCGAGTAATTCTTTTTTCAGTCCTATAAATTCACAATCAACCTGTTCTCCTGACAGGCGGTCATAAACATCCTGTATGGATCTCAAAGTAATATCACGCCCTCCCAGACCTACCACGAAACCGCTCACCTTCGGAGCTTTATGCCCAAGAGAAGAAACGGCCGCGGCCATATCGGTATAAAGCGGGCCGAACGCCCCCAAAGAAATACTCTTATCAACAACCGCTACTTCTTTGCATCTGCTCAAATTCTTTATAATCTCATCTTTGGGAAAAGGCCTGTAGCTTATTATCTTCAGTAACCCTGCCTTCTTGCCTTTGTTCCTTAGCTCATCAACTGTCTCGCGTATGGTGCCGCAGACCGAACCCATGGCGACAAAAACCTGATCCGCGTCCTCCAGACGATAACCTTCAACCAACCCATTGCCTTCCCCTCTCTTAAAAGCCTTTTTATAATCAGCGGCTACCTGAGGAATGATATCAAGGATCTCTTTCTGGGTTTGGTGGACCATATAACGTATTTCAAGATAATAATCCGGATCGGCCAGATAACCCATTGTCAGCGGATTTTCAACATCTAATTTATATGTAGTATTGTAGGCGGGCAAAAATTTGTCTATGTCTTCCTGCGCCGGCATATCAACGACTTCCATGCCGTGGGTTAATATAAAACCGTCCACATTCACCATAACCGGAAGCATGACGCGCGGATCTTCGCCAAGCTTATAAGCCTGGACGTGCATATCAACCGCTTCCTGTATGGTCTCGGCGAATAAAAGCACCCATCCGGAATCGCGGACAGTCATTACATCCTGCTGGTCATTCCAGATATTGATAGGCGCCGAAACAGCGCGGTTGGCGGTCGTCATAACAACAGGCAGCCTCAAGCCTGCTATATTAAAAACAACTTCAGCCATCAATAACAACCCCTGAGAACTTGTCGCCGTATATGTGCGCACGCCTGTGGCTTGCGCGCCTAACACAACGGACGCGGCTGAATGCTCGCTCTCAACATTGACAAACTGAGCGCCCAATTCGCGGTTAGCTACCATCTGCGCCAGATCTTCAACAATATGCGTCTGAGGCGTGATAGGATAAGCCGATACCACTCCGGGCTTGCATCTTTTGACTACTTCAGCAATAGCATGTGATCCTTCTATGAATTGTTTCATTACAGCTCCTTAATTTTGCCTATATCAGGTATTTTTCTTACCAAAATTAACCCCGGAGTTTATCCGAAAAATGTCGCAGGAGATTTTTCGAAATGTTAAAACAAAGGGATCCGAAACCTTCTACTTCTTCTCTATTTCAGGCGCCATCTCAATATCTTTTTTCGGGCAAATTGCCGCGCAATTACCGCATCCCTTGCAATAAACATAATCGCAGGTAAAGGAATTCTTGCCTTCACCGGAGATTATGCCCTCCGGGCAGATAAAAACGCACATACGGCAGGCGATACAATTCTTCTGTAAAAATTTTGGTTTTGATTCCGTGCGCCATGAACCGGTCTTATTGGCTGTGCTGGAACCAGGTTTTGATGTCAAATGGCCTATCATTTTTTTACCTCCAAAAATTAGCGTATAGTTTTTAGCGTTTAGTATTCCTATCTACTAGGCGCTATTTCTTATAAATTCGTAGCCTCTTTTTATGGCTTCGACATTCATATCCACGATCTTCTGGCCTTTATCGCCGAACCTCTCGCTTATGGCCTTTACCGCGTCCTCAAGTTTCAGGTCGCCGGTTGCCGCGGCATACGCGCCCAGAAGCACTGTATTGCCCAAAAGCGTCTTGCCTCCGGTGATCTCCATAGAGATCTTATTCCCCGGGACAACATATAATTTCTGCTTACCCTTAGGCTTAGGG
>CAYSCK010000105.1:0-5554 GCA_964429525.1 uncultured Planctomycetia bacterium
GAAATGTTCGGGCTTGTTAAAGAAAAGAATACGCTGATCGAAAATCTTTCAATGGGGCAGATCAGGCTTGTTGATATTATGCAAGCCCTGATCAATGATCCTGAACTCATTCTGCTTGATGAGCCTACTGTTTATCTGGATCCTCTTATTATGGAGAGATTCCGTAAGATTCTTATGCATCTTCGTGAAAGCGGCAAGACTATTTTTATGTCTTCACATTCCTTGCCTGAGATAGAGCGGCTTTCGGACCGTATAGGCGTGATCGACGACGGTAAATTAAAGAAAGTCGGCCCAAAATCCGAATTTTTGAGCGCCGGTTCAATAGAGGAAGAATTTTTAAAGATCGTTAAAAAAGAATATGTTTAAATGGCTTAAAGGTATCCGTTTTGTAGTACTAATATCGCGCGATGTTGCCCGGGCTGCTTTGCGTGAACGCATGATGTACGGTTTCCTGTTGCTGGCTTTTCTTTTTATTCTTATGGCCAATGTGCCGTTCTCTGTTGATGACCCTAAGGTTTTTCAGGGGCAGTCTCCGGTGGTATCGGCTTTACAGATAGGATTTGTCTCTATCAATATTTTCACTATTCTCATTACTGTTTTTGTTTCAATAAGTACCCTGCAAAATTATCTCAGCCGCCAAAGGCTTGTGTTATTGCTTTCCAAGCCGGTAAAACGCTGGCATATAATTGAAGGTGTGATACTGGGTTTATTTGAAATTGTTTTTTTAAATTGGTTCCTGATGACCTCAGGCATCTGGCTTGTTATTATTTCGCAGACCAGGTCTTTAGAGCTTTATGTGTGGAGCGGCATGAGCGTGACTTTGCTTATGAGCCTTCTTTATGTAAGCCTTGTGGTCTTCTTCTATATGCTTATCCCTAACGCTGTTGCAGGTGTCCTGACCATATTTTTGCTCATCGCCGGTTTTGGCGTTCCTTTTGCCCGTGAGCTGTTTACGGACAGCTCACGTAATACGTTTATTTCGAAAGTCATGAGCATGGCGCTTGAAACACTGCCTAAGATAAATGAATTATGGGGTATTTCAATGGCCCGCCTCGGCTTATTCAGCCTTGAAGTATCAATTTTTGCCGTGATAGCCCAGACATTCGCGATTATTTTCATCCTAAACCTCATCAGCGGCAGAAAATTCCGCGGTTTTTGCAGATTCTAAAAACATTTTTTTAAAAATTATTATATCCGTCGGAAAAATAAGTTTTTTTTGCGGCTGTTTTGCTTAATAAATCTTGACAACTATTGTTAATTGTGATAATTTTTTCATAAGGATGGAATAAAAAAAGATTCTTCAAACGGAGAAATACAATTAGAAAAGCATAACTTTAAAGGAGGCTCTTAAAAAAAAGAGGACCTCCTTTTTTCTTGCGCTTTTAACTTTTCATGAGAGTTGGTTTTACATACGATTTAAAATCGGATCATAAGTTAGATGGCGAGCATCCTTGCGATGTTTTGGCTGAATTTGATTGCGAGGAAACTATAGGCTTGATCGAAGCCGCGGTAAGATCCGGCGGACATGAAGTGGTGCGCATAGGCCATGCCGGCAATCTATTGAAGCAGTTGCCCGGTTTGAAAGTAGATATTGTTTTAAATATCTGTGAAGGAGTAGAGGGGCGTAACAGGGAATCAGAAGTGCCTATTCTGCTTGATCTGTATAAGATCCCTTACGCGGGTTCTGACGGATTGACCCTGTCCCTGAGCCTGGATAAGGTAATGGCAAAAAAGGTCTTTATTTCAGATCGTGTGCCAACGCCAAAATATTTTGTTTGCGAATCTCAGGATGAATGCGCGAAGAACGGTTCATTGAAATTTCCCATGATCGTCAAGCCTCGCTACGAGGGTTCATCCAAGGGGATATCCGAGGATTCAATTGTAAGGGATGAAAAGAGCCTGGCGCGCCAGGTTGATTATGTAAACAGTGTTTATAAGCAGGCCGCGCTCGTTGAGGAGTTTATCTCAGGCCAGGAGTTTACTGTTTTGGTTATCGGGAACAAAGAGCCTGTAGCTTTGGCTCCTGTGCATATCTCTATATTGGGCAGGCTTGATGTGGGCGATCTGGTTTATACTTCGCGAAGGCTTGAGGGGACGGATATAGAATATATCTGTCCACCGAAGATATCAAAAGTCCTGGACAGGAAATTGCGTGAAATCTCGATTTCGGCATATAAGTCTCTTGATTGCCGTGATTTCGCCAGAGTTGATTTCAGGGTGGACAGAAAAGGCATGCCATATGTTTTGGAGATAAATCCGCTTCCGTCTCTGTCAACGGAGGATGTATTCCCGCTCATGGCCAAAGAAGAAGGCATGACATACGACGAACTCATTGTTAAAATAATTGGTATAGCAGCAGAACGATGCGGCTTGAAATAGGGATTCGGGGTTGATTTTGCGGGGAATAAAACCTTAAATATACAAAATCAAGGAATACACGTTGACTCCTTGTTTAGGCGCTTGAAAATTTCACTTCGTGATATTTTCTGCGCAAACTTCGGAGTTACTTTTGCGGAGAATAAAAACCTGTAATGTACAAAAGTAAGGGGGAGTGACTGACAAACCAAACGTTAGACCGTCAAGCGCCGCAGCAGGTGGTTACAAGGCGCTCGTCAATCGGAGATTTCCATAAAGTTTTCTTGTGGAAGGATGCCAAGGAAGAGGAGTGGGAAGATTGGCGATGGCAGATTGAGAACCGGATCCATGCCTTGGATGCGATCTCTAAGATCTTGGTTTTGACGCCGCAGGAAGAGGATGGCATAAAGAGGTCCAACGGAAGGCTTTCTATGGCTATCACGCCTCATTGGATCACGCTTATGGACCCTACTGATCCAGAGTGCCCTATCCGCCGGCAGGCCATCCCTTTGGCTGAAGAATTTAAATTTGGCAATAATGAATTTGTGGATCCCTGCTCTGAAGATCGCGATTCTCCTGTAAGCGGCCTCGTCCATCGTTATCCTGATAGAGTGCTTTTATTGGCTACAGACCATTGCGCCATGTACTGCAGGCATTGCACACGCAGAAGGCTTGTCGGAGAAAAACAGGCGCAGACGATAAACAGCAAGACCCTGGATGCCGCGATAGATTATATTAGATCTAATAAAAAAGTCCGTGATGTGCTTATCTCCGGCGGAGATCCGCTTATGCTTGAGGATGATGAGCTTGAGCTGATCCTGAAGAAAGTTTCCGATATTCCTCATGTTGAATTCTTGCGCATCGGTACGCGTGTGCCTGTAACTTTGCCGCAAAGAATCACCCCTGCCTTGGTTGCGATGCTTAAAAAATACTCTCCTCTGTGGATGAGTATACATTTCAATCATCCAAAAGAGATCTCAAGGAGGACTAAAACGGCATGTGATATGCTGGCTGATAGTGGTATACCTTTGGGAAGCCAGACAGTGCTTCTTAAAGGTATCAATGACAAGCCTTACGTAATGAAAAAACTGATGCATGATCTTCTTAAGGTACGAGTGCGGCCTTATTATATTTATCAATGCGACCCTGTAAAAGGTACCGCTCATTTTCGCACACCTGTTGTCGTGGGTATCAATATTATTGAGAAACTCCGTGGTTTCACATCTGGCTATGCTGTTCCTACCTATGTGGTCGATGCTCCCGGAGGGGGTGGCAAGATTCCTGTCGGCCCGAATTATCTTCTTTCGCAGGATAAGGGCAAGCACGTCCTGCGCAATTATAAAGGTAAGATCTATACCTACGTAGAATAATTCCCTCCCGCAACATTTTTATTTCATATCTATTCAGACACCCTTTGGCCAAACAACCCAAGCCATCCATAGCCTGGATATGAAACTGCTTAATTCATTGTGGAGATTCAGCCCCGACATAGCCTGTCTTTGTTGTTTTTCCATAACGTCCCTGTTTAAAAGCAAACAATCAGAAGTTTTTTGGCACCTGAGTACTTTGCTATAGTTGACAAGGTGTTACGCCGCAGTTCGTGCGGAAATCGCACCGAGCAATAGATATATAGGTTTCTTTTCAACCGAGGGAGTTGGAGCGCATACGAACGAGGACGTAAACCGCAGTCAACGCCAAATAAACTTCGTTTGCTTAAACAGGGACGTTATGGCTCAAAGTATAGCCGGATAGTGAAGAAAAATGACAAAGAAAAGCTGAGTGGAAATAGTCTTTGGCCGCAGTAATTACCGTCCTTGACGCTACCTGAGTAGTCCTTTATAATAGGAGTCTAACGCATTCTGCTCTCGTGGGTTAATTAAAATCTGCCTTGAACATATTTATATCAATTCTCTAACAAGAGGAGCCGGATATGGATAATATCAAGCCTGAAAACAAAAGGAGCGTAGTTTTTGTTTCACACGCGCATGCAGGAAAGACATCTTTAGCTGAAGCTTTAGTTTTTGTCGCAGGCATGACAACCCGAAAAGGGACGATAGCCGAGGGCAATACCATAAGCGATTACAACACTGATGAAATAGACCGCAAGAATTCGATTAATTCCAGTATTCTGAATCTTTCCTGGAAAAATAATTTTATACAGATCATTGATGCTCCGGGTTATTCTGATTTTATAGCTGATATGATAACCGGTTTGCGCGCGGCTGACAGCGCGGTGGTTGTCATAGATGCTTCAAGCGGTATAGAGGCCGGTACAGAGCGAGCTTGGGATATGCTTGAAGAGATGGGGCTGCCACGCGTAATATTTGTCAATAAAATAGATAAAGAGAACGTAAACATAGACGCGATTGTCGCGGAGATTCGGGACAGGTTTTCAAAAAGCGCGTGTGTTATCAAATTTCCTTTTTCTTCAGAGCTGATTGAGACGATAGCTGAATCCGACGACCTCCTGCTTGAAAAATATCTTGAAGGTAAAGAGATAAAACCTGAGGAGCTTAAATCAGCCCTGAAAAAAGCTGTTCTTGAAGGAAATATCTATCCGGTTATTCTGGGTTCCGCTCTGACAAACGCCGGGGTCAAAGAGCTTTTGGATTCTATCGTTGATGATCTGCCGTCGCCGGTTGAGCGCAAGCCTGTTTCAGGAGATCTGGTATTCAGCGAGGATACGCCGTTTTCAGCCCTTGTTTTTAAATCTGTATCCGATCCGTTAGTAGGACAGCTTACTATCCTGCGTATTTTCAGCGGCAAGGTCGCCTCTAACACAGGATTTTATAATTGCAAGACAGGCGCTAAGGAGAGAATAGGCTCATTGTTGGTGCTTCAGGGCAAAGAACAGAGGGCTATACAATCCGCTTCTTGCGGCGACATAGTAGCGGTGGCAAAATTGAAAGAGACGCATCTGGGCGACAGCCTTTGCGATGAAAAGAAGCAGGTGGTATTTGACCCTTTTGTGTTTCCCGAACCTGTTTATTCGTCTTCCATCAAGCCTAAGACGCGCCAGGATGAGGAGAAGATATCCGAGGCTCTTGCCAAGCTGTGCGCGAGCGATCCGACGCTTAAAATTTCGCGCGACTCACAGACAAAAGAACTTATTCTCTCCGGTATCGGCGATCAGCATATAGACGTGATGGTCAAGCGCCTCAGGGAAAGGTTTCACGTAGATGTAGAGATAGGTACGCCC
>CAYSCK010000106.1:0-5503 GCA_964429525.1 uncultured Planctomycetia bacterium
ATACATCCGATAGAGCCTCTCTAAAAGCTCCTCTTTGGATTTTAATTTATCAGGATCGGCAAGCTCCTCTGAAAGCCGATTAAACAAACTGATAACGTTCACAACTGCGGTATGGCGGGATCCAGCATGCGCCTGTTGCGGAGTCCCTAAGAAAGCATTGATCATTTGATTCGTTTCTAGGCTATTTTCCAACCCAACCGCTTGGACCATTGCTGACCAAAATCTTTGATTATAAATGTATAAATACTGCCCGAGCTCATCCAATACTCGCGGTGGGACCTGCCTCTCGCTTGTGTCTGAATAAGCCCGATCAAGTAAGATACGATGGCAATTGGAATGAATAGTCCCGACATACATCCGAGCTAAGTCATATTTCTCATTAGTAAGATTCGCGGCGATACCCAAAAGCTCCTTTAACCCCTCTTTAAGTTGATGCGCCGCCTTTTCGGTAAAGGTGCTCAAGAATATCTGATCAGGAGAGATTTTCTTATCTACAATCAAGTGGACTGTCCGCCATAAAAGCACACGCGTCTTACCGGACCCCGGCGCGGCCGTAATGAACATAGGCCTATCTTCGTCGAAAAGAATAGCCTTCTTCTGCTCATCGTTTGGCGTAAATTTCTTTATTTGCCAGAGTCCCTGTATTAAATCGCTCACTCTTCCCTCTTCCCGGTGGCCACAATGCCCTGCTGATGGCACCGCCTAAAACCGTTATTTCTTATCCTCACACTTATTGCACAGCTCGGGATCCTTGGCCGACGGCCGCACTCCGAACAGTGTCTTCGCGATCAGCCGGTACAAAAATCCTTCCAGCGGCACCTCACATTTTTTGCATTTCTTAGTCATATCTAATCAGCGCCCCTTTGTCGTGTTTGTCCTGTTTATGTCGAGTTTGTCCTATTTGGCGCATTTGGCTCATTTATGGCTCATTAACTAATCGTGCAATGTCCCATATGTCCCATAAATGTCCCAAATCGCCAACTAATCGCCACAATCGCCAACTTCACCTACTGGGTCGCTTGACTCGGTCGGTGACTGAATCCCTTTTTTCTCTTCCTTCAAGAATGTGGCAATCACGGAACTGATCTGTTTAAACGCAACCGGATAATAGTCCCAGACCTCAACACAAAGATTCACGATTATTGAATTCTCATTCAAACGTTTGACCTTGTACTTCTCATGAACGTGTCCGCAGAAATTCCAAGGCACGTTCGGGTCCGCATCCTCGGCCCGGTGCGTCATACAAATATCCTTCGAACCATAATGAATATATATCTTCGAGATGATCGTATTAAGGCTATTGTGCCGGTCGTGGTTACCTTTGATGAAAATAAACTTGCCGTTCAGCCGCTTTTCGAACTGTCGGTATTTCTCTACCCCACCTTCTTTGCCGCCTTTAAAGATGAAGTCGCCCAGAAAGAAAACTGTATCGTCAGGTTTAACCCGCTCATTATGCTTTCGGATAATCGTTTCATTCATTTCCTCAGCCGTTTCAAACGGTCTCTTGCAATATCGGATGATATTGAAGTGTGAAAAGTGATAATCCGATGTCCACCAATAATTCATGATTAAATCCTATTGATTTCTTTTTCTATACCCTTCAATTTTTCTATGATCTGATCGAACGTGGGCGGTTCTTCAAAAAACATCTGTTGCATCTGACGATAATCATTCTTAAGCGCGCTCATTTGATCTTCTCGCGGCAATAACCGCAGGCCAGCTGGGGTGGCTTCCTCGTAATGGGCCCAGTTAGCCTTAAAAAATAAAGCCTTATGTTCAGCGACAGTTTTTAGTAGTGAGATACTCTCCAGAGCCTTCTTATATATTGGAGAATCAGCCATTGCGGATATGTCGTAATAATGACGCGACATCCGCGAAGGCACATTTTTTTCGGCCGGATAATTGTAAATCATATGCAAAATTGTGGCCTTCTCCCAAAAGGTTCTCTCAGCGGCTAAAACCCGCACAGAAACGCCTTCAACAACTCGATCTCCAGGGACATTCACGATATAAGGAACAACCATCATTGTCTCAACCGGCCAGTGATCAGCTCGGGCGCCAAACTCAACCTTGACCGATGACCTTACGTAGCTCTCCGCACTACTTATCATGGCATGAGGGAAAGTGAATAGCACCGTTTGACCATCTGGATCCTCTGCATGCAGTTCAATCTTCCACTCTTTTTTATCAGGAAGCGCCGCCGCGATCGCTTGCCTTAATCTTGGGATGATAACCTCATCAATTTTCGTTTTGCATACCTCCTGTAATTCTTTAAGCCGTTTTTGATTTTCTTTATTGCTCTTCTCTTTGTCCGGCTCAATTGTCTTTGTCTTGGATAAAAAAGGTCTTTCTATAGAAATATCGATGTCTTCCGAAAATCTTTTTATGACGTTGTAGCACTTCGAAAGCGACGTCCCGCCTTTAAAAGTTAAGTGCTCTCCGACCTCCGGCAATGAAAAAAGGACTTTCAGAATCCAGCAGACCCAAAAATCCTTCTCAACCAATTGCGGCATTATGTTTAAATTGGCCGCGGCCACCTCGAAGTAGGCGCGCTTATCTTTAGCATCAAGTGATACGAATTTATCCATAACTCCCTTATCCCTGTAGTTGTTTAAATATTGAACCTATCCACGCAGGGGCATAGCGAAGATCGCTCATAAGCTGACGCTTGTTCTCCCCTGTTAATCTTTTTTTTAATATGCCGACCACCTTCTCATCTATGTGTTTTTTCCCCAAATATCGCAATGCTTGAATAACTAATCCGCTGATATTCCCGGCAGTTGCCATATTCTTGGGCGTTGTTCTCTTCAAAACAATCTGCTGATTCTTAACCTGCACAATCCTGTTCGCGCCATCGGTCAAAAAAACAATCTTCGCAGGTACCTGCTCGGTCAACCCAAGCAGATTGGCGGCATAGGCACCCGAAGGTTGAATTTTCAAGTTATCTCTTCCAGCCAATGCTTGGGCAATCCGCTCATAATTCGCCGGAAGATCGCCCAACGTCGGATGTTTCTCTGGGTAGTCATACAAGCCTCTCGCTAATCGGCGTATATCTCCAGTGTCTGCTAAGCGCTCTAATGCCTTAGCTACGGCCGCACGACCCCCAAGATCGAGAAAATGGCTTTTCGTAAAAACAAAACCTCTGTCCCTGCTGTATATTTTATTTTTTAGCTTAGTTACAATGCTTTGCATCGTTTTCTCCGGTTTATGGTGTCGCAAAAAGTATATAATTTTTGCGACATACTGTCAAGCCTTTTTTACTACATAGAGCAGAAAATACGACCAATCCCGAAATGTCCACTAAATAGTGGGCATTTCAATCCAGTGGACATTTACGTGTCAACTTATGTCACTCAAAAACAGCCTTTTTGACCACCCCGGACGCCCGCTGGACACCCCTTAAAACGCCTGTTTACCGTCTAGGAACGATTGTTTGCGCCAATCTGACCATAGATGCCTAAAACACCCGTTGAATTGACATGGACATCGATTTTTTTGACCACTATCACTGGCTCCCCGCGCCTCGCCCCGTTAGAAATACCCCTGCATTTCCCGGTATCAATTTCTAACGGGGTGAGCCCGACCCTCACCCAAGCCCCCTTCCAAGGACCCTTGCCTCGCCGAAGCCAAAGGCGAAAGCACTTTGGCGAAGGCGGGCGCGGCCGCCTCCAAGCATAAAAAATCCCTATGACCTCGCTCTTCAAAACGACCATAGGGATGAGTTGTTATTACAACAGGTTTTGAGACTTAAAGATGCTCTCTATGATCGTCCGGGCAGTCTTGCCCGACGGATTCTCGCCTCCGGTAATATTGCACGCGAAAACGTAGGTCGTGCCGTTATGTTCAAGAAAACCTACAAACCAGCCTAAGCTCCATTTCCCGTCCAAACCCATGCCAGAGCCGGTCTTGCCGTAAAGCGTTCCTTTATCGGTCTTCTCTACCTGCATAACATCGCGCAGTATCGCGATATTCTTTTCGGAAAACGGAAGTTTGCCGTCGAAAAGAGTATTTAAAAGAACGACCTGTTCATCCGCGCTAATCTTGATGGATGTAGTATCCGGACGCGGAAGCCAGAAAATATCGATCCCTGATGAAATATCCTGTGAGCCGTAGCCAATCTTTTCAATATATTCCTTCATCCGGGCTTCGCCTATTTCACGCGCTAATATCTGATACGCAGGAACGGCCGACACTTTAAACGCCTCACGTAGCGTTAAGTCCTGATTCCACCCTTCTATATCACGCTTCACCTCATCCCACTTATACCACGGCTCGTCAGCCCCTTGAATGAGCCCAAGCTCAAGACCGATGAGGGTATTGTAAATCTTGAATGTCGAACAGGGCGAAAGGCGCTGGCCACTGCGCGACGGATCGATGTTGACCGCTTCCCCGGTTGTCCGGTTATAGATCACCAGAGCCGCGTCATATCCCTGAAAAAGCGACCTGTCGATCTCCTGAGCAAACGCAACCGCGCTCATAAACAAAAATCCAACAAGCAAAGCGAATCTTTTCATGATCATGCCTTTTTATTCCCCGACTACCGCTTCAGCCAAGCTCCTCATCGCATTACTATAATCCTGCCACCGGTCAGCCAAAAGTTTTCAAAAAAACTTTTGGCTGGCATGTCCGTGCTGCGTGGGGTAAATGTCGAGGCATCTCTTTGCCGAGAGATTTACCCCACACGCTTGCAGCCGGACCTGACATCGCCGCATCCGAAATCTTTTTAATCTTTTTTTCCATGCTTCCTTGCCTCCTCCAATACTCTGGTAATATCTTCCTGGTTGAATAAACCTTTCCTTCTTCATGTTCATTTAATCTCTTCTTTAAATCACTCGTACAGCCTATATAAATATAAGATGCTTTATTACTCTTGAGTAAATATACATAATGCCAATCTTTTTTAGGAAGGGCGGGGTTCATCTCTCTACTTCCACCATAATTCTTTTTGCCATGCCAAAACCAATAGCAATTTGTATATTGTCAACTTCTACTGTCTGAGGACCGCGCCAGAAATGGAAACTCACCTTAGTAATGATCTTCCCCGAACGCACGCCTATACTTTGTAATTTTCTTATGAAACCGTGGCCGCCCTGCATTTCTTTGATTACGCCGCGTTCTCCGGGCTGTAATTGCGTTAAATCTATTTCAACTTTTTTCATTTTATAAGGTCTCTTCTTTTGGCCTGAAAATATATATTACAGCAAGGACGGATCCTACCCCATAGAAATATTGCTTTAGCGAATTTTGACTTCGGGAATTTACGAGAAATTACGCACAGCGGACAAATCCTGTGAATGAAAGAAAAGAACACCAAAAATCCATTAATAAACCTGCTCATTGTATTAGAGTCCTCTTTGGCTGAGAACATCATAACAAATCCCTCCGTAATTATTTGTCTGAAATTTCTCTGATATAAGGTCCTAGATCCATATCTTTATATGAAGAACCGGCGCGAACAATAGGATAAAGGACCTCTTCAATATCAGTCATAACTTCAAGGAGA
>CAYSCK010000107.1:0-5492 GCA_964429525.1 uncultured Planctomycetia bacterium
AGATGCGTTTTCCATCCTCTGTCGTCACGGAAAAGCTATGTTTACCCTCCGCCACAGGACAAGATGCCGCGCCCGCGAAGGGCTTGTTCGTCGCAGAGCAGATCTTTCTGGGTTCCGTTTTTTGAAAATTTCCTTCAAAGATCGATGTCAACGCGGATTTAATGTAGTTTTTGTAAATATCCCACTCTGCCTTTAAGCTCCACAGAAAAAGATATTGCGAACTATTCCTCTTACCAAGGGCGACAGATCTCCTTGACCTGGTCTTTTCATAAATCTCCAGCATTCGCTGGGAAGAAGAATAGATGGAATACTCCTTTACCGTAACTCTTGCGGCTTGCTTTATGGCTTGCAACTCATCGGGAACAAGTTTTAAAACCCAAAAAATGGCATCCACAAAACTTTGCTTATCTATTTTATTGAGTAACCTGCCATTGTGCTGGTCAACTACCACCTCTCTGACTCCCGGCGCATCCAGCGCCACTACGGGAACCCCCGCTGCCATAGCTTCAATGAGCACGATCCCCTGAGTTTCGCTCAAAGAAGCAAACACGAAAATATCCATGGAAAAATAAGCATCAACCAGATGCTGATAATGCAAAGCCCCTGTTAAATGTAATCTTTTTTCAAGGCCCGCCTGCTTAAAAACATCTTTGATCTTATTTTCCAATGGGCCAAGGCCCACGATCAAAACATGGACATTCGGATCTTTTTTTGACACTTCTATCATGCAATCTATCAGAAAGTCTAAATTTTTTTCCGAAGCAAGCCGCCCAGCGTGGCCAACCACCAAAGCGTCAGGAGGGATCTGATTTTTTTCACGGAAAGCCTTTCCATTGCCTTTTGAAAAATGCTTCAAATCAATCCCGGTCGGAACGACTTCCATAGAAGTTTTTACGCCTCTCTTAGACAAAATATCCTGCACGCTTTCACTGGGAACGATCACCTGATCCACAAAATTGGAATATCCGGCTGCAAGCTTAACTATAAATCGCTTCACTCCCTCATTCTGTACCGGCCAATAATGAACATACTGCTCAAACATCGTATGGTACGTAAACACCAAAGGGATAGCATGCTGACGACTGAGACGTAACGCAAAATCTCCCATGAAAAATGGACAATGACTGTGCACTATATCCGGCAAGAATTTTTTCATTTTTTGCGTTAAAAGCCTGGAAACCGGAAAATTGACGGAAAAAATAGTCCCACTGAATCTTTGGAAAGCGGGGATACGGATAACACCCGTCTCCTCTGTCGGCATATCTCCAAAAGTCGGAGTAACAATCAAAACTTCATGCCCCAATCTTCTGAATTCTTCGCTAAAAGAATAAACCGACTGCTCTAAACCTCCAACGATCGGAAAATATGTGTTTGTCATCATAAGAATATTCATTATTTAACCCCGCCTGCCGATAGACCGGCTTTTAATTCCACAAGCGCCATCCTGGCTGCTACACATATCGCGTCGTAAGAATTTTGCGACCCCATAGCCAACCCCTCCCTTTCCAGATCTTCAGGAAGACGCGGTTTGCCAAATCTGACCCTGATAAGGTGGCGCCTTGGGTATTTCGCCGTGCTGGCCCATGCCTGATGCGCTCCCTCAATAGCCACAGGCACAAGCTTTGCCCCTGTCTCCTTGGCCAATATACCGAACCCTTTTTTAAATTTTCCGATCTCACCGGTAGTACTACGCAACCCTTCCGGAAAGTAACATAATCCTTTGCCGCGTTGTAAAATAAAGAAACAACTGCGCAATGCTTCAAGAAAATGCGCTGAAAAATCAAAAGGAATTAATCTCGCCATTTTTAAGAGATTCTTGAATACAGGAGATTTTACAAACGGCCTAAAAAAATACGGCCCGAAAACAAAGTAAAAAAGCTGAAACACAGGCCTGCGCGGCAAGCAAGCGGTAATGGCCGGCCCATCAAGAAAGCTCGCGTGGTTGGGATATAAAATATACGCTCCTTCTTGTGGAACATTTTGTGCTCCTTCAACTTTAATGCTGAAAAACAATTTAAAGATCAAAATATCTACGGCTGCCAATATAAATCGAAATAGCCCGGCAAAATAACCGGTGCTCAATTCTAGCATATCCAGATTTTCTTTTTTCGGCATCACCTGCAAATTTTTTTTCCAGTAGCCCGGACCTAAAGGCACCATCTGATCCATAGGGGGGACACCCTGAGATCCCTTAAGCACCTCTGTCATTCCCAGAATAAGATCTTTAACGGTAAAAGCTTTCGAGATCACCCCGTATTTTATATCAACACCAAAAGCCAGCTCAAGACACGTTGCAAGCTCTATCCTGCCCAATGAATCTATACCAATATCCAACTCTAAAGAATCCTCGGGTATGATCGGTCTTTTTATGCCCCAATACTCCTTTAGGCATTCAGCGATCTTCTTGCCAGTCTCGGATCCTGTCAGCAGAAGATCCTCAGCGGCAAGCTCTTCTGGCACAGGAAGAGCGCCTTCTATCCCCGCCAACACTCGTGGTCCATATATTTCCTTAACCGCGTATCTTTCTATCTTACCTAGCAGGGTATGCGGTAGATCCTCAAGCGTAATAGTAAAACCATTCAACCTTTTGTAAATAGGGAGAGCTTGTGAAGCATTATCAAACCTCTCCTTAAGGACAAGGCGCAGATTAACTTCGCCAAACTCCCTGAAATTATCAAGATCCGGCCGGACTACAGCCCAAAGGGCTCTTGATCCCTTTACGCCTCCCATTCCAGAGACTATAAAAACGCACATCTCTTTGACAGGAGCAACTTTTTTATATGCCTCCTCAATCTCTTTTGGGTTAATTTTCTCCCCAGAATTCAACACGATAAAATCCTTAAATCTGGCTAAGAGGTCCTTTATCACTTACCCGCCTCATGCCTTCCTGCCGGCAGGCATGTTTTCAATAAAAGAGAATTTGTTGCAGGCAAAATACGCACTTTGTTAAAACCGGGCAAATGAATATCGATCAGTGGTTCTTTTGTCCGCCATTGCCCACGCCATTCAACAAGGATATCTTCTCCTCGGGGCTTCAAAAAGATCTGGATATTTCCAAAACGTGTCGGCGCGGGACCAAACGCGATTACTTGCTTTTTCGCAAGCCACGATAGCGGGATCCCCGAGCATAAGATCAATCGGTCGCCTTCCTCGCGGACAAAACAATTTCTTATGATCATCACCCATTCCGCGGCAGCCCACACATGCTGCCCGTCCCCCATGCAACCACCTCCGGTGCGCGGATGGATAGCCTCAGGCCATTGCCCAGTCGTTGTTGCCAATTTAGCCACCGCTGTCATCAGATCAAAATACCTAGGGTCATCAGCCCGTAAAAGTACCTGGGCTAAATGTAAAGTCAAATAAGGATTGATCCCAGAGTGGGTCATATCATGAAAAAATCCGCCATGAACTAAACATTTTTTCATTAAAAAATCAGCTGTATCTAAGATCCTAGGATCATTATGCGGTAAAATGCGAAGCGGATAGCTTGCGACCAAAGAACCGATCGCCCCTGTGTCCAGGCGCCGATAGGGAGAGGCTGGTATCGCAGACCTCTTTAAACGTTCGCCGACCTTCTTCAAGCTTTGATTAACGCTCTCCAGTAACACTGCTGATTCTTTTTCTAAATAAGCAGCCTCATTACTCTCCTTAAAGGAGGTACACAAATAAGCCGCCGCTTTTAAACCCGCGACAGCCCAAAAATCATCCCAGTAATAAAAATCGTTCGGCCCCAGGTGCTCTGCGCTGAAACCCGCTGGTAGCAAGCCGGCATGGTCAAATTTCAGGCCATTCGATAATCGTTTTTTACAGATCCATTTACCGGCCTTTTGTATTGATTCCTTCCATTCGATCGGCGGTGAATTCCCCGTCATCTCGCAATACTGGCGCATGATCCATAAGGCTTCACCATTAGAGTCCCATTCGCCTTCCTGAGAAAGAAAATAACCCTGGATCGTTTGCCGCGCGCGAAAACATTCTAAAGCCCGGGCCACGCGTTTCTCAAAACCCGCGCACAGCAAAGCGTGTAAAATAAAAGCGGCATCGCGAAACCAAAACCTGCGGTAAATATATGGCCCAGGATAAACTTCTCTGGGAGAATGAAGGACCATTGTGCGGAGTGCGGCATCGTAGAGAAATTTAAAATGTTCATCGGGGATCTGCAATGAACACGAGCCCTTAAGGCTTTCCGTCCATGCCTGTTGAGCGTTATACAGGGCTTCGGAATAAGAAGCTTTTTCAATGCTTTTCTTAGTTAATGGCACGGAGACAACCATTTCCCGCGTAAGCCCTGCCTTCAGTTCATATATCGCTGCCGCGGATGCCATCCCGACCCTGCAGAAGATCTCGTTCTTGTCTTCTTTCAGTGATAAACGGCTGTAAACATCACCGTGATGATAATAGGAAAACTCGCATCGTTGCGGCGGAACATTGAAAGACACAAGATCTTTTCGATTGACCTGCCAGCCTGTCTTATCTTCAAGCAAAGCAATATCATTGACGAAACTTACGCCCTCGGGATTATATGGCCGCAAGGAAACAACAAGCGATGCTGCCTGTTGAGATGATCCTTCTATCTGTATCTGACAGACCGGAGACTGCGCCATGCCGATAACCCGGACCTTAGTTTGAAGCCTCAGCCTATCGTGGCAGGATTCTGTAATGACACAAAGGCCGTCTTCCATCACCAGCCTTTGTGAAACCTCCGTCAAGCGAGCGGGGATCAACGGCTTCCCTTCATCAGGTATGATCCAGACATCAAGCGACCAGCCGTCGTAACAGGGAGTAACCAGGCCACGCGGATCAACGATGGAAAATTCACTGCTGTCGGGAACACCCAGGGCCGTCCAGTTACGATGGGTAAGATTGATCTGCGTCAAAGAAAAAGATCGCGGGATAAACGCATCGTTATGGGGATTATACTGGCATTCAACCCAATATGGCCAGATCCAGTCAAGATTATGCTGGATCGCGAAACTATTTATCAAACCGCGCGAATGCAAAACTACGCCGGAACGCAATAGCTCCATCGGAGCTGTCACCTCGGAAGGTTGCGCGAAATTCTGCAATTGAGAGATGATCTTGATAGGATCCAGGAATCCCTGTTTGCGCGCAGCATCTCTTACCAAAAATTTCCAGGGAAACCACTTCCACCACATAAAATATACCCCCTCTTTCAATAAGAGCCTGAAGACCCACCACTTAAAACAAATAAAGGTGAATAAGCCTGTTACGGCGGCAGCAATGACTAAAGCTGAAAAAATAGCTCCGGGCCACACAGCGGAGGGCCAACGCTCGAGAATACGCTGATTCGTTATAATATTGATCCCTAAAGCCAGAACATTGATCAGTATGTAGCGCGCGACTTCAGCATACGACGTTGAGCGATTGTATTGAAATATCCAGTGCTTGTTGAACAGATACGCGATAATACCCGCGCACGTAAAAGAGATCCCTTTTGCCAGACTAAAAGGAAAAAAATGGATCAAAATATA
>CAYSCK010000108.1:0-5383 GCA_964429525.1 uncultured Planctomycetia bacterium
TAAAGGGGCCATAGGCGCCCGCGACAAGATGAATCGCTCTACCCTGCGGCTGGTCATCAGCATTGCCAAGAAATACAGCCATCTTGGAATTCCTTTGATGGACCTTATTGAAGAAGGCAACGTAGGCCTTATGAAGGCTGTTGAGAAATTTAATCCGAGAAGGGGTTTCAGGTTCTCCACCTACGCCGCGTGGTGGATAAAGCAGAGCATCACCCGTTCCGTGTTCGATCAGTCGCGTACTGTGCGGATACCGGTCTACGTAAATGAGCTTCTGACAAAATACAAGAAGACCAACGAGCGTCTTATGGGTAAATTAAAGCGCGTGCCGACCGATGAAGAGATAGCTAAATCCATGCGGGTCAGCATAGACAAGATCACTAAGGTCCGCAGTGTGGTTATGAAAGTCTCTTCCCTGGACGCGCCAATAGACGAAGAGGGCGGTAATGAGATAATGGATCTGATAGAGGATAAAAACAGCGCTAGCCCTGACGCGGAGATAAATAAATTTTTTACCCGTGAACGCCTGACCGGCCTCTTGGATAACATTAATGAGCGTGAACATGAGATACTTGACTTAAGGTTTGGATTGGGCGATGGAAAGACCCACACACTTGCCGAAGTATCAAAAAAACTGGGCGTTTCGCGCGAGCGTATCAGGCAGATAGAAGAGAACGCTCTAAAAAAACTCAAAAAATTCATATCGGTACAGGAGAAGGAGGCAATGGAATAACGTGGCCAACGCCAAATTTTACACGCTCATAGTTCCCCGTTTTGAAGACGTCTTTCATTCCTTTTTTGCTTCCGAGGTCATCAAGGGTGTTACAGCCTCGGCAAGCCGGCTCAAAGCCGATATCCTTATACATATCACGGAACGCAAGAAACATTCCGACTGGATAACGAGTGAGTCCGTTAATTCAGATTATGTCAAGGGCGTCATCTTCGCCGATATTGATCAGGATAAAAAATACCTGATGGAATTCGCCAAGGCAGGCATCCCTTATATCGTCATGAATAATTATTTCAGTGAAGATATAAATTGCATAGCTATAGACAACAGGCGCGCGGCGATGGATGTCGTTGAGTATCTGGTAAAGCTCGGGCACACAAAGATCGCGACGATCGCCGGAGATTTAAGCACGCAGGCAGGAGAGGCGAGGCTTGAGGGGTACAAACAGGCGATGGCAAAATATAACCTTGAGGTGCCTAAGGCGTATATCCAGGAAGGTTTCTTTTTAAGGACGCCCGCGAGAGCTGCCGCCAAGAATCTGCTTAACCTGCAGGACAGGCCGAGCGCTATTTTTGCCGCGAGCGATGTCATGGCTTTGGAAGTAGTTGACGAGGCAAGGCAGGAAGGAATGAGGATCCCGTGGGATATCTCGCTTGTCGGATTTGATGACAACCCAATAGCCGGCTACAGCCCTGTCCGCATGACTACAGTTTCACAGCCCATCGTTGAAATGGGCCGCCTGGCTTTGGAGAAATTAAACCTTATTGTAACGAATAAGGAAAAACCGCCCGTGAAGGTGGTTCTACCTGCCAAGCTTGTCAAACGTGAATCTACCCTGGTGATCAATAACGCGAATAACGGGGCTTAGAAGAAATAAAACTAAAACAGAGTACGGCAGAGACACCAATTTAAACTTATTATGAAAAAAGGCCTGGAAAAATACATCCGCGCGATACCGGATTTTCCTAAAGAAGGGATCCTCTTCCGCGATATCACAACGCTTCTGAATAATAAAGCTGCTTTTAAAAAATCAATAGATAAGCTGGCTGATCTTGTTAAGGGCAAGAAAATAGACTATGTCGTCGCGGTAGAGTCGCGCGGTTTTATTTTTGGCGCGGCTTTAGCTTATAAACTTGGCGCTGGTTTTATACCGGTCAGAAAGAAAGGCAAACTGCCTGCCGAGACCATATCTGCCACATATCAATTGGAGTACGGTACTGATACCCTGGAGATGCATAAGGACGCTATCAAGCCGAATTCAAAGATCATAATAGTAGATGATCTGCTTGCGACCGGAGGCACTGTCAGCGCTGTATGCCGGCTCTCAGGGCAAATGAAAGCCAGGATCGCCTGCGTCATATTTCTGATAGAGCTCTGTGACCTGAAAGGCAGAGAGAAGTTAAAAGGTTATCCGGTTTACTCCTTGATACAGTATTAGCTATAGACTCAATTAACTCTTAACCTAAGCCAACGATTTTTTGTTCTTTGGAAAAATTGTTCCAAGCTCCGCTCCGAGCCGAAGCAGTGCTTTGCATCGCAGAAAATCCAGCTAAAAATGCACAACTCGCCCTAAAATTTAGATTTTGGTAACGGCTCAAACAGTGCATTTTTGCGCCTTTGGGCGCCGCTGGATTTACTGCTCTACTTCGGCAGTCGCTGCGCTTTGAAACAATTTTCCCTTTTAAGAAGCCACTGACAAAGTCGGTGGTAATTCAGTCTTGATTTTTGTCGTTTGGAATTTTTTGTTTACTAAGCCGCCCCTATAGCTCATCTGCCTGTCTACCGACAGGTAGAGATACCTGCCTACCGGCAGGCAGGGAGCACAGGTTTCCAAATGTTTTATGTATACGCTTTGAAGTCAAAAAAATACGATAGGATATATATCGGTTTTTCGCAAGATATAAAAGTTAGGCTGAGGGAACACAATCAAGGCAAGACAAAATCCACAAAGTTTTATAGGCCTTGGTTTATATTGTATTCAGAGCCGGCAGCATCGCGAATTTTAGCCAGGAAAAGAGAGCAACAGTTAAAGGCCGGCTGTGGTAGAGAGTTTCTGAGAAGCCTGATTTCGCCCCTATAGCTCATCTGGATAGAGCACAGGTTTCCTAAACCTGTTGGCCTGGTTCGAGTCCGGGTAGGGGCATTTTTTGCGGAAAGCAAAACACCGGCGCAATACCTTGTAAGCGCCGGGTGTTACAACCAAGGCAGGGCGGACTACCTTAAAGAATGGAATTTAAATTAGCTTGGTTTAAGAAGCATTTTTTATTATAATACATTCTATGAAGCTTGATCTGCACACACATTCCTTATTAAGCGATGGCGAACTTCTTCCTTCTGAGCTTGCGCGAAGATACGAAGAGAAGGGCTTTGACGTTGTCGCGATCACCGATCATGTGGACATTTCAAACATAAAGACTGTAGCCGCGTCAATAGTTGAATTCTGTAAGGGTTGGCCAAAAAGCCGGATCAAAGTTTTACCTGGCGTTGAGCTGACGCACCTGCCTTTAGACCAGTATAAACACGCAGCACTTTACGCGCGTAATAACGGAATTAAAATTATTATCGCTCACGGAGAGACGCTTGTTGAGCCGGTTTTAAAAGGCACAGCGCGCGCGGCGCTTGAAGCTGATATTGATATATTGTCTCATCCTGGCTTGATCAGCGAGTCCGATGTTAAGTTCGCGGCAAAGCGCGGTATTCTTTTAGAGATCACCAGCCGTAAAGGGCATTGCCTTGGCAATGGACATGTGGCGCGATCTGCCTTAAAATACGGCGCGAAGCTCTGCATTAATTCTGATTCACATTCCCCTGCAGACATTCCTACCCCTGATTTTTTGAGATCAGTCGCGCTCGGAGCCGCGATACCGTCAAACCTGTTAAGCCGTATTGAGAAAGATATGGCACGCCTCGCGTCAAGAGTATAGTCAAATTTTACTATTACCGGGAAAACGCTTTCTTATTTAAAAAAAATATTGACATCCCGTTGCAATATATGGTATTTATAATGTAATTGGCTATACCGCTAAGGACAGCTTTAATTAATGGCGAATTAAGGGGGTGAGAACATTTCAGCCGGAAGTTGTCACATCATGAGCGATATAACTATAGATGGTAACTCCTAGGAAAATAGAAATACCTGTTATAAACCTAGTATAAATATACTTATTATAGTTTCTTAAAGGAGGAGAAAAATGAGTAAACGCTTAATGCTTTTGCTCTGCGCGGTTTTAGCGCTCGCGTTGGCAACACCAGCGTTCGCAGCCGTACAGAATGTAAAGGTGAGTGGTGACATCTTGGCTCGCTATATTCAGAGAGATAACTTCGACCTTACCAAAGGAAGCGGAGCAGCGGGTGAAGATCGTATCGGCGTATTCAATACAGTTACCCGTTTAAGGGTTGACGCTGATCTTACCGATAACGTTCAGACAACCATCAGATTAATAAACGAAAGAGATTGGGAGCAGGCGGATACAACAACGACTGATATCGATCTCGATCTGGCTTACGTGACGTTAAAGGAATTTTTATATTCTCCTTTGACAGTTACAGTCGGCCGTCAGGAACTCCACTTCGGCAATGACATGATCATGGGCGATGGCGTTGGTAAGCCTAACACAGACGCGGTTTCAGGCGGAATAGGCACAAACCAGACAACAAATTATACAGAAGGCGCTGGCTGGGAAGACCGCAATGGCGATTTGTCTTTACGCAAATCGTTTGACGCTATCAGAGCTACATTGAATTATGATCCGTTAGTTGTCGATATCGTTTACGCGAAGATAGATAACGGCTCAATAACATCAGCCGAAGGCGACAATGATGATATCGACCTCTGGGGCGCGAACGCGGGTTATCAGTTCAAAGATAAATGGAACACAATGGTTGAAGGCTACTTCTGGACAAAACACAACGGCGGTTTGGCAAAGACATCAACAGTTGATAAGGCTGATGTTGTAAACACCGTTGGTGCCAGAGTCAGCACAATGCCGACTTCCAAGATCAACTTACAGCAGGAATTGGCATACCAGTTTGGCCATAAGATATCACCGGCTGCGACAGGTACGCTTGACAGGAAACGTGATGCATGGGCTGCGCAGTCTGTAGCTATGTATACTCCTGGCTGGAAGCTTGATCCGACGTTTGGTTTGATCTATTCATATTTCTCAGGTGACGCGAACAGAGATTCTGCCGGCACAGTAAGCGCTGACAAGAAGTTCCATGCTTGGGATCCTATGTTTGAAAATCAGACAACCGGAAGTATTCTCAATGCGTTATTTCCTCAATCCAATTGCAATAGCTTCGACTTCATGGGCAAGTTCTCGCCAATAGAAGATGTTGTTCTGCAGGCGGATTATGTGTATGTGTTACTTGGAAAAACAGCTTCTACCACCGGATACGTAACGGATTTCAATGACTATGATGGCACGGGTTATTCATTCTACGCTGGAAAGAATGAATTAGGACAAGAACTCGATGTGAACCTTACGTATAACTATACGGAAGATGTCCAGCTCGGCTTGTTATGTGGTTGGTTCTGGCCTGGTTCTGCTTTAAATAAAACAGGCGCCAACAACGCGTTCAGGACAACAGCTGCTGAAGCTATCGCGTCTTGCAAAGTTAGCTTCTAATAGTTGTTTATAAGTTGTATTGAAATGA
>CAYSCK010000109.1:0-5309 GCA_964429525.1 uncultured Planctomycetia bacterium
GAGATTGAATTCAAGAATGGACAATGCGAGGAGAGAGGCGATATAGTTGTATCTGCAACTTTCTGATAGTCGCATTTGTGATTTTTTTAGTTGTAAAGGGGATCAATAGTTTAAAAAGGAAAGAGGCGTAGGCTTTTAAAAAAAGGCCGGGATAAATATTCCAACATAAAGCCGTTAAGCCGGAGTATAATGTATTCATGTTTTCATTCATAAATATACCAGCGAGAGTGATTGCTATCCTTGAGCTTAACCTGACGCCAAGACAGATAGCCGGCGGCGTCTGTCTTGCAATGTTTATGGGTTTTGTCCCGCTTAATGGGCCTGCGGCCATACTGCTTTTTATTTTCTTTTTTCTTTTCAAGATCAACAGGTTGACTACCTTAATTACTCTTCCGGTATTTAAGCTATTTTATGTGCTTGGAGTCAGCACGATAACGGAAAAACTTGGCGGATACCTTCTGATCGATGCTGATTTTCTGTCGGGTTTTTGGAGTTTTGTTACAGGCCTGCCTGTAATTGCCTTGCTTGACTTGAACAATACGCTTATTGCCGGAGGATTCGCGTTTTCTGCTCTTTTATGCGTTCCTGTTTATTTTATTTCAAAGTTCATCTACACAGTTTTCCTGGAAGGAAATTTCAAAAAATTACAGAATTCCAAGTTTGTCCAGCGTTTTACCAAAAATAAAGCCGTAACAGGAGTCATTAAAAAGGTGGATAAGATCAGGAATCTGACAGAATGATGAAATTTTTGAATATAAAAAATATTGTTATTTTCGCCGCAGTTCTGGCCGTGCTGCATTTTGGTATCAGCTTGGTTGCCAGTCCCATGGTGAGCCCAATTGTTGTTAAGGCGGTCAATGAAGCCGCCGGTACAAAGATCTCTATAGGTAAAGTAAATGTTTGGCCCCTGACTCTATCAATCAGTTTAAAAGACCTGAAGGTCTTTGATCCGCAAAAGGAAGATGAGCGGATTTTGAGCATCAACAATGCTTCAATACGCCTTGGCGCGCTTGGACTGCTTTCTAAGCGCCTGACTGTGTCGTCAATAAATATAAATGGCGCTCAGCTTAGCCTCGTCGGCGAACCCGACGGCTCATTTAATGTCCAGAAACTCGGTACAAAAGAAACTGCAGGAAAAGCCAAGCCTAAAGCCGGTATCCTGGATATGCTCAAAGGTAAAAAGGATTGGTTCTCTAAAGTCTACGACTTTTTGAAAGATAGGTTTTCAAAGAAGTCTCTTGAAAAGAAGAGAGAGGCGGCTTCGCGGGCTAAAAAAATCACCAGAGATGTTCTCACCCTGCCCAAAGGCAGAGTGGTACATTTTAAGACAGCCGCAGGCAGGTATCTTCTGGAGGTCAGGAATCTTGCTATTAATAATTTTTCTCTTAAGTTGGAAGCCCGGGATGGAAGGGAGATAGAAATTGATAAAGCTGAGCTGAGGGCCGGTAATTTAGGCTTTGATCCGGAGCTTGGTTTGCGCCTTGGCAGTATAAGTCTTTCCGGGGGTGTCATGAACAAAGGTGCAGCTTCAGGCCGCATGGATCTGCGCTATTCGGCGATCAGTACAGCAAGGCAGGAGAAGGTTGAGATCGACCTGAATCTCAAGGATGTTGATCTTGACGCGGTGCGTTTTATCTATGAAGATTCGCTTCCTGTTGAGGTTGTCAAAGGCAGGCTTGACCTGACGTCTAAGACGGATATTGACAATGAAGCGCTGAATTCAAAAAATACATTTTCTTTGAGTGAGCATGAATTAAAGGCAAAGGGGTCTTTAGGCCTGCCTTCAACAGGCTTTATGTCTGCGCTTGTTATCTGCGAGGGGCTCAATAGCCTTGATTCGGCTACCCTGAAATTTGATATTACAGGCACTGTGGATAAACCGGAGTTTAGCGGCTTTATGAAGTCTCTTAAGGATCTGATAAAGCCAAGCCTTAAGACCATCGCGCCATCAGCTCAGACGGGAATAACCGATGCCGTCGGTTCTCTCCAATCTATCTTTGGCACAAAGAAGTAAGTTTTGCCGGGTAGCCTTGTGCCTATACCAAGAAAAACTCGGGTTGCGTGATGAAATAATTGATTTGTCTGCTGGCTGTAATGATTTTTTTGATATTTTAAGGAGAGCGACAAAATGGCGCGAAAAATTTTCAGGGAGTATGAGATAGGCGATAAAGCTGTTGATGGTTTGATAGGTGAGCTTGTTAAAGGAGCCAGCTCCGCTAAAACTGAATTATTACTGCGCGAAATAGTTACTACAGCTGTTAAGTTGGGCAAGGAATGCGAAGACAGAGGGGACTTAAGGCTTGTAAACAATGCTTTAAAGGAATTAAGGTATTCTTTTAAAGTCTTTGCTCCTTACAGAAACATCAAAAAAGTCATAATATTCGGATCTGCGAGATCTCTGAAGACATCAGCTGAATACAGGATGGCTGAGGAATTTGCCAAAAAATTGACAGTAAAAGGATACATGATAGTCACCGGAGGCGGCGGTGGTGTTATGGAGGCTGGGAATAAAGGCTCTAAGACAGGCAAAGAATTCGCGTTAAATATAAGGCTCCCGTTTGAACAGAAGCCCAATCCTTATATTGACGAAAAAGACAAAATAATAAACTTCAAATATTTTTTTACCAGAAAACTTACCTTTGTAAAAGAGACCGACGCGACAGCTCTTTTTCCCGGAGGATTCGGCACACTTGATGAAGGTTTTGAGATGCTTACCCTGATCCAGACAGGTAAGTCAAGGCCCAGGCCCGTTGTTCTGATGGAACCGGAAGGTTCGACATATTGGGCCCACTGGCTGGCTTTTGTGGAAAAGCAGTTAGTCGGGAAAGGTTATATTAAAAAGGAAGACCTTGGTATTTTTCGCATTGTAAAGAGTGTTGATGAGGCGATAAGTTATATAGAAAATTTTTATAAAGTATACCACTCTATAAGGTACGTTTGCGGGCTGACTGTAATAAGATTGAATAAGAAAATCTCAAAAAAGGCGTTAGAGTATTTAAATCAGAGATTTGATGATATCCTGATAGACGGTAAAATTGCGGTTGCGCCTCCTACGGAGAAAGAAGTTGAGGAAGGGGAGTATTTAGACCTACCCCGCCTGACTATGAATTTTAATATGCGCGATTACGGCAGGCTGTGTGAGATGATCCATGCTATCAATCATGTTTAATTATCGTATTGCTGTATTGTTATTAGTTGTTGTTTTTATGACCTGTCGGCATCATCCGTCAGGTGGGTTGTGAAACGGTGAATTGTTGATAATGATTTAGAGAATGAAGATAATGCAGTCAGAAAAACTTGCCTTTGATTATTCAAAACCAGGTATTCTTCAGCTTAAGTTGAGCGGAGATTGGAATTTTTCATCCGGGCTTCCTTCTGTTGATGAAGTCTTCACCCAGCTTGATTCGCGTCCGGATATATCTTTTGTCAGTTTCGTTGTGTCTCAGGATTTTAAATGGGATAGCGCGTTTATCGCGTTTTTGTTCAAATTAAATAATATCTCCAAGCAAAAGAATATCCGGATTTCTGTTCAGGGGTTTCCTCCGCAAATCGAGAAGTTGCTTAAATTTACTCCGTCTCAGGCTGAAAAGATCTTCTCTCAGAAAACTACAGATGAGCCTTTTCTTGATATGATAGGGGGGCGCTTTATAGCGGCAAAAGATGCCACGCTTTCCGTGCTGGATTTTATAGGAGATATCGCGCTCACTTTTAAGCGTTTCGCGGCCGGCAGTGTTTTTTTCCGTAAAGATGATTTTTTAGTCATTGTGCAAAAATGCGGAGTAGACGCTCTTACGCTGGTTTCTTTGATCAGCCTTCTGGTCGGGATGATACTTGCTTTTATCGGAGCTATTCAGTTGAAGATGTTCGGCGCTCAAATTTATATTGCCGATATTGTAGGGATCTCCATGGTGCGGGTGATGGGGGCTGTAATGACCGCGATCTTGATGGCAGGCCGTACAGGCGCAAGTTTTGCCGCGGAGTTGGGTATCATGCAGGCCAATGAAGAGATCGACGCATTGAGGACACTTGGTGTCTCCCCTGTTGAATTTTTAGTCATGCCGCGTGTATTGGCACTGGTTATTATGATGCCGCTTTTGACTATCTACGCGGACCTGATGGGTATCCTCGGAGGTTTTATTATAAGCACAGGATTCTTAGGGCTTAATCCGGTTGAATATATCAATCACACTACAGCCGCGGTGAAATTGAGTAATTTCTCGGTTGGCCTGATACATAGTTTTGTTTTCGGGATAATTATCGCTGTTGCCGGATGCTACCGCGGTATGCAATGCAAAAGAAGTTCTTCAGGTGTCGGCGAGGCTGCTACATCAGCTGTCGTTACCGCGATAACCGCTATAGTAATTGCAACCGCGGTAATTACTTTTGTTTGTCAAGTGATAGGGGTCTGATCGATGGAGTCTGTCGTTGAGATAAAAAATCTTGATCTGGGTTATGATGATCTTGTGGTGATGCGCGGGCTTAGTTTCAGCGTTAAAAAGAATGAGATTTTTATCGTGATGGGCGGCAGTGGCTGTGGGAAGAGTACTTTGCTTAAAGCCATGATCGGGCTTAATCCGCCGAAAAAAGGAGAGGTTCTCTATGGCGGGGCAAGCCTGTGGGGAGTTGACGAAAAAGAGCGTTATGATATTATGCGCAGTTTCGGGGTGCTTTACCAGGGGGGCGCGTTGTGGAGTTCACTGACGTTGAGCGAGAATGTCGCGCTCCCATTGCAGTTATATTCAAATTTATCCAGTCAGCAGGTACGGGATGTGGCTTTATTCAAGCTTGGGCTGGTAGGCTTGGATGGCTATGCTGATTTTTATCCTGCTGAACTCAGCGGAGGCATGAAAAAAAGAGCCGGCCTCGCGCGGGCGATCGCCCTTGATCCGGATATAATCTTTTTTGATGAACCTTCGGCAGGGCTTGATCCTTTAAGCGCGAAGATGCTTGACGATCTGATACTTGAATTAAGGGATAATTTAGGCGCGACTATTATAATAGTTACGCATGAGCTTGCCAGTATATTTGCCGTTGGGGACAATGCCATACTTTTAGACAGTGATACCAAGGCCGCTATCGCTCAGGGGGCGCCAAGGGACCTGTTGGCAAATTCAAGGGATCCGAGAGTAGTTAAATTCCTGACGCGGGGAGAGAAGCAGGGAGCTGAATAATGAAAATGGCCAATAAAAGATCTATCGGTGCGTTTGTTGTAGGAGGGGTTTTGCTCTTGATCACGGCTATAATGGTTTTCGGATCAGGGACATTTTTTAAACAGTCTGATAAGTATGTTTTATTTTTTGACGGTTCTG
>CAYSCK010000110.1:0-5244 GCA_964429525.1 uncultured Planctomycetia bacterium
TTTGGTTATTCTGTTATTGATTGCGAATTTCAAAATTTTAATGTAATTTTTTTTAAAGTCGTATATGTCGGCCCTTTTCCAATTTGTAAATGCAGCAGGAGTCACTTCAATCTTTTTAATATTCAGACTTAGAAGATAAATAAAATTTTCATACATTTTTTTGGTTTGGTCTGGGCACACGGTCATGGTGGCATGGATGTTAATATTAGATCTATGGGCTAAGCGTATGTTTTTTTCTATGCGGCTAATATGTGGAGCCAACCCTTTTCGATGGATGTTGGAGTTGACTGTGCCGTCTAAGCCTATTTCAATGTGGACGCGGTTTTTTGCTAGATATTCGATTTTTTCCGCATCCAAAAGAGTGGCATTTGTTTGCAGAAGTATGTACTTATGTCTGTCGATTGATCTTAAGTAATGTATAATTTGTTGCGTTTTGGGCCAGTTCATAAGCGCTTCGCCACCTGATATAACGAATTTCGCGTTGCAGGCTTTTTCAAAGCAGCTAAAGATAAGAGGAATATGTTCGAGGTCTATGCTTGTGTTCTGTGTCCTGTGCTTGTAAAAACAGTAGGAGCAGTGAAGGTTGCATCTCTCTGTTACAAAAAACCAAAGGTGGCGGATCGCCTGTTTTTTAATGATTGTTTTTTCTGTTAGTTTACGCATTGAGTATGCTTTTGGCAGTGTTCTCCGCTCCGGTGAACCAGCTTTCTTCCATGAATCTTGATTTGATGGGAATTTTTTTCCTTGAGGCTTTTTCAATATGGCTTGCAATTTTTTTAGGTGTGGCTTCGTGGTAATCAAGTATCTCGCTACCGATATAGTCGCGCATTAAACGGGCACGGCTTATTTGTTCGCAGCAATAGCCAAGAGCGGTTTCAGGGTCTTCTCTTGATGGTATGAGTACCGAGCGTTTCCTAAAATATAGAAGCGGAACAGAGGTGTTATAACCCGCCATACTCAGAGAAACATCAGCCGCGTTTACATATGATGGAAAATCCGCGATGTAGCGCAGAAGGCGTAGTGATCTACCGGGGAAATTTTTTTTCAAAGACTTGAATAATCTCATTTCTCTTGAAGTTGTTGCCGGCCCGGCACTGACAACAAAAACATAATCATGCGCGTTAAGGTACTGTAGAGATGCGATAGTGTGGCTTATGATTTTAGGGTAACGTACGCCCCCTCCTCTGCTTACGATAACCATTTTCTTGCCTTCAATTCCAAGCTCTTTACGTATCGCGTTTTTATTTCTGATATTTATGCTGTTAAAAGGCATTATGTAGCCTGTATAGTCTATTCTGTCTTTTATTTGATTGAATGTGCGCTGATAGACAGCTTTGAGCAGATGATTTCCAATATCTTCTTTAAGATAGTTGAATTCCAGGTCTTTGGGGGTGTGTATAAGGAATTTATCGTAAAGCCCGCAATGACCTGCCAGGATGTCAATGTTGCCGCGTACAATGTAAGGATATCCTATGCTGGCGAGTATGCGTACATTATTTTTTTTAAGATAAGTCAGGATAGGGAGTAGTTCAAAACGGCAGTCTTCCCTTCCGAACGGAAAAAATTCCGTAATAAAAATATCAGGCTTGATCCTGATTATTTTGGACAGCATGTACTGCGCTCTTGCCTTCGCGTATAAAGGCGAAAAGACCTGGGATATGCCGCGTCGGAAGTTCAGCTTGCTGTAGAATGGGTTTGGAAGGTTGAACCAGTCGACTTGCTTTGGGATGTTGAGATAGGCTTGTTCTTTGCCTGCCTGGAATACGCTGATCTTTATTTTATGCCCGTATTGTTTGATCAGGGCATGAATTATGCTTAAGGTTCTTGTGCTGTGGCCAAGGCTTTCTTTGTGGGTAAAGTAGATAAGGACATTGGTTCTTCCCATTGTTTAAAGCCATGCATGATCAAAAATGCCATTAAGGTCTGAGATTGCATCATCCGCGCAGATGTCCGCGATCTGTTTATTTTTAATATTGTTGCAGAGCTTTTTGTTGCTTGATTTTTTAGCTTTAGCCGCCCAAAAGATGTCATCGGTGAACTCGTGGACACGATTTTCAAAGCTTCCGCTTCCAAACAGCATGTTGCAGGCGCCTCTTCTCAAAAGATTTCGGGTTGTAAATCTCGAGCATGATTTTTCGCTCATAGTTTTAAACCCATAGAAAATATTAATTGTAGATTCAGCCCAGGCAGTTTTGTCAGGCAGAAAAATAAAAAAATCCGGGTCAGAGACCGCTCTTATCATCATATTTGTATCTCGATTAAGGATAGCCTCACACATCATTTTTTTGTATCCTGATAAAGAGGCGCAATCATTAGATTTGACGGCATTGCAGTAGTCGACAGAATCTGCAAAATCGTTTGGAAATTCAGATAGGCTGTTGCAATCTCCAGCCGCAAACTTTTTCTGAGATGTCAAAGATTTTACAATTTCCCAGCAATCTTTATTATTGCTTGAGGAACTGCATAAATCTGTGTTACCGTTCCGGAACGCTTTATAAGCGATAAGGCGCGGTGATTTTATCAGCTTTTTATTAATACTTTTTTTCATTGATTCGTCGGCGAGCTTTTCCTGTTCCGCGCTAAATGTTCCAATTGAGCTATCGTCAGGCATATCTACTTTTGCCCAGGACGCCGGAGCTAAAGACAAAACTGCGGCAGTTAAAAAAACCATAATAATCATAAATGATATCTTTAGCATGTTTTTTCCTTATTTTAGTAGGAACAATGCGAAGCGTGATGTGTATGGCTTGGAATAATTGTCTTAGCTCCTACATCTGGACCTGTCCATTGCAGCGTGTTATCGCTTACGTGTGTGTATTCTCCATCACAGGGTGGCGCAGGTCCTGCCCCCTGGCCTTTTGCAAGGCCCGAAAAAGCGCTCAGGGCTGCTATTGTGCCGATACCAATCTTGAGTATGTTCTCCTTCGTCATAGAGCCGCTTTCATCTTTCATAAAGTTCTTCAAAGTTCTTTTTGCGATTGGTCTCTTTTTTGTCTTTTTTTTCATCTGTATCTCCTATACTTTAGCGCAGCCAATCGTTAAAGACCTTTAATGCCTTCGAGTCACGCAATATTTTATCAAAAAGATAGCTGAATTTAAATTCCATGATTTTATGTTTTGCTGTCTGGGTGATCTTTACAACAGGGTTTGCCTGGTGATAGAAATTCATGACCGGGCATGTGCCGGACCAGCAGGAAAAAGCGGAATTGTAATCCCATAGATTCATAAGAGATGCCTGGCATGTATAAAAAAGGTTCTCGCTTTTCATGAGAGTCTGGTATTTGTCTTTCAGTATGTTGCCTAATTTAAAGATATCATTGCCGATCATTCTTGCTTCATCGCATGTGTAGGCATCTCCATTCGGAGCATATGCCAATTGTGACCTTGCGGCGCCGCACGGGCTGTCAAGATCAACGTAGAGCGGATCGGTTTTTTTCAGCACTTTTTTTAAAATGAATGTAGACATTTCTTCCCGTATCTGTATGCCTTTGTAGTTCAGCTCCAGAATATAATCCAATGCTTTTTTCCAGAAGGTGTTGAATTCTTCGGTTGAATAGCCGATCTTTTCCCAGTTTTTTGCTCCCTGCCCCATGCGGCTGAGTTCTCTTAGATGTATGGAATTAAAACCGAGGCGGACATATTCGTCTATAAGGAGTTTCGGATCATGAAGCACTTGCCTTGTTATCGTAGGAAGAGCTCCCACAGCCTTTTTAATCCCTCTTTTTTTATATTCTTTTCTGATCTCATCAATTTTTTTTGTGATCAGGCTGTGAGTCGGTGAATTATTTTTAAACATTCTGTTTTGATCGTGTATATCCTGCGGCCCGTCCAAAGATGTGCAGAATTCCACATCATGGCCTATTAAAAATTTCATTTTTTTGCTGTCTAAAAGCGATAAATTGGTTACAAGGCTTATTGTAAGGTTCTTTTTTTCAAGCTTATTCTGCCTGCGGCTGTTATAGACTAAAAATTTCACTGTCTGCCAGTTCAAAAGGGGTTCGCCTCCCTGGAATTCCAGGCGTACATTTGGATTTGAAGCTGAAAACAGACAGCTTAAAACCTTCGTCGCGACCCATAGATCCATGTCTTTCTTTGCGCCCTTTTTATCAGCCTGACAGTAAGAGCATGAAAAATTGCATCTGTCTGTTACAACCGCTATATGCAATCCGGCATCATAAAATAAACCCGCGTGAAGTTTGCGGTAATTATCCACGAATTTTTCAATATTGCGGTTTGTGATTATGAGATTGCTCGCTTTGAGCCTGTTAAAAAGAGCGGTATTTGGCCCGACATTAAATGAATGCAGTTTTTTAAATTCATCGGCATCAAGGGATGCCCAATTTCCCCAGGAGGTGGAAATAAGGTAGCGATCTCTGACTTTTCGGATATTGTACGGGAGAATCGCCCAGTCTTTAGTTTTCAGGCTTGTTGACATATATGTATTACCTATTCAATGAAAGCAGCTGATTCCCAAACTCCAAAACAGTTTTTAAGCAGGTACCTTTAAAATATATAGTTGTCGATTTTTTGGAGGATTTGATATTTTTGGCAGAAACCAAGAATTCGGATGAAGCCTTTTGAATGGCAGCTGCCGGATACAGTGTATTTGAAAGGATCAAGGATAAAGTTTTATTATTTTTTCGTATGGGAAGAGACATGTTTTGATCTTGATTTTTTTAGCGGGACGTCTTTTTCGAGTTCTTTTAAAAGCTCTTTTATCTCCTGCTCTTCAGCTTCTTCGGCGAATTTAGGATTGACGGTAAAAAGTACCCTTTGCATTATTGTTTTTATAGTCGCCGCGTTATTTTCAACACGTGAAAAATAATGGCCGTAGTTGATCAGCTCATTAAGGAATTCTTTGCCCAAAACCACAGGGTCCTGGTCATTTTTTGAAAATAAGTATACTTCTATATCATTGTTTTTACCTCGGTCTAGAAGTATGTAAGCCTTGTCTAAAAAAACATATCCTGCCGCGTATACGCTCTGCAGAGAATATGTTTCAGCGCATAGACTTAGCTTCGTGTATTTTTCATTATCGCCGAACTTTTTAGTTGAAAATAATTTTTTCATTTTATCCTTTGGTCAAATTAATGAATTCTGCGGGTATCATTCTTACGATTTATTCTATGTATGAGTCTTGTTTTTATACCTTGTAAATGGGCTGTATGGCGGAGTACTCGCTATGGTGTCTGTGGTTTGAGCGCTGTTTTTGGCTAAATCAAAGCTCAGGGCCCCGCCCTCTAC
>CAYSCK010000111.1:0-5231 GCA_964429525.1 uncultured Planctomycetia bacterium
GAATTCCAACAATTGAGTAAAGTATATAATTGAGCGGGATAATCTGTAGACCTTGTAGAAAACGAAGCAATTGATCCTTTGGTTTTTGATATCCGACAGAAGGGTTTGAAGCCCTGGTCTGTCGGTGTTGGTCCCTGTGAAGCCTCCATCGTCGTAAGGTTCCTGAAGGATGGCCCATCCTTCATGTTTTTGGCTGTTGATGTAGTTCTCGGCAGCTTTCCTTTGGGCGTATAGGGAAGTGAAGTCCTGATCAAGTCCTTCTAAGTTTGACTTGCGCGTATAGATGGCACAGTAGATGCGTTTCTTCGGTTGTTTTGTTTCATTTTCCATAACAATACCTTATAGGTTAAAGAATAAGTACCCGTTCCAGTGCGCTCCAGTAACGTCTTTAGCAATGGCTGTGAGGCTTTTGTAGACTTTGTTGTGATATTCAAAGCCGGACTCTAGGATTTTGATCTCTATCTTGATGCCTTTGTATTCTTTGATGATCACGGTGCCGGAGATCGGCAGCCTCTTGTCGCGGCTCAGCTTTGTTTTTTTGGGTCGTTCTTCGAGGGCATTATCGGGCCGTAGGGTTTTGTTATCAATCGGGTCATATTGCTGGATCAATTCTTGGATTTTGCTTTGCGCTTCAGTGGAAATCCCGCCATATTCCAGCTCCTGCAGCCGGTAGGCGATCTTGCGCCACAAATACACCTTATTGTTGGAGGGAGCCGGCTGGCCGGGGAACAGTTCTTGATGCTTGGCCTGAAGTTCATCGAGCGTTTTTTCCTTAAGCTCCATTATTCCAGTTAGTTTAATTTCAGCCATAATTGTGCCTCCTTTGCTGTCATGCACATATAGCCATATAGTTCGAGAGATAGCAAGTTATATAAGATAGTGGGTAAGACTTGTATTTTTCAAAAATTGGCTTATAATAACCCAAGAACAATAGAAGAAAGGGTTCGGGAAAAGGGTATATTCCCGGAGGATTTAGATGGTCGGGCCGCCATCTGTCTGATTAAAGACAGGTGGCGATTTTTTTTAACAGGAGGAGAAAAAAGAACAGCTTTGTGGATTTGTTTAAAAAGGACAGAGATGCCAGAGTGTTATTCATAAGTTTCTTTTTTGCGGTGTTGCTGTCCGCGGCGACTCTTATTTTTGCTATTTGGTCCAGGGCTCACTAAATTCGGATTAAGAAACAATGAAGAAAATTCTTCTATTTACTCTGCCGATTCTTATTATCATTTCGATCGCGTTTATCGTCTACGGTGTTATACAAGCGCGCTTTGAGGAGGAGCGGCTGCAAGACGATCTGCAGCGAAAAGCCAGGTCTGTGGTAGAAAGCATCGAAGTTACTACTAGCTATATTTTTGCCAATAATGATCTGAAATCTGCCAAGCGCCTTGTTGAGAGCTTTCAGAAGAGAGAGCGACTGCAGGGTTGCGTCCTTTATAACAAGGACGGGCAGATTCTGGCCATTACGGATAGGATCGCCGAGTGGCAGCAAAAAGATAAACCCTACCTGCAGGATATCATAACTACTAAAATCCCCCGCGGTTCAATCGAACAATTTAAAGAATATTCATTCTATAGTTATATCTTGCCTGTCTTGGGCGAAGAAGATAACGTTCTGGGTCTCGTAGAAGTTGTTTATGACACCTCCTATATGTTTACCCAAATTGCCGAATCGTGGAGGCGTATCAGCTTTACCCTGATCATTCTGATATTCTCCATTGCTTTAGTAGCGGGTTTGATTCAATGGCGCTTATTCATTCTGCCGATTCAGCGTTTGACGGATTGGTTTCATCATTTTCAAAAAGGTGAAACAGACGCTCATCATGCGATAAAAGAAAAAGGGGATATCGGTAAGCTCGCCAGCGAGGTCGAGCAGGTGGCTTTAAGTCTTCGCGTGGCGCGCAGGACCCTTTCCAATGAAGCTACGGAGAGGTTGCAGAAAGAGGATATTTGGACACAGGCTAAATTAAGGGATCTTGTCCACGCGAAGCTTGGAGACAATGCCTTTTTTGTTGTTTCTAACAGAGAACCTTATATGCATGTGGTTGATGAAGTCACCGGCCTGGCTAAGTGTATCCGTCCGGCCAGCGGCGTTGTCACGGCGATACATCCGATACTTTGCGCCTGTGGAGGGACATGGGTCGCGCATGGCGCCGGAAACGCGGACAGAAAATTTGTGAATTCTAAAGATAAACTCGGTATTCCGCCCGAAGATAACCGGTATATCCTTAAAAGGGTATGGCTTTCAAAGGAAGAGGAAGACGGCTATTATTACGGTTTTTCTAACGAAGGGCTTTGGCCATTATGCCATAACACTCACACCCGGCCTATCTTTACGGAAAGCGATTGGCAAATATATCAAAAAGTTAACCAGAAATTCTGCGATAGCCTGCTTGAAGAGCTTCCTGCCAAGAGCCCGTTCATTTTTATCCAGGACTATCACTTTACTCTATTAGGCAAAATGATCAAAGAAAAAAGGCCTGACGCGATCGTGGCCATTTTTTGGCATATTCCGTGGCCTACCCCTGAGGCATTTTCTATTTGCCCTTATCGCAAGGACATTTTAGAGGGGATGCTGGGGTGTGACCTTATAGGATTCCATATACAGAACCACTGCAACAATTTTCTTGATACAGCCAATAGGCTTCTTGAGTCGCGTGTTGATTCCGAAAAATTCAGCGTATCTCGTTTGGGCAGGGAAACGTTCGTCAGGGCTTTCCCTATCAGTATCAACGGGCAGATGGAGGCCTACCAGCCGCAGGCGGATATTGAAAAGGCCAAAGAATCACTCCGCAAGGAATTTGAACTGGAAGACAAGATAGTAGGCGTAAGCGTGGACCGCATAGACTATACAAAAGGCATTGCGGAGCGCGTACTTGCCATTGACAGATTTTTTGAAAAATATCCTCAATATAAGAAAAAGGTGGTTTTTATCCAGATCGGAGCCCCGAGCAGGACACATATCAAACGCTATCATGACCTTATGGCTGAGATAGACGAATTAGTTGAAAAGAAGAATTGGAAGCATATGGAAGGCGGCTGGAGGCCGATCATTTATCTTAAGAGATATTTCCCTCCTGAGGAGATAGACCCTTATTACGCCTTGGCGGATGTTTGCATAGTAAGCTCGCTTCACGACGGCATGAATCTTGTTGCAAAAGAGTATGTAGCTGCCAAAAAAGATACTTTAGGCGCTTTGATCTTGAGCCAATTCGCCGGTGCCTCCAGGGAATTGACTGATGCTTTACTTGTTAACCCGTACTCTATAGAAGAATTTGCCGATACTATCAGGGATGCTATTGAGATGCCTCAGGATGAAAAACTTAAGCGTATGGAAAAAATGCGTCTTTTCATTAAAGAAAATAATATTTATCGCTGGGCCGGAAATATTGTTACGGATTTAACTGCTCTTGAGAAAAATACTGCTCAAGGTTAAGTTTTATGGAAAATTTATTGTGTCAGTGGGATTTGATTAAAAACCGGATTAAAGGTAAAAACATTTCCCTTTTTTTGGATTATGATGGAACCTTGGCGCCTATTGTAGAGCAGCCCGAAGATGCGATAATGAGCAGTGAGATGCGGGATATGTTATCTTTTATTTCAACGGTTCCAGGTGTGATAGTAAGTATTATTAGCGGCAGGAGTATTGAAGATATTGCAAGAAGAGTTAATATTCCAGAGATTATTTATGTAGGCAATCACGGCCTACAAATTCGCGGTGAAACTACGGGCTTAAAGGATTTTGTGCCAACTGCATATCAAGCGGTGATCAGTGAAATCAGTGGTAAGTTGAAAGATGCCGTCGGTAGAGTGGATGGTGTTTTTGCTGAGAATAAGTTTTTAACACTTAGCTGTCATTATCGTCTTGTAAGTGATGAAAATGTTTCTTACGTTAAATCTCTTTTTGAGGCTGTGGTCGCGCCATATGTTAAGGCAGGTCAAGTCTATGTTGTTGAAGGAAAAAAAGTTTTGGAAGTTAGGCCATCGGTTGGATGGGATAAGGGCAAGGCTGTGCTTTGGCTTCTTGATAGGCGATTGTTAGGTAATAATAAAGAGGCCATTTCTATTTATATAGGTGACGATGTGACGGATATAGATGCATTTAAAGTTTTGCAGGATAAAGGTATAACGGTTTGGGTTGGCACAGAGCCGAAATTTTCCACCGGATATTTTTTAAAAGATACTTTTGAAGTTATTGAGTTTTTGGAAAAACTAAGGGCTTTATTGCTGAGTAGAGAAGAAGTATGAATCAGAAACCAATCCCCGGAGATAGTTTTCAGTTTTTTACCCGTTTACATTTAACGGAGCTTACCGGATTGACAGCGTCTAATCTTGGTCAGCTTCTAAAATATATAAAAGAAGTGCCAGGGTCTTGTATTTATCACCATACGCATAAGTTTCTGCAGCAGCATCAGTTTTATTCGCCTGAGCCGCCCAATGATTTTGCTTATTGGGTTATTGATGTACTTGGAGAAGATGAGCTTGGTGAGAAATTAGCAAGTATTGATATAGTGCAGTATTCCACCATTCGAAGCCTTCGGGATAAGATTGCAGGTACCATAGAGGATTTTTTAAGCACTAGTGATTTAGCTAAATTGAAATTTGCCCGCGAGTGCGAAGAATTTCATTTTTTAAAATCTGTGAGTTTTGTGTTGGCGATAAAATATGAGGCGAGTAACTTGAAAGAATTTGCTGATATTTTAGAAAAAATTGTTATTGATTCCATTTATTTTCATTTTTTTGAGTCACGTTTAAGGTTGGAGAAGAGTTGCAATGACTTTTCGAATTGGATAGAGAATTCATGTGGAGATAAAAAGTTAGCCGATGAAGAGATTTGGATTCGTAAAGGTGTTAGGGCCCGGCGGTGCCGTAACGAAGGCCGGGTTAAGGCGCTGGAGCGCTTGAGGGAAGAAAAGAAGGCGCAACGCAAGGCGATCGGCCGGATTCGCGTGCGGGCGCAGAAAGTGGACCCTTCGGGCCATCAGGTTGCTAAGATTTCGCAACTTGGTTTTGGGTATGGAGAAAAATGTTTGGTCAGGGATTTTACCACTCAAATAATGCGTGGTGACAAAATCGGGGTGATCGGGCCTAACGGCAGCGGTAAAACGACATTGTTGCGTCTTTTGTTGGGTAAACTCACGCCGCAAAGAGGCACGGTAAGCCTGGGGACGAATCTCCAGATCGCTTACTACGACCAGCTTCGCGAGCAATTAGATGAGAACAAGACCGTTGCC
>CAYSCK010000112.1:0-5164 GCA_964429525.1 uncultured Planctomycetia bacterium
TATGCCGGCGGCCTTCGTGGTTATGCAATGGTACGATTCGGCTTTTCGTGTTTGGCGCATTTTGGGCGGCGGCAAAAATTTTTAAAAGGTGGTTTTAAAGTATGTTCTTTTTGTTTAATTCGTTTAAAAATCAACCTGCGCTCTTACCCCTCCCACAAAGATAGTTTTGTCTCCATTTGTTGCATCTCCTCCATAAGGATCCCATATCACCTGAATGTCCGGACTCACGCTGAGGTGATCGTTAACCTTGATATTGTAATAAGCTTCCAAATGGCTTTCTGTCTTTGCTTTCAAATCATTTGCTTTTTTATAATCGTCTGAAGGCATTACCTGGCCAAACGCTATGGCAAAGATGTCGTCATTCCTTCCCCAAAGGTTCCCGGCAAGCCGGATACCCGCGCTCCATGACTGCTCAAGAGAAAACTCCGAGCCGTCAGCGTATACCTCGGGATTCTGCCAGCCATAGCGCGCAAAAGCGCCGAAAACATCCGTTATCTCCTGATCAAGACTTAAACCAAAACCATAGCTTTTCTCTTTGGTCTTTAAAGCATCGTCCCATTTGATATGGTCTTTATCGTTCAGCCAGCCATAAACCCTGTAATTACCCGGCCTCTCAAGAAGCTTTGGCTTAAAATTAAGCTGTCCGGCAAGAAACATGTTGTCAAGAACATCTTCCCAGTCAGCATTCGCGTCCATTGCGGCGAATTCAATCCCTAAGAAATCGGCAGGGTTAATTGCTACTCTTATTCCGGCCGCATTGTCATCCGGGAATTCCATAACCGGCGAGTTTCTGAAGATATGCCCTAAAAACTGCGTGCACTCATCGTTAGCATACTCGTTTGTATCGAGATAAGCGGTAGGGTCAATCTTTCCAAAGGTTAAGGTTAAAGGCAAAGCTTTGAAATAGTGCTCATACCATACCTCGGTTACGGAAACGCTGTTGTCCGAATTGTCGGCGTCTCTATTCACATTTGAAAATACCTGCAGTTCATTTTCGACGCCTGCTCCGGCACCAGTCTCAAGGTGAAGAAACGCCAATCCATAATCGCTAAAAGTTTTCTCAAACTCCAAATCCATAGAGTAGGAGACATCGGTTGCGTCCTCGCCGTTCTTTGCAAGTTCATCGCCATTGGCATTATTAGTCCCTTGCAAAACAAAAGTGGCGCCTGCCCCTATCCTCAGTCCCACTGGCTTTATTTCAACCCCTTCGCCGGGTTTATATTCTATAAACTCGCTTATTTCTCTTTCGGCTCCATGCGCGATTTTCTCAACCTCTACCGTTTTGTTCTCCTGTTGTGCCAAGCGTTCTTCAAGCTGAATTATTCTTGCCTTCAACTCTGCAATTTCTTCCTCTGTGGTTTTAGCAAAAACCGGATTGCATGACCAAAAAACAATCCCAAAAATAAAAAACCAACTAAACCCCGTTAGAGAACTACGCTTTCTAACGGTGGTTTTCTCTAACGGGGTAAACAACTTTTTCCACATCATCTTTGCCTCCTCTTAGCGTGGCCTCTAGTTGTCCAGTCGGTTACCGCTTTTAAAAATTCCTGAAAATATTTAGCTCTGTTTATTCAGTAGCTTACGCGTTTTAAATCGCTTCTTCTCTCTCTTTTCTATTTGAACGATATCTGAATCATGAACAGTAATCACCACCTCCCCGTATTTTATTTGTTGTATAAAATCGGCTATTTCCTTTAAGACGGATTTATCCATCTCTATCTCAGCATCCATCATCAGTTCCCTTTTTTATACGCCTAATCCCAGAAACAGGCCTCCCTGATATATGATAAAAGAAGCAAGCCATGCCATGACCGTTGTCCAAAAGATCAAAAACAGGGTCCATTTCAATTGCGAACCGGATTCCCTGTAAAATACCGCCATGGCCACAAAGCACGGCAGATAAATAAGGGAAAACATAAGAAAGGCCAAGGCCTTTAACGGACTCCAGGAAGGGTCTTTCTGCATTGACTCTCTTAATGAATCGGTTTCCTCTGGGTCGACTTCGCCAAGCGAATAGATAGTCCCGAAGGTGCTGACAACAACCTCTTTGGCCGCAATTCCAGCCATAAAGGCGATTCCGCTTCGCCAGTCCAGACCGATGGGTTTTACAACCGGCTCGACAAAATGGCCAAGCCTGCCTGCATAGCTTTGCTCCAACTGAACAGTGGCTATTTCTTCTTCGCTGATGTTTTCTACCTTAGGAGAAGATCCTTGAGGAAATGTGAACCCGGCCCAAATCATTATCGAAATTAGGACGATAATCGTTCCTGCCTTCCTTATATACATCCAGCCGCGCTCCCACATCTTAAGCAATAACCCTTTAATTGTAGGGAGCCGATAGGGTGGAAGCTCCATAACAAAATGAGTGGCTTCTCCCTTAAAGACAAATTTCTTCAGGAGCCAAGCTGAACTAAAGGCAATCATTACGCTTAAAACATACATCAAAAACATGATATTAGCGCCGTATTTTGCGGGAAAAAATGCGCCGATAAAAAGGGCAAATATAGGCAATTTAGCCCCGCAGATCATAAAGGGCGTCACCATCATTGTGATAAGCCTGTCCTTTTTGCTTTCCAGGGTGCGCGTGGCCATAATTCCCGGCACGACGCAGCCGTTTGTCGAAATCATCATCGGCAAAAATGACTTTCCGTGAAGGCCAAACTTGCTCATTAATTTATCCATGACAAAAGCGGCACGCGCCATATAGCCGGTATCTTCAAAAAACGCTATGGCAAAGAACATAAACAATACCAGCGGGGAAAAACCCAAGACGCCTCCTACGCCGCCAATAAGTCCGTCAACGACAAAAGATTGAAATAACCCTTCCGGAATATGAACTGTGGCTATTCCGCCTAGCCACTCAAAGAATTTCTCAAACCAGCCCACCAAAGGCTGCGAGAAAGTAAAAGTAAACTTGAAAATGGCATACATAACCAGGGCAAAAATAGGTATGCCTAAGATTCTATTCAGGACTACCTTGTCTATCCTGTCTGACAGATCATGCCTTTGCTCTACTGACGGCTTCAAGGCCTCTGTGCATGCGCCGCTGATAAAGCCGTAGCGCCGATCCGCAATCATAGTTTCCGGAATATCGCCAAAATGAGACTGAAGGTGATGCCTGCTTTTTTCGTTTTGGGCTATGGCTTCCCCGGCGACAGAAGATTTGCCAATAATGTCTAAGACCAACGAATCGTTCTCCAGCATCTTAACGATAAGCCAGGGCAGAGGATACTGATCAAGCAACGCCTTATCTTTTCTAATTATTTCTTTTAACTTATCCAGCTCCTCGCGGATCTCCGGGTCATAAGCGATAGGGACTACCTTTGTTTTGATTTTTCCCTCATATACCTTAATAATAGTCTCCAGAAGCTCCCTTGTGCCTATGTTCTTGTTGCCTACTGTCGCAACGGCAGCCGCTCCCAGAAATTCGGATAGTTTTGCATAATCCACATCCTGACCTTTTTTCTGTGCCATATCGCTCATATTCATTGCCAGAACCAGGGGAACCTCCAATTCCATGAACTGCGTGGCAAGGTAGAGGTTTCTTTCCAAATTAGAAGAGTCTACGATATCCACGATTACATCGGGCTTCTCCTTAATAATAAAATCCCTGGCTACGACTTCATCTTCGGAATAAGCCGACAAGCTATAAGTGCCGGGAAGGTCCACGACATTTATCTCGTAATCCTGAAAAGTCACCTTTCCTTCTTTTTTCTCGACTGTAACACCCGGATAGTTGCCAACATGCTGATGCGCCCCGGTTAAATTATTGAAGATTGTCGATTTGCCGGAGTTAGGATTACCGGCAAGCGCGATAGTAAATTTTCTATTCTTCATCTTTTATTCCTCCTCAACTATAATTTTGGCGACCAAGCCATGCCCTAAGGCAACTTTTGCTCCTTTTATAAGCACAGTAACAGGACCGCATCCAGAGTTATGCAATATTCTTAACCGTTCTCCCGGAATCAAGCCCATATCAGTAAGCCGCTGCATGGCGCCCCGGCCCCCTTCAAGAGAGACAAATATCAAATCAATGTTTGCTCTAGCCTGGGTTAACCTGAGCATATTTAACTTACCTCTATAAGGATCTGAGCCGCTTCTTCTTTACGCAAGCTTAAGTGATATCCCTTTACCTTTATATCTACTGGGTCGCCAAGCGGGGCAACTTTGGTAACCTCTATTTTTGTGCCTTTAATGATGCCCATATCCAGAAGCCTTTTATGAAGCGCTCCCTCACCATAGATTTTTTTTACCAAACCCTTCTCCTTTGGCTTTAATTCACTCAAGATTTTCTCCATTTAAAACCTCCTTTGATATTTTAGATATACCAATATTTGTTAGATGTATCTAACTTTAAGAGCAAAAAAAATCTCCCTTATTTTTTCTTTAAGGCGGCCTGGCGCATTCTACAGCTTAATTTCTTGCCTGTCTTTAAATAATGCTTGAAGCTATTTAGCCACTGAGGCTTCCCGCCGCTTAGTCCTGTCTCTACAAATCTAATAAATTTCGTCAGCCTATCGAAAGTCTTGGGACTTATGGCATGTTCCATTTTGCAGGCATCCTGTAACGCTTCATTATCATTTATGCTTAGGATCTCGGTAAGAAACTTTAACAATAGATCATGCCTGCCCTGAATATTGCCGGCAATAGTTTCCCCTTTGGGAGTAAGATTAACATATCCATACCTTTCATGCGTAACAAAACCTTTTTTGGAAAGTGTTCTTAAGGCGGCGTTCACGCTTGAGCTTTTTACGCTCAAAAGGCGGCTTATATCCCGTACTCTGGCAATGTCGTTTTGCTTTTTAAGCGCGGCTATCGCCTCCAGATAATCTTCCATATTTGAGCTTAATTTCTTATCCATGCTCCATACCTCTTTATACAATTTTAGATATGCCTATAATTGTTTTATAAGTCTAACAAATTACAGTTTCTTTATCAAGCTTTATTTTGAAAATTCTCCACTAAGAGAATTTTTCTCTAAGGGGAAGCAGGTACTCAAAGGGCGCAGCGGAAGCCCGAAGGACTGAAGCCGCCCGAGTGCGAAGCACTACATTTATGTAGCGCGAAGCCTACCTTTAGGTACTGTGACTGCTGGGTGGGTGGGGATTTGCCAACCACCTATGCTGTCAAGAGAGATTGCATAACCACGAAGGCCGCCGGCCTG
>CAYSCK010000113.1:0-5105 GCA_964429525.1 uncultured Planctomycetia bacterium
GGCATAGGCCCCGAAGTGATCTCTAAGGCTTTGCCGGAAATGCGCCGTATCAAAGATGCGGTTTTTTTTATTTTTTCTTCTGAAGCGGTTTTAATAGAAGCCGGATTCAGGCCTCAGGCGAATGTTATGGTTATAGACTGTTCAAGGGGCCGCAAACTGTTTGAGCCAGGCAAACCCGATACAGGATCTGCCGCCGCGAGTTTTGATTATCTCAATTCTGCTGTTAATTTTATAAAAAATGGCGATGCAAACGCTTTGGTAACAGGGCCTGTTTCAAAGGAAGGCCTGAAGAAAGCGTCATTTTCTTGGCCGGGCCATACGGAGTTTTTGGCGCAGGTATTCGGCTCGCGAAGGGTGGAGATGGTCTTTATCTCGGATGTTTTGAAAGTGGTTCTTTTGACGCGTCATCTCCCTTTGAATAAAGTCAACAGGCTTATAAATGAAGAGAATATCGTGGGGTGTGGTTCTGTTGTCGTGGGCCTTTTGAAGACTTATTTCAGGTATAGAGCACCCAGAGTAGGGGTTTGCGGTTTTAATCCTCATGCCGGCGAAGCCGGCCTCTTTGGGGATGAAGAGATTAAATTTATAGCCCCGGCGGTAAATAAGCTGAATAAAAAATTTGGAAGGACCTTTTTTGGCCCTTTGCCGGCTGATACGTTATTTCGCCGCGCTATTGGCGGCGAATTTGATATGGTCATGGCGATGTATCATGATCAAGGCCTGATCCCGTTTAAGTTGATCGAATTCAGTAATGGGGTGAATCTTACGGCCGGTCTTGGGTTTATCAGGACTTCGCCCGTGCATGGCACCGCTTTTGATATAGCTTCAAAAAGAATAGCTGATCCCGGGTCTATGCGCGCGGCGATAGAATTGGCGTATGTTTTGACAAAGAAATATAAAACATGAAAAGCGCGCTGCCGCCGTTAAAGCGATTCGGCCAAAATTTTCTCATTGATAAAAATATCGTAAGAAAGATAATCGCGTCTGTCTCGATTACAAAAGATGATCGCGTCCTGGAGATCGGGCCTGGGCGCGGAATTTTGACTCATGAATTGGCAGAGTCAGCGCGTTCTGTGGCAGCAATTGAGATCGACAGAGGATTGTGCCTGGAGCTTGAGGCGCGCAATAATTTTCCAAATCTTGATATACTCTGTAAGGATATCTTAAAATTTAACATAGCGCGTTTTGCCAAAAAAAATAAAATAAAGTCTTTTAAGGTGGTGGCAAACCTGCCGTATTATATAACAACGCCGATCATTGAGTATTTATTCATTAACAGGCGCTATATAAAAGATATCTTCATCATGGTACAGCGGGAAGTTGCTGAAAGGATGATTTCCTGCCCGAAGCGCAAAACGTACAGCGCGTTCTCATGTTTTATCAATTATTTTTCAACGCCTGATGCGCTTTTCAATATCAAGGGTAGTTCTTTTTTCCCTAAGCCTAAGGTTGATTCAAGTTTTGTGCGTTTGTCGCTTTTTTCAGACCCTGTCAAATATCACGGGGTCAGATCAGAGAAACTTTTATTTGAGATAATGCGCGCGGCATTTGGGCAGAGAAGAAAACAGATAGGCGGGGTCTTGGCCAGGAAATTGGGGCGCCAAGCAATGTCAAAGCTCGGCTGCAATGCTTTTTTACGCTGCCGCGCGCAAGACCTGAGCCTTAAGGATTTTATCTCTTTAAGCAATTTGCTGGCCGGCTGATGAATTTTTGACTTTTTTAGGCGGCATGTGATATAGTTAAATACTCAAGTGGAGAAAAAATATGGCGATATCTAAAGAAGAAGTAAAATACATAGCGAATCTTGCCCGCCTGGGGTTGTCCGATACTGAAGTCGGGCATTTTCAGGTACAACTTGAAGAGATACTTAAGTATGTGGATAAGCTTAATAAGGCTAAAGTGGCGGGTATTTCTCCTATGGCGCATGTCTTAGATATTAAAAACGTCTACAGGCGGGATGTGGTCCGCCCGTCTATGGATCCTGAGAAAGTTTTGAAGTCTTCACCGGCTAAAGAGGGCCAGTTTTTCAGGGTCCCAAAGGTTATAGAATGAAACTTAATTTTTTGACGGCTCATGAGCTTCTGGATCTGCTCAAACAGGGAAAAGCTGCGCCTGAGCAGATCGTGCGCGACTTAAAGGCCCGGTATGAAGATATCGAGCATAAGGTGAAAGCTTACGCGCGCGAGCCTTTTTTTGAAAAAATCCTTAAAGAGGCTCCTGTCAATGGAGAGCTTGGTAGTATAGCTGTTTCTATCAAAGATAATATAGTGAGCGCGGGAGACCTTACCGAGTGCGCTTCTAAGATCCTGAAAGGTTTTCAGGCGCCGTATGATGCGACGGTCGTTGAGAAACTTAAGGGTGAGGGCGCGATTATTTTCGGTAAAACCAATATGGATGAATTCGCGTTCGGTTCGTCATGCGAAAATTCGAGTTTTTATTCCACTCATAATCCCTGGGACCTGGAACGGGTGCCAGGAGGCTCAAGCGGCGGTTCAGCCGCGGCTGTCGCGGCTGACGAGGCGATCATGGCTCTGGGTTCGGATACTGGAGGTTCTATCCGCCAGCCTGCCTCTCTTTGCGGCATAGTCGGCATGAAGCCGACGTATGGCCGTGTTTCAAGATACGGCCTGATAGCATTTGCTTCAAGCCTTGATCAGATAGGGCCCATGACCAAGGATGTGCGCGATAACGCGCTTCTTTTGAAAGTAATAGCAGGCCATGATGAGCGCGATTCTACGTCTGTTGACGTTCCTGTTCCTGATTATGCCGGTTTTTTTGAAAAGGGTATTAAAGGTGTGAGGGTCGCGATACCAAAAGAATATTATATTGATGGCATGGATCCGCAGGTTCGCAGAGCTGTTGAAGAGGCAAGGAGTGAATTGGTATCGCAGGGCGCGATCTTTAAAGAAGTGAGCCTGCCTAATACCGAATATGCCGTAGGGGTATATTATATTATAGCTACAGCTGAAGCATCATCGAATCTCGCGAGATTTGACGGTGTTCAGTATGGATTCCGTGATCTCGGGTCTTCAAATCTGATCGAAATGTATAAAGAGTCAAGAGGTAAAGGGTTTGGGCCTGAAGCGAAGCGCCGCATTATTTTAGGCACTTATGTGCTTTCGAGCGGCTATTATGATGCTTATTATTCAAGGGCTCTTAAGGTAAGGGCTTTGATAAAAGAGGATTTTGATAAGGTTTTTAAAGAGTTTGACCTTATTCTGACCCCGACTTCTCCGACACCGGCATTTAAGATAGGAGAACGCTCAGGCGACCCCTTGAGCATGTATCTGTCGGATATCTATACAATTTCGGCAAACCTGGCCGGTTTGCCGGCGTTATCTTTGCCCTGCGGTTTTACAAAAGACGCTCTGCCTATAGGCATGCAGATATTGGGTAAGCCTTTTTCAGAAGGCCGGATATACCAGCTTGCTTTTGCTTATGAGCAGAGAACGCCGTGGCATAAAGAGAAACCGAAGTTATAAATCACAAGCAAAAAAAGATAGGTTCTTGGTTCTGGGGACTAGGGAATGGGAAGAAAGAACAGAACCAAGTAGAGAACTGAAAAACGAAAGAACGAAAAGACAAAAGGTCACAGAGTTGCAGGTTACGGGAAGTTGCTTAAAGTTGCGGTAAGTTTCTTGAAGTTGCAAAAGCAACCTTAAGTAACATTAAGAAACCTAAAGAAACATTATGGAACCTTCAAAAATATGAATTACGAACCAGTTATCGGCCTTGAAGTGCATGTTCAGCTTAATACAGCCACTAAGGCTTTTTGCGGCTGCGCGAACGTGTTTGGGGCAAGGGAGAACACAAATATCTGTCCAGTATGTCTTGGGCTTCCAGGTTCCTTGCCTGTTTTAAACGCTGAGGTGCTGAAGGCATCCGCGAAAGTAGCGCTTGCTTTGAATTGCAAGATAAGGAATTTTATTAAATTTGACAGAAAGCATTATTTTTATCCCGATCTCCCGAAGAATTTTCAGATATCTCAATTTGATATGCCTCTATCCGAGAACGGGCACTTGAATATAGAGACAGACTCAGGTGTTAAGCGCGTAGGGATCAAGAGGATACATTTTGAAGAAGATGCCGGAAAGCTTATCCATCCCGAAGGCGCTCCATATAGTTTGGTTGATTATAATCGCGCTGGGACACCGCTTCTGGAAATTGTTACAGAGCCTGATATTCATTCTCCGGAAGATGCCTATCTTTATCTGGGCGACCTGAAATTAACCCTGCAATACCTTGGTATATCGGATTGCGATATGGAGAAGGGCAGTCTGCGTTGTGACGCTAATATTTCGTTGAGGCCTGCGGGTGAGAAAAAATTAGGGACAAAAGCAGAGCTTAAGAATATGAATTCCTTTAAAGCTGTAAGAGCGGGCCTTGAATATGAGATCACGCGTCAGGCCCAGGCGCTTGAGTCAGGGGAGAGGATAGCGCAGGAGACCAGGCTCTGGGATGAAAAGAAGCAGGCTACGTTTTCCATGCGATCCAAAGAAGAGGCGCACGATTATCATTATTTTCCTGAACCGGATCTGCCGCCTTTTAGTTTTGATGATAAAGAGATCGAGGATATAAGAAAGAGCCTGCCTGAATTGCCGCAAGAACGCCTGAAGCGTTTTATAGCGAGCTTCGGCCTTCAAAGTAAAGAAGCGGCTATACTTGTCTCAGATAAGGATGTGGCTGATTTTTTTGAAAAATGCCTTGTAGTTTATAAAGAGGCTAAAAAAATAGCTAACTGGCTCATAGGCCCAGTGCTGTACCATGTCAATCTGAAGAATACGGATTTCGCCTCCTTAAAATTAACTCCGGAAAACCTGGCGGCCTTAATAGGCTTTGTTGAAAAAGGCACGGTCAGCAATTTGATGGGCAAGGATATTTTGGCGGTTATGCTTGAAACCGGCAAGCCGCCTGATGATATTATCCGGGAAAAGAATCTCGCGCAGGTATCGAACGCGGATGAATTAGAGTCAGTTATTGAAGGCGTGATAGCCGCGAATAAAAAATCAGTCGATGATTATATGAGCGGCAAGGAGAACGCGCTCATGTTCCTTTACAACTTGAGCCGCGACGGGTTGCTGGATAAGAACCTGCGTATCGTCGGG
>CAYSCK010000114.1:0-5017 GCA_964429525.1 uncultured Planctomycetia bacterium
AAACCGGTCTTGGCGCTTGCGGCAGAGGGGGCAAAGGATCGTATAAACTGATGGCTGTGCCGCGACCGCGGCGCCGGTACATTTTCACAAGTATACGTATTTCCTTGCACTTAGAGGGCTTTGCCCAATTACGCCTTGAGTCACATGTGGGGAGCCAAATAAAAAGAGTCCATTGCTGTTTGATGGGCTCTTTTTATTTGGAGGGAACCGGAAGACAAAAAAAGGAGATTATTAAGAGGAAAAGACCGTTTTCCTCTTAAGCTTATCGCTTAGATCCTAATGAGGGGTTGACAGCGAGCCGTAGGTGTTGAAGCCTGCCTGCCGGCAGGCAGGGAATTAATTCGCCTCCGGCGAATTAAGGAGGACAGATGAGAAAGATAGCAGGCATGGTTTTGGCAGGTTTAGTAGCGGCTATTTTTTGTTCATCGGTATACGCCTAGGACAAAGAAGGCGCGATGGATAAGGACACGATGAAGCCTGGCATGATGGGGCAGGGTATGATGGATATGTGTAAAATGATGATGGGTAAGTCGGTTGTCGCGACAAGCGATGGCGGCGTTGTTGTTTTGATGGGTAACAAGCTTCAGAAGTATGACAAGAACCTGGAGCTGAAAAAAGAAGTGGAAATTAAAGTGGATATGGAAAGTATGCGCAAGATGAAGAAGCAGATGATGAGCGGATGCAAGATGATCAAGGAAAAAACTGCGGAAGGCGTCATGGATAACGAGGGCACGGAGAAAACCGAAGAGCAGGAAGCGCCTCAGGTACCATTTGAGCAATAAGGTTGTTATAAACTTCTTCTGACGAAAGATTGGGATAAGTTGAGCACCAAGCTAATAGCTTGGTGTTTTTTTTATGCCTGGGATAAAAATATATGTTGATATATTTTAAACTGATGCTAGTATTATATCAGTTTAAAGGAGGGGTATGAAACTTTTAACAAAAGATACGGATTACGCGATACGGGCGCTTATCGGATTGGTGATACATAAGGGCGAGTATATATCAGCGCGTATAATTGCCGAGAACCACAATCTGCCATATCAATTTTTGCGCACCATTGTGCAGAAACTTATAAAGCACAAATTGGTCGCATCCAAAGAGGGTGCTAGCGGCGGGCTGATGATCGTTAAAGATCCGGCTAAAATCAGGATTATTGATGTAATCAGGATATTCCAGGGGGAGCTTGAATTGTCCGACTGCATGTTCCGCAGGAAGGTCTGCGGTAACAGGGGGACTTGTGTCCTGCGCAAGGAGATCAAGCGTATTGAATCTATAGTAGAAAAGGAATTCGGAAAGTTGACGATAAAGGAGTTAATTAAAAAAATGAACTTAAATAAAAACGGAGGAAGATAATGGGAATGTTCTGTTTTCAGTGCCAGGAGACTGCCAGGAACCATGGATGTTCGATTAAAGGGATGTGCGGAAAGACTGCAGAGACCGCTGATATCCAGGATCTGCTTATTTATGCGTGCAAAGGTATTTCATTTTACGGAAGGCGGCTTAAGGATATTGAGCCAGTTGACAGGAAGTTCGGGCGCTTTGTAACCAAGGCTCTTTTTGTCACGATCACCAACGTTGCCTGGGACGATGGAGCTATTATCGCCAGGATAAAAGAAGCATTATTGGTCCGGGATGAGATCAGGAAAGTTTTTTTAGCTTCTTATAGCAGGAAGTTTGGAAAAGATTTTTCAGGGGTTTTGCTTGATTGCGCAAGCTGGTATTCGGATGACAATACTAAGATCCTTGCTAAAGCCGAATCCGATGAAGTGCGTATCCTTGCCCAGGACAACGAGGATGTTAGGTCTCTACGTGAATTACTTATTATAGGATGTAAAGGTGTCGCCGCTTACGCTGATCATGCGGCTGTATTGGGGTATGAAAAAGATGAGATATATGATTTTATTATGGAAGCCCTGGATTCAACTTTAAGAGATCTGACAGTTGATGAGATGGTGGCGATGGTGATGAGGGCCGGAGAGACAGTCGTTGCAACGATGGCGCTTTTGGATAAAGCCAATACATCCAGTTACGGCCATCCTGAAATTACCGAGGTTAACCTGGGTGTCAGGAAAAATCCAGGCATACTTATAAGCGGCCACGACCTTAAGGATATGGAAGAGCTCCTTAAGCAGACGGAAAAGACGGGAGTGGATGTTTATACGCACGGTGAGATGCTCCCTGCCAATTATTACCCGGCTTTTAAAAAGTATTCTCACATTGTCGGGAATTACGGCGCCTCATGGTGGCATCAGAATGAAGAGTTTGAGGCTTTTAACGGGCCCATTGTTCTGACTACCAACTGTTTGATACCTGTTAAGAAAGAAAATACATACCTGAACAGGTTGTTCACTACCGGAGTAGCAAGTTATCCGGGAGCGAAAAATATATCGGACAGAGCGCATGGGGGGTCCAAGGATTTTTCAAAGGTAATAGAACTTGCCAAGACCTGTGAAGCTCCCAAAGAGCTGGAGAGCGGCACTCTTGTGGGAGGTTTTGCCCATAACCAGGTAATAGCTTTGGCGGGTAAGGTTGTTGAGGCGGTTAAGTCCGGTGCTATCAAGCGTTTTGTGGTCATGGCCGGATGCGACGGCAGGCACAGTAACCGGAATTATTTTACGCAGGTGGCTGAGAATCTGCCCAAAGACGCGGTTATCCTTACCGCGGGCTGCGCCAAGTATCGTTACAATAAATTAAAACTGGGAGATATAGGTGGTATCCCGCGTGTGTTGGATGCCGGGCAGTGCAATGATTCATATTCTCTTGTGGTTATTGCTTTGAAATTAAAGGAAGCCTTCGGATTAAGCAATATCAATGACCTGCCGATATCTTACGATATCGCCTGGTATGAACAAAAGGCTGCTGCGGTTCTTTTGGCCCTGCTTTCTTTAGGGGTTAAGGGTATCAGGCTGGGGCCTACTTTGCCTGCTTTTCTGTCTCCTAATGTTGCCAAGGTGTTGGTGGATAAATTCAATATCAAACCCATCGGGGCTGTTGATGCGGATATCGCTGCGATGATGTCAGGCAGATAAAGAGAAAGGTTCATTCCATGAATGTATTTGAAAATATTCCGTACAATGATGAAAAGATGGCCAATAGGAAGCTTGTTGATGAGAAATATCTTTTGGTCATGCAGATCGCGCTTAAGCCCGGGCAGAGTGTGCCTGGGCATAACGCGAATTCAAATGTGCATCTTTTGATCTTAAAAGGTGCGGTTATGGTCAGTCTTGACGGCGTTGACACACAGGCCAGTGAAGGAGCTTTATTGCCTGTTAAGTACTTAACTCCCATGATGATTAAAAATAACGGCGATACAGAAGCTGCGTTTCTGGTATTGAAGACTCCGAATCCGAGCCAGATGGTAAGCGCCTGATAAGGCGTTTGGCTGATTTGTTTTGCCGTGTGCCGGTATCTGCATCTTTTAAGTATAGATAAAAAGCCTATCGTGAAAATGGTAGGTTTTTTGTTTGACAAATTAGTAGGCGCGAGTTATACAGAAGAGGGAACATTCTGTCAGAACTCAATGTATTTCAAGAGGTTATTAAGAACACTGCTGTAAATTTACCCATAGGAGACTTTAATAGCTAAATGTGCGATTTGCGGGAGCCGCAAAAAGCTTTGTGATGTCTGCGGCGCGGAGCTGCATAAGCGGTTTGATGATTTTATCAGCAGGGCGGAGATCATATACGCTATTTTTATGACGTGGGGTTACGCGACAGCTGCCGAGGCGCTGATAAAAGCGAAGAAGTGGGCTAATTTTCCTCTCTTGCTTATCGCGACATTCGTTCTGATACGTTTCTTTTTTGCGCCCACCCGTAATCTATATACCGCGGCTTTGGTGTCGGAGAAATACAGGAGATGGCATTGGGTTGTCTTTGCCATGGACTTTCCGTTGCTTATATTGCATTCGTTCGCTTACTACACAATGTGCATCTCTGTTGCAGGCGGGAGTGAAAATGCGTTCAGGTTCTATCAATGGTTTATAATTTTGTTGTCTACCAATGTTCTCTGGCTTGCCTCGATAGCCTTGAGGATGCGGTTATTTGAGGAGAGCAGGCATTTTCTGACCTACATAGAGTGGTGCGTCAATAATTTTGTTACAGTCTTCTTATTTTACGCGTCGTTTGTTCTGCTCAGCGGCAGTACTGTGAAATTCTTTCAATTTTATTTTACAAAGCAATTGCCGCTTATTATTGATTCCTTAAGCCCGGTGTATTGGATTTTCTTCTGGATCGCTATGCTTAATTGTTGTGTTGATGTCTGGCTGACAGCCTCTGATTACCTGGGCTTTGACAGTTAGCGCGGGGTACCATAAAGATGATGTGATACTGTCTTATTGATATGCCTATAGATATTATTTCGGATAGATTTATGGAGTGGACCGCAGGCCTCGGTCAGAAAGAGGCGCGGATATCGGTCTATAACCACCTGCGGGATATCCCTTACATGATAGTGCTGGAGCTCAGGGACCCTGTTGCCGGCCCGGCAGGCATCTTAAAACAGTTTAAGGGGTCATGTATTCCGAAGCATTTTCTTCTTGGGATCCTTTTTGAGAAACTCAATATCCCCATTGAATACGTAACTTATCTTTTTTCCTGGGATGATCCAGGCGTGAAATATCCTTCGACTCTGCGGGAGATAGTCAGGGTGATGCCGATAGGGACTCACCTTGCCTGCAAGGCTTACATTGAGGACAAGTGGATCCTGATAGACGCGACCTGGGATGTTTCGCTTAAAAAGGCAGGTTTTCCGGTTAATGAAAGATGGGATGGCATAAGCAATACTAAAAATGCCGTTAAACCCATGAAAGAGATAATCCATGACAGCGTTGAGGACAGGATAAAATACACGGCACAACACAGGAGCCTGTGGACTGATGCTGAAATTCAGGCTCATGAAAAATTTCCGCCTTTGTTCAACGCGTGGCTGGATTCTTTGAGGGCAAATATATGACTGCCGCGGTGAATTTCCGGCGCAGTGGTTTAAAAGAGCAAAGTTATGTTCCCAGCGTCACGAT
>CAYSCK010000115.1:0-4946 GCA_964429525.1 uncultured Planctomycetia bacterium
CATCGATCTTTCCGTCTAAAATTGCCGCAGTATCGCCGGTCTCAAAATCAGTCCTATGGTCCTTGACCATCTGATAAGGTGCCAACACATAAGATCGGATCTGGGAGCCCCATTCGATCTTTTGTTTTTTATCATACTCCTTAGACATCTTCTCTTCATGCTCACGGCGCCTGAGTTCATAAAGGCGCGACTTTAAAATATTCATCGCGACCATCTTGTTCTGGTATTGAGACCTTTCGTTCTGGCACTGAGTTACGATCCCCGTCTCAATATGCGTGATGCGCACAGCCGAATCGGTAGTATTGACATGCTGTCCGCCTTTGCCGCCTGCCCGGAATACATCAACAGATATATCCTCAGGCCTGATCTCAATATCAATATCCGCTTCAACCTCAGCTATTACATCAACAGAAGCAAAAGACGTGTGCCTGCGCTTGTTTGCGTCAAAAGGCGAGATCCTGACCAGGCGGTGTACGCCGACCTCAGCCCTCAGGTAGCCATACGCGTAATTTCCTTTTATAATAGCCGTTACATTTTTAATGCCGGCTTCTTCCCCCTGCAATATATCGGTTACTGTTACTTCAAAACCGTGCCTCTCAGCCCAGCGCATATACATACGCAAAAGCATTGACGCCCAATCACAGGACTCCGTGCCGCCGGCACCTGAATTTATGCTCAGGATAGCATTGTTCTTATCGAACTCTCCGTTGAATAAAGCGTAAAACTCAAGGCTCTTGACCTCGGCGCTGAGAACTTCAACATCCTTTGCCAATACATTCAAAAACTCAGCAGCCTCGCCCTCAGAGAGTTGTAAAAACTCCTTTAACTCATTTAAACGGGCTTCGTGCTTATGCCATGGTTCGGCTATGACTTTGAGGGATTTAAGCTTCTGAACGGTCTTATTTGAACATAGAGGATCCTGCCAAAATTCAGGCTTAGACATTTCAGCCTGCAATTCCACGATCTGGCGGTCTTTGTCATCAACGTCAAAGATACCCCCTGAGTCTTCCCAGGATCTCACCGACCTCATTGATCTTTTTTGCTATTTCTTCTCTCATAACACTCCAGAAAGCCTATATTCAACGCATCTCTGCGATACTGGAATAACGGATAATCGCTCACTATTCTAAACTATAACTCCAATTACATCAACCTTTTAATGCCTTTTATTTCAAGCTCTAACTCTTCTTTACTGTCAGCGTATTTGTATGCCTCTTGCGCAGAAATTACATTGTTCTTAACCAGACGCGACAGGCTCTGTTTGAAACTTTCCATGCCAAAAAGAGCGCCTTCTTCCAGAAAGCGTGGGATATCACCCAGCGTGCCTTCGCGTATCAGCCGGCTTATAGTAGGGGTCAGTGTCATAGTCTCTACCGCCGGCACCCTGCCCGAACCATCAGCTTCCGGTATAAGGCGCAAAGAAACAACACCTTTGAGCAAAAATGAAAGCTGCATCCTTATCTCCGCGTGCTGATGCGGAGGGAAGAAATTCACTATACGCTGTATAGTCTGCGCTGAATTAACAGTATGTATGGTGCTTAAAACCAGTATCCCCATCTCCGCGGCGACAAGCGCGGCAAGCATAGTGTCGAGATCACGTATAGTGCCGATGAAGATCACATCCGGGCTCTGGAGCGTGACTTGTTTTAACGCGACAACATAAGACCCGACGTCAAGACCCAGCTCTCTCTGGTTGATCACGCTTTTTTTATCAGCGAAGGTGAATTCTATTGGATCTTCAACCGTAAGTATATGGCGCGAAGAATTATTATTCATATATTCTATCATGCTGGCTATGGTTGTTGATTTCCCACTGCCGGCCGGCCCTGTCAAAAGTATCAGACCGCGGGTCTCAGTAGAAAGCATCTTTAAAACATTTTCAGGCAGATTAAGGGCCTTAAAATCAGGGATATTTTTCTTGATACGCCGCATGACGATAGACAACACATTGCGCTGATAAAAGACGCTTACCCTGAAACGATCAAGGCCTTCAATATCCAAGGCAAAATCCGTGTCAAAAGAATTCCTAAGCATCTTTTTATGCGCCTCATCTATCACTTCTTCAATAAAGTTTTCCAGATCCTTCGCGCCAAGTACAAGAAAATCCTGCATAGGAACAAGCCTGCCATAAACACGCACGTAAGGCACATTGTCTACTTTTAAAAAAAGATCCGACGCATCTCTTTCACACGCGCTCCTCAAAATGTCTCTAAAATTCATACATTCTCCTTAATTCGCCTCTGGCGAATTAACTCCCTGCCTGCCGGCAGGCGCAGCTTGCGCCGGTCAATTTCACTCGTTAACCTCCGGTATACAGACGAGAGAAATTGACAAGCGTTCAAGCAAGGAGTTGTTGATTTAGTTTTCTTTAGTTCCGCCTCCGGCGAATTTGACCTTCCGTTAAGTGGATACGGAAGGCTGCCCTTTCTGGGCAAGACCCTTCCTTTATTTGGCATCAGGAAGGTCCATACTTTTTGTGCAAAAACCTTCCTTATTCAACAATCTGCGCTTCTTGGGCAGGCCATCCTTAAAACCTCCCAGCGAGCCATCGGATCTTATAACGCGATGACAAGGGACACTAGGAGCAAATGGATTTTTATTTAATGCGTTACCCACAGCCCGCGCAGCGCCTGGCCTGCCGATATGGCGCGCAACCCATCCATAACTTCGAGTCTTACCATACGGTATGAGCACCACCGCTTTATAGACAGCTTTTTCAAACTCTGAAACTTCCTTATCTCGAAAACGCATCTTTATGCCTTAATAAATGGTGGTATTTTAACGCGAATCTATGCGCCTCATCCCTTGAACGCTGGATAAGCTGAAGCGCTGCCGAATCAGGCTTCAGCTTTACGGGCATCCTGCGCCCGTTAACATATACCAGCTCATGAAGCTTGGCAATAGCTATGACAATTATATCAACCTTAAGGCCCCTTAAAACTCCGCTGGCCGCATCAAGATGCCCCTTGCCTCCGTCAATAACAATGAGATCGGGCAAAGGTTCGTTTTCTTTTATAAGGCGTTCATAGCGCCTGCGCACAATCTCGCGCATCATCGCATAATCGTCAACACCTGAGACCATCCTGATCCTGAAACGGCGGTAATTGTTCTTATCAGGCAAGCCTTTATAAAAAGAGACCATGGAACCCACTGCCTGGCTTGCGCTTAAATTTGATATATCAAATGTCTCAATTCGCTCCGGTTCTTTTTTTAAACCAAGCTTCTCAAAATCCGAAAGAACTTTAAATGCCTTACGCGAGTCTGTTTTTTTAAGAGAAGATAGCAGGCTCAGAGCTTCAAGCTGATCACGCGCCCCTGCCGCTTCTTCAAATCGCTCAGAACCCACGAACTCGCGCATCTTTCTTGACAATTCTTCTATCAGGTCTGTATCTTTTTTAGCCAAAAAATCCTCAAAAGAACGCAATATCTTCAAATAACTTTTTTTTGAGATCTTACCATGGCATGGGCCCGGGCAGAGCCCGATATGGTAATTCAGGCACGGCCTCTTCGGGAATCTTCTGCATGAGCAAAAAGGAAAACTTTTTCTTAAAATCGCTACCGCGCTGCGCAATAATTTTGCGCTTATATATGGGCCGAAGTAATCAACCCCTGTCTCTCCTTTTTTACGTCGCCCTATGAAGACCCGGGGAAAATCCTCGCGCGTTATTTTTATATACGGAAAGCTTTTATCGTCTTTAGCAATTATGTTAAAACGCGGTTTATACTGCTTTATGAGGCGGTCCTCAAGTATCAATGCCTCATATTCAGAACCCGTTTCAATGCAGCTTAAGCCCTCTACATACGACATGAGAACATCTGTTTTTATAGAACCGCGATTCTTCAAAAAATAACTCAAAACGCGCTTCCTCAGAGACAGGGCCTTGCCAACGTATATCACCTGAGAGGCCCTATCCTTCATGATATAGACTCCGGGCTTATCAGGAAAATTTATTACCGCTTTCTTTTCAACCAATTTAATAACCCCTTTAGCTCATCCACCCCCAAAAGCCATAAAAGCCCAAAATATACCATGGCGCCTATAAGGCCCACAAAAAACATAGCCAATAATGATGGCTCGCCTTTAAACACCGCGCGCCATACAGTTAAGGAAATTGCGCCCATAGCCAAAGAAGCGCACGCCGCTTTAAATAAGAGCTTTTTAAAATCAGCATTGAACGCGTAACCGATCCTTTTATTCATCCTGAGGTAGAGCATTATAAAATTTGAAACGGCCGATATAGAACTCGCCAATGCCAGCCCGGAAATGCCGAGCCGGAAGACAAAGATAAAAATAGAATTAAAAACAACATTTATTGCCAGTGCAGCACAGGCAGTCTTGACGGGGGTCACGGTATCCTGCATCGCGTAAAACCCCAAAGACAAAAACCTCACACCAACATAACCCAAAAGCCCCAGGCTATAAAAAAACAGCGCCTTTGAAGTGATAAAACTTGAATACGCGTCAAACTGCCCCCTTTCAAAAACAGCGCGCACAACAGGTGCCGCAAAGATCACAAGAGCGAATGTCAGAGGTATCATACATACAAACACGGCCTTAAAAGAAAAATCGAGCGTGGTTTTAAAGCTATCCATATCTTTCTTTGCCGCATGAGCAGACATTGTGGGAAGCGCGGCATTAGAAAGCGCGACTCCAAAAACAGAAAAAGGAAATTGTATCAGCAGATTGGCATAATATATCGCGGCAATTGCCCCTTCACCGACAAAAAAGGAGAGCGACGCAAATATCGTATCAATGAATATATTCAACTGATAAATACTTGTGCCCATGATACGGGGAAGGATCAGGCGCCCGATTTTACGTATGCTCTCATGCTTTAAAGGGTGCTCATGCACACCGCCTGAGCTAAAATTCACTCCCAGCCGCGACAAAGATGGGAACTGCACCAAAACCTGCAATATACCGGCTGCTAAAACCGCGGCACACA
>CAYSCK010000116.1:0-4933 GCA_964429525.1 uncultured Planctomycetia bacterium
TGTTTGATTCATAAGCTATCTCTGATACTTCTTCTATGGCAGTAAAAGGCGGGCATACGATAATCTCAACATCATCAATTTTGTAGAGTTCTCTCTTTAAACCATTGGCGAGTTCTATGGCCTCTGCTGTGTTCTTGTTCATCTTCCAGTTTCCTGCTATGACGCGTCTTCTCATGATTTATCCTTTATTTATCCTGTAACGCAGCTATACCGGGGAGAATTTTGCCTTCCATGTATTCAAGTGAAGCTCCGCCTCCGGTAGATATGTGGGTCATTTTATCTTCTAAACCGAATTTGGCGCAGGCAGCTGCCGTATCTCCTCCGCCAATTATGGTTTTTGCTTTTAAGGTTATAATGAATTCAGCGATCTCTTTTGTGCCTGTGGCATATTTATCCATCTCAAAAATTCCAAGAGGGCCGTTCCAGCATATGGTCTTGGCGTCTTTCAGGGCTTTTTTGAAAAGTTCTATGGATCTTGGGCCGATATCAACAGCGATCATGCCGTCGGGAATATTTTGATCTTTGGTTGTCTCTGTCCTTGTGGGATTTTCTATAGCATCAACGATCAGATGGTCTATAGGAAGAATGATCGAAACATTCTTCTTCTTCGCGTTTTCCAGGGTCTCTTTTGCTATCTCGATCTTGTCTTTCTCAAGTTTTGAATTTCCGATAGAGATCCCCTGGGCTTTCAGGAATGTATAGGCCATTCCGCCGCCTATGACAAGAGAGTTTGCTTTGTTCAGCAGATTTTCTATCACGCCTATTTTGTCGGATACTTTGGATCCTCCGAGAATAACGGCGAACGGTTTATCAGGGTTTTCCAATGTTTTCCCAAGGTACTCGATCTCTTTATCCAGAAGAAAGCCCGATACAGCCGGCAGGTCATGCGCTATGCCTTCTGTTGAGGCGTGAGCCCTGTGCGCGGTTCCGAACGCGTCATTTACATAAAGGTCTGCAAGCGAAGCCAGTTGTTTGGCGAATTCAGGGTCATTTTCCTCCTCTTGAGCATGAAATCTAAGGTTTTCAAGCAGGATGACTTTATCTTTTGAATCATTAATTTGTTTTTTTACTTCGTCCCCCACGCAGTCATTCAGTTTTTTAACAGGTGATTTAATGAGTTCCTGTAATCTTTTCGCAATGGGGTCGAGCCGCAGTTCTTCTTTTATCTGCCCATCAGGCCTTCCTAAATGAGTCATCAGGATAAGTTTTTCAGGGTTATTTTTTAAGATGTATTCTATTGTAGGCAGGGCAGCTGTAATCCGCGTATCGTCGGTTATGGTTCTGGTCTTTTTATCAAGCGGGACGTTAAAATCCACGCGCATAATGACTTTTTTGCCTTTAAGGTCAATATCTCTCACGCTCTTCTTATTCATTTTTAACTCCTAGTGTTGCCTGATATGGAGGTTTTAGTAAAATATATATAATTTAATTTTTTAAATTATAGCAGAATTCGTAGGGATGTAAAGAAAAATGCTTGACAGAAAAATGCTTGAAGCTGAAGCGTGGCAATTGAAATGATCATTGAGCGGCAAAGATCCCCGTATTGACTTCAAATAGCCTGATATATCAGCCAAGTTTTAAGCAATAAGCTATCGCTGTAGCTTCGCAATCACTGCACCCGTCAATCCCGACTCTGCATCTTACTGAGGTTACCGGCACTGCTCCTATGAAGCCGCAAGCAGATTCGTCGCAAGTATCTACCAGGTTTTCTTCACGTGATTCGCTGCAGCCTACTCTCGTGTAGCCTGATGGGCAGTATGCGGTAGCTTCTAAGTGACCGGTGCCTGATGCAGAGGTTTCTTTTACCATCTGGAAAGGTATTTGAAGGCGGCGCGCTGGCCTATCGCGGGGATCCATAGGTAGGATTAGATAGATAGACATCGTTAGACCGGAGGGTGCCGCCCTCTACAGACAGAACATCGTCACCTGTTAGTATCAAACGCATGTCATAATCTGCGCCTGTGTCATTTGAAAAATTTAATTTTACGCATATGTCCTTGTGTTTTATATTGCATTATAGCGATAGATAAATCAATTTTTATTTAGTTTCTGATAGCTTTTGCTGATATTCCTTTGGGCGCGTTGCAATAATTTTTAAAGTTCTTTTCTGATCTTTAAAAATTTTATTTGAGAAATATTCAGATTCTCATAGAAAGACACTAACCAGCAAAATACAAAATATAGCTCTTTCAGCCTGGTTATTGCGTTTGTGTCTGTTGTTCCGATCAGGCCGTTGTTTTTAAAAAAATCCCTGAATAGCGGATTATTAAGTGCGTTATACCTCACCGTATTTTTTTTAGCCTCAATAAGCGAAGTGGCAGGTTTTAAACTCGTTTTTCTAAAATAACTGTAAGTCCAGGGATACTTCAGAAATTTTTTGTAAAAACGAAAATAAAAGTCCTGATAGCCCGTATAATTGAAAAAATCCTCGTTTTGGGTAGATAGGTGCATGACAAAACGCGTATCTGTGAAAGGCAGTAAATACCCGCTGGTTAAATCAAATGTAGGTCTCTCCCATCCGACTTCGTAATGTGAGCTCAGGTATGTCCTTCCTATTTGGCTTAAAAACAGTGATACATTATTATTACTTCTAAAACGTTTTTCAAGGTCGCAGATATTATTTCTGCTATCGCGCTCATTTAGCGGACCTAAGAAACTTTTTTTAAAAAAAGATCCGCAAAAAGAATGGTAATTATTCCCAAGCCGCTGCGTAAATTTGTGCGGGACACAGCCAAATAATTCTGTTCCATAATTTCCGCTTATTATAGGCGAGCGATAATAGCCTATTTTTTTTAAAAATGATTCGTTGCGATTGAATTGCGGTCTGGTATAAGCAGTTTCAGCATTAAATCCAAGATTGTCTGCTTCGTATGAGTTCGCAGCATCTGTTTCATCCGGCATCTTCCTGATTACATGCTTTAGGTCAAAGGATCTCGCTATCTGTTTGGCTATAACCACATCCTGGAAATCTTTTGAATTTTTTATCCTTGTTGTAACGACGGGTCTTATCCCTAATTCTATGAGATTGGCCAGAATTAAACGCGTATCCCAGCCTCCGGTCAACTGTGTGACGACCGGGTTGTACTGCGCCCTGATCTTAACTGATTCTAAAAAAATCTTTCTTAAAATATTAAGCTGTTCGGAATACGGTAAATTGGAGGTATTGACAACGTCCGGGGTTCCATAGTTTTTGTGTTTTAAACCCTTTGGCGATATCTCTGACAGGCTTCCTTCTTTTTGGTTTCGCAGGGATTCGATGAATGTCCTGCCATCAGGGACAAATCCAAAACATAAAAATGAGGCTATTGCTGTGAGGTCTATTGTCATACCTCGGTGCAGTTTTATGATATGCTCGGCTTTATTGCTGAAAAGGCAGCTATTACTCCCTGAATGCAGATACATTGCGGATAATCCAAGGATATCGTTGATAATAAAAACACAGGTTTTATTAAAATATATTATGTTGAAAATTCCTCGTAAGTCCTTGACAAAGGTCCAGGACTTTTCCTTTTGGTACATATCGTAAATAAATTTTGCAGTCTCATCAGGCCTGATGATCTTTGGGTTTGATTGTCCGTAAGCATGAATATTGCCTCTGACCAGGCAAGTAATACCGCGGGATGGGTCATTGTATAGGTATTTTGAAGAGGCTGAATTTGGATTGGCCGCGTATATCAAGAAAAGCCTGCCGCAAGAATGTTCTCTATAAGCAAGCGCGTCATGTTTGTTTATGAAAATATCGCGCATGTTTTTGCGGATATGTTCCGGAATGTCTACACGGGAATCGTAATATCCAAATATTTTTTGCATTATAAAAAATTTAATCGCGGTGTGATTTGATCAATTATACATTAAATCAGAGTTTGTGTGAAGGGCCGATGTGCGATGATATAATTTTGTTTTTTGTGTTCCGATGGTATATAATCTAAATTCAGACAGAATTTTAAAGCGCTCAGGCTTCATCAATGGCAAATAAAATTGATCTTACCGATAAGGCTGGTCCAGGCGGAAAAAAGGATATTTTACGCTGGAAAGGTTATCATGATGACAGGCTATACACCGGGCCGAGTGTCGTCTACCTTCATTTAACGAATTTCTGCAATTTTAAATGCAGGTTCTGCTGGTATCATTCAAAGGATTGCAAGGAAGGTATTAAGGAAAAAAAGTCAATCGATCGGGCTGTTTTTGAAAAGATTATCCTGGATTGCCGGTCGATGAATACTATGTCTGTGCTCTTCAGTGGCGAAGGCGAACCGCTCCTCCATCCTCAGATTAATTCCTTGATAGAGTCTGTTTATAAGACAGGAATGGGTTTGATGATCAATACTAACGGCGCGTTGATTGGCAATATCTCCCCTCTTGTTCTCAGGCATGTATCAAATTTAAATATCAACATCTCAGAAGTGGGAAATAGGGCGTATTTATCCATGCAATCAGGTAGAAATAAATCTTTTGATAAGATCATTGAGAGTTGCCGATATATAACTTTAATAAGGGAGAAATACTCAAAACCACGCTTGGGAATAGTTTTTATCATCAACAGGCATAATTTAAGGCATATGAGTAATGCTCTTGACCTGGCGGTTGCCTTAAAAGCGGATTCGTTGCGGTTTAAGTTGGCATCAGTCAATAAAGAAACTAAGCATATTGCTGTGACAAGGCCTTTTTTGAATGATCTGAAATACGAAACTATGATGTTGCTGAAAACAAGGAAGTCAAGAGTCTTGAAAACCAATATCGTATCATTTGCCGATTCATTGCTTAAGGCAAAATTTTTTGATGAATGTGAAGATGTTTATTTTAAGTATGGTTATTTTCGGTCATTTTATTTTGAGAAATATTTTAAACCGGGTTCCCGGTGCCCTTACGGCTGGTTTTTCGCGCTTATTGATATTAGAGGAAATGTTTTTTTATGCTGCAATCATCAGCAATT
>CAYSCK010000117.1:0-4861 GCA_964429525.1 uncultured Planctomycetia bacterium
AACTAAAGACTCTGTGCTTAAACGCTTGTCAATTTCTCTCACAAGAGCCAGAGGCGTGAGTAGAATTGAACTGTCCCGAGAAATTCAGAGAATTTCTTAGGATTAAATCCCTGAAATCTTTTTTTAAAGATTTCTAGGGACGCAAGCTGCGGAGTTTGCACAGAAAGTGCAGACTTCCGCATCCAAATAGCGGAAGGTCAATCCCGCCGGAGGCGGAGAATAACAAACTAAAGACTCTGTGCTTAAACGCTTGTCAATTTCTCTCACAAGAGCCAGAGGCTATGAGCGAAATTGACTTGCGCAAGCTACAGAGTTATCCCGCCGGAGGCGGAGAATAACAAACTAAAGACTCTGTGCTTAAACGCTTGTCAATTTCTCTCACAAGAGCCAGAGGCTATGAGCGAAATTGACTTGCGCAAGCTACAGAGTTATCCCGCCGGAGGCGGGATAAGGGGGGATGGCTATGAAAGTTTCAGAGATCATGACAAAAAACGTAAGGACGCTTCTGTCGGATACTCTGGTGACGGACGCGCTGAAAGCGCTTCTGTCTCAGAAGATAAGCGGCCTGCCGGTGGTTGATAATTCCGGCAAGCTGGTAGGCATGTTCACTGAGAAAGATATTCTGAAGAATATCCTTCCCAGCTATGTTTCGCAGGTCGGAAAATTTGCCTACGAGAATAGCCCGAAGACAGTTACAAATAAAGTTGCAAAGCTCTCTGAGCTGAAAGTCAGCGAGCTTATGAGGCAAGAGGTGGTTGAGGTATTTGAGGACACGCCGGCTTATGAAGTCGCGCGCGTAATGCTTACGCAGAATGTGCGCCGAGTCCCGGTGGTCGACAAAAATAAAAAGATGGTCGGCATAGTATCGCGCTCTGATGTTTTAGAGGCTGTTCTTAAAGGATGAGCTACCTTAAAGGAACACTATTGAGTAATTCGTTATTTGAATCCTGGAGAAGCAGAATCTATTGCAGGAGATTTCTAACGGGATGAGCAAAAAAGCCGCGCTAAAATCCGTTTTTCTCGTTCTCATATCTTTGACTTGCGGTTTTTTAAGTTATCATCACGGCCTTAATGCTCACCAGGCCCTTGCTTTGGGAATTTTTTTGGTTTCTGTAATGGGGGCTCTTTTCTTCTGGGAATTCCGCCTCAGTTTCGCGTTCTTAGGTACCGCTCTGCTATTGGTCACCAAGGCCATAGACCTTGACAATTTCCTGCGCCTGACGACTCTTGAAGTGGTCCTGTTTCTGGCAGGTATGATGATAATAGTAAGCCTGCTAAAAGACACCGGGTTTTTTGCGTGGCTTGTCAGCCTTATACTGCGCGTACCGCATCTCAACGCTAAAAAGTTTACTTTTATTATTATGGGGATATCCGCGCTTTTGGCGTGCGCGGTAGATGAGGTCACCTCAATTATTTTCATGGTGGCGGCTATCCTGGAGATCTGCGATTATTATGAGGTCAGTCCCATGCCATTCGTGATAATCTCTGTTCTGGCGACCAATATAGGCTCTGCCGCGACCGTCCTTGGTAATCCTATAGGCATACTTATCGCGACCAAGGCTGGTTTGAATTTTGAAGATTTTTTGATAAAGGCTTTGCCCTTGGCTTTTGTTTCTCTGGTTGTAGCCGTAGGTATTATTTTTTTCTGGTTCAGGAAAGATATAGAGCGATTTGACAAACACATTAAAGAATATGGCGCTAACGATATTCTGATACGCCTGATAAGTATACCTATGGAGCGTCAGTTGCGTATCAGCCTTGTTATTTTCGGCGTTACAATGGTTTTTATCGCTTTGCATCATCGTATTGAGGTGGCCTTAGGGCTTGTGCCGAATACGATGCTTCTTATAATGCCGCTCATCTCCGCGGGTGGTATTATGATCTGGAAGCCGGATAAAGCGCGGGAGTATGTGGAGAAAGGTGTTGAGTGGTGGACATTATTGTTTTTTATGCTTCTGTTCGCGCAGGCAGGGACTCTGAAATTCACCGGAGCGACAGATGTCTTTGCCGAGCGGCTTATAGGTTTGGCGCAGAATAGCCATGGGCTTTTGCTTACTTTTGTCGTGTGGGGCTCAAGTATAGGCTCGAGCATGCTTGATAATGTTATAATTGTAATAACTTTTATTCCGATCATTAAGAGTTTTTTTGCTCTTGGCTTTGGTACCGAATCCCTCTGGTGGGCCCTGCTCTTAGGGGGATGCCTCGGAGGCAATATTACGATGATCGGCTCAACCGCGAATATCGTGGCAATAGGGATATTGGAGAAGGAAGAGCGAATACGCGTGCGTTTCAAGGATTGGTTCGGCGTAGGATTGGCTGTCGGATTGTCTACAACCGTAGTTGTCTGGCTATTATTGATGTTCTTGCCGTTTTATAGATAGGTATTGATCATGCACAAGATGTTTTTTAAGATGGTCTTGGTTTTTTTAATAGCTTTTGTGTCTGCTTTTTTAGGCAGAAGGATCGGCCTTAACGAGCAACAGGCGCTGTCATTGGGCGTATTTATGTGTTCGGTCTGCGGCACTTTATTCTTCTGGGAATTCCGTTTAAGTTTCGCGTTTTTAGGGATATCCGCGCTCGTCCTTACTAAAACAATAGATATAGAGCACCTTATTAAATTTTCGTCGCTTGAAGTCATTCTTTTTTTGGTCGGCATGATGGTTGTGGTTGCTGTTATGAAGGAGTCGGGTTTTTTTGCCTGGATAGTTGAACTTATCCTGCGGATGGAGAATCTTACCGCGCGAAAGTTTGTTCTTGTGATCTCTTTAGTTTCAGCTATTCTTTCAGCGACAACAGGAGAAGTGATCTCCATTATCTTCATGGTCGCGGCCATCTTTGAAATATGCGATTATTTTGAGGTCGATTCCTTGCCATATATTATTATATCTGTATTCGCGACCAATATCGGTTCTGCCGCGACAGTCCTTGGGAATCCGATAGGCATACTTATCGCGACCAAGGCAGGCCTGACAGGTGAAGATTTCATGATCAAGGCTTTGCCTTTGTCTTTATTGTGCTTATTTGCCATGGTAGGGGTTGTCATGGTATGGTACCGCAAGAGCCTCAATGAATTTGACAAGAAGATAAAAGAACTCGGTGCGAATGAGATCCTTATCCGGCTGATCACTGTTCCGATAGGTAAAGAGCTGCGCACGGCTTTATGGATATTTGCAGTATCTGTCGTGCTTATTTCGGCAAGCCACAGGTTTGAGGTATTGTTCGGCTTAGAAAATAATTCTGTGCTTTTAACGATACCTCTTATCATGGCGGCTATAATCATGATCTGGAAGCATGAAAAAGCCAGGGATTTTATAGAGAAGGATGTTGAGTGGTGGTCGCTTTTGTTCTTTATGCTATTGTTCGCCCAGGCAGGGACCTTGAAGTTTACAGGCGCGACCGATGTTTTTGCACAGCGCTTGACAGAGCTCGCCGGTGGTAACCGCGAGATTCTTTTAGGGCTTATACTCTGGGTCAGTTCAATAGGCTCAAGTATTATGGATAATGTGGTCATAGTTGTCGCTTTTATACCTATAATCCACGGTTTTGGCGATACGGTAAAAAATTTAGAGGTCTTCTGGTGGGCTCTTTTGTTTGGAGGCTGTTTAGGCGGAAATATCACGCTCGTTGGTTCAACCGCGAATATTATAGCTGCAGGGCTGTTTGAAAAGGAAAAGCGCAAGAAGATCGGGTTCGTCCGATGGTTAGGGGTGGGTCTGGTTATAGGGTTTCTGACAACCGCGATTATCTGGGCCGCTTTGCTCGTTCTTCCCGTACATAGATAAAAAAACACTCAAGAGTTTAGTAAAGGGGGATTTTTATGGCTAAGAACAATAGAAAATATTTTATTACAGGTCTGTTGATCGTTCTACCTTTTTTGGTAACGCTTTATTTATTCGTCTCTTTGTTTGCTTTTTTTGACAATATTCTCGGACGCTATATAAGTTATTTTACTGTTTCGTACTTTGGTTTAAAATTTCCAGGGCTGGGCCTTCTTGTTTTTATCGTGCTTATTTTCACGACCGGATTTATTGCCACCAATTTTATCGGCAGAAGGCTTTTTCTGTATTTTGAACAGCTTTGGCTCAGGTTTCCTGTTGTTAAAAAAATTTACCCCGCGATAAAGCAGATAACTCAATTCTTATTTTCGCCGAAACTTCATGCTAATATTCAGAAGGTTGTGCTGATCGAGTATCCCCGTAAAGGGATTTATTTATTGGGTTTTGTTACTAATCAGGCAGACGCTATTATTAGCGATAAGGTTGCAAAAAATCTTTTAAGTGTTTTGATTCCTTCGGTGCCAAACCCATGGAGCGGTTTTGTTATTTTTGTGCCTATAGAAGAGACGATATACCTGGATATGACTGTTGAGGATGCGATTAAAATTATTGTTTCAGGAGGAGTGTTTAATCTGGGTCATGCCGAGAATAATTCTTCTGATGTCCTGTTTGATCAGGAATAAGCTATTCCCTGGATAACATCCAGAGCGTCGTGGCGTTGGCCGCTTTGATGAGAAGTAATACCTGTGTCGTGGCGATGATACCGCAGTTTGGTATGAGTATCAGAGGCGTAGCTATCGCTCCTGCGCATGCGCCCAAAAGGTCAAGGCAGTAAAACATACCGGCAGCTTTTGAAAAGTCGGTGTGGTGAATTTTACGGGTGTGTTTATAAAGCTCAAATATGATAGGAAGTTCCAGGCCCACCATAAATCCCGCAGATATGCTGATAAGCGAAAAGAGCCAGCGGATTATGTAAGCTGAAGCAGCGCGATAGAAGAAAAATACCGCAGAAAGAATAAGGAACGTTGTCAGAACCGGAAGCGCTATTTCAACGCGGACGATTTTTGAAGGGTTCTTGAAAAATT
>CAYSCK010000118.1:0-4824 GCA_964429525.1 uncultured Planctomycetia bacterium
GCCCAATACAAACATACCGTGAATTTTAATATGCCTCTTGTGAAAAGAGCGTATCGCGCTCACGATATCCCCCAGAGTCTGCTTCTTCTGATAAGCCTCCAGAGTCTTCTGATTGACAGACTCAAAACCGATACACACTACCCCGCACCCGGCGCGGGACATCAGATCCATAAGCCCGCTGTCTTTAGCAGCGTCACAACGCACCTGGCAGACCCAGCTCTTGAATTTATCCTTTAACATCAAATTCAACAATTCCTGAGTACGCTTTGGGTTCGCGGTAAAATTATCATCACAAAAAAAGAAGCTTTTCGCGTTCCTGGACCTCATTTCGATCATTATATTCTCAGCGCTTCTGAACCGGTATTTCCTGCCGAACATTTTTGTAACAGAGCAGAAACTGCAATCAAAAGGGCACCCTCTGGAAGTTGAGATCGGCATTATCTGAGGAGGTATCCTGTAACCCTTGATCAAAGAAAAATCAGGATTTGGCAGGCTATCCAAATTCTCAACCGGGCCGCCGACAACGATCGCCTCTTTTCTCCTGCCTTCTACTACATCAACAATAACGTTTTCAGCTTCCCCTGCCACCACCTGTCGCGCGAATTCAAGCGCCTCCTGAGGTAAAAGACTGGCATGAACTCCGCCCATGATCACCTTCTCCTTAGGAAACTTTTTCGCTATATCATAACCGCGCTTTGCCGTTGAAGTCAAAATTGAAATACCCACAAGATCAGCGTCAAGATTTGAATAGTCCGGTTCCTGGATATCTTCATTGTAGATCTCTACATCATGCCCTCTGTTTTTCAAAATGGTACCAAGATAAACAGGGCCCAGCAAAGGCATTGATATCTTGCTATATACATTTGCTTCACAAGCGCGCGGCTCAATAAAAATGATCTTCATCTTTTCACCTGTTTACGCCCTTGGAGTAACGTGCACATTAACCGCTCGGGGGCCTTTTTCAGATTTTTCCACGTCGAATTCAACCGCCTGACTTTCACTTATATCACTGAATTTGGCGTCCACCAGGCTGCCCTGATGAAAGAATACCTCTCTGCCATCCGTATCGCTGATAAAACCAAACCCTCTGTCACCGACCAATTTCTTGATTTTGCCCGTATGCATTAGCGAACCTCCGCCCATGTGAAAAAAATAGGGCCCGCCACTGTTAAAATGGCGGGCCCTATTCAGTTTTTCTTAGGTTATAACTTCACTACATTAGTAGCTTGTTCACCTTTAGGGCCTTGCTCGATCTCAAACTCAACCTGCTGGCCTTCATCTAAGGACTTGTAACCATCACCTTTAATTGACGAATGATGCACAAATACATCCTTGCCATTCTCAGGTGTGATAAACCCATAACCCTTTTGATTATTGAACCACTTAACTATTCCTTTTGCCATTGTTTGCTACCTCCTTTTCCTATAAGATTATAGTAAAAACCCGTCAGAAATCTTGCATCACCTTCCCTGATAGACTCTTTACTTCTAACGGGGCAAACAATGATACCAACGAAAAAAACCGCAAGGTTAGATTCCTAATCCCTGCGGCCTTAGACTTCTAATCTTTGTTTACTACGGTGTTAAATATACCACACACATTTTATTTGTCAAGGAAAAAGAATATACTTACCGCGATAACGATTGGTTGGTAATAAAAATTATCGGCGCTTAAAATAGCCCGAATCTTCAGTAAATTTTATGATGCCGTTCATCATAGTTACGGATTCAGCCGGATGTTTGCCGACCGCAGATTCCGCCGAGAGCATAACATAATCTGTGCCGTCAAGAATGGCGTTTGCCACATCCGTCACTTCAGCCCGTGTCGGCCTGATATTCTCTGTCATACTCTCAAGCATCTGCGTTGCGGTAATGACAAACTTTTTTGCTTTATTACATTTGCTTATTATCTCTTTTTGTATTATCGGCACTTCATGTATGGGGATGGCTATGCCCATGTCACCCCTTGCGACCATTATCCCGTCAGAAGCTTCTATGATGCCGTCTATATTTTTAACGCCTTCCCGATTCTCAATTTTTGCGATGATCTTCGGTTGATACGGGGCCGACTTAAGATATCTTCTCAATATAAGAATATCCTCTTTGTTCCTTACAAAGGACTGGGCTATATGATCAACCTTGTTTTTCACACAAAAATCTATATCTTGTTTGTCATGCTCACTCAAACCCTTAAAATCAAGCCTGACACCTGGTATATTTATCCCCTTTCGCTCCTTTATAAAGCCGGGGAAATTCACTCTCGTTTTTAAACGGTTCTTTTCCCGTCCTTCAACTATCAGATCTATTGTACCGTCATCTATATAAATATGCTTACCTCTTGTGATCTTATCCAGAGAGCCGGAGTAATCAAAAGGTATAATACTGCCTTCGCCCAGGACGTCCCCTTTGACCAACCAGACCACCTGCCGTTTCTTTACCTGAACAGGCTTATTTAACTTAAATCTTCCAACCCTTATCCTGTAACCTTCAAGATCACCCAATATTCCTATACGCCGCCTGTATTTTTTATTCAGGCTTCTTACAAGCCGTATCCTGTCATAGCATTCTGCGAGACTTCCATGAGAAAAATTCAACCTGGCTACATCCATCCCAGACCGCATCATCCTGGCAAGAACAGTTTTATTGCCTGAGGCAGGCCCGAGAGTGCATATTATCTTTGTTTTAACCATTTTATTCCTGAGGTCTTTTTTATCCAAAGAAAAGAAAGGCTATCGGCCTTATGGCCAATAGCCTTTTAAACCCTAAACCACAATAACCACGCATAAAACACTGAAATTGCAGACAACTTAACGACCGCTATCCTTTTTCTTTGAATAACACTCCTTACAAAAAATCGGCCTGTCGCCGCTGGGCTTAAAAGGAACTTCGCATTCCTTTTTACATTCAGCGCATACCGCTTTATGCATCTCTCTTGGACGCCTGTCATATCCACCTGAACCCTGAAAAGCCATACTTCCTCCTGTTTTGAACACCTATCCCTAAATGGCGGGATAATAACCAATCGCCTATTTTTTATCTGAAAATGGCTTTAACCCCTGTCTCTCCTTTTTTGAAAAAAAGGCCTCTTTTTCTGGTTAAACCCACGATTTTCATCTTCGTGCCGTTTCTCAAAATGATGTTCCCTGCCAGGACCGCCTTCCCGGGGATTATCATAACTCTTCTTCTTGTATCCAAAACCGCCGCTCTCCCCGCCCGGGCGTTTTTCAAATCTGCGCCCACGGTCGAAGCTTTTTCCGGCAGAACCATAATCACGCTCCCTGCCAAAACCGCCGCGGGAACGATCAAAAGGCCTGTTTGATTTTGGAAAATATTTATCCTTGGAAGATACTGCCTGAGACTGGTTGATCAGTATATCCAGCTTCTTTTCCAGGGAGATCAACCGTTGTTGCATATTTTTGATCAGGGACACTACATCCTGTTCGGCCTGCGCAGGCACTGAAGGATTTTCTTCTCTAAACTCTTCGTTCATCTTACCCTCTCTTTTTTGCCGTATATCATCCCGGCAGACTTCCTTAAATCTTTCAGGTATGTATTATAATAGCTTTATCGTTATAAACAAGAAGATTCTGACCGCTGAATAAAAAAATGTAAAACGCAGAAACAGCCTGTATTTTAACTAATTTACCAATGCTGATAAATTTTTGGCGATCTCATAGCTCAATGAAGCAACAACCTTGCTAAGCGCCTGCGCCAAACCGGAATAATTACTGGGATCGATCGGCTGCATCAGGCTAGACCTTTTCGCAAAAAGCATCTTTCTGCTGGCAGCATCTATAATAGACCACTGCGCCACAAAATAAATGCCTTTCTTAAAATCGCTCTCTAATTGCTGTATACTGATTATTACCTGATATTTAACGGGAATAGAGTAGCTGCAGGGAAACATCTCAAAAGTCCCATTTTTTACCATCAAGCCAAGATCTTCTATGATAAGCCTTGATATAGCCGTGTCAAGAGATTCGCCCCAGCGGTCAAACTGGGCCACATTCATCATGCCGTTCTCTTGCGTAACCATCTGCGGACGATCCAGATACTGAGGGATCTCAACAGGGCCGATCACAGTGATCATATTGGAAGGGATAATAAACTCCTGCGCAACCCCGCTGTCCGCCTCCTGCTTAAGCATATAGAGCCGCGGCTCAGGGCTTTGACCCACCGAAATACATCCGTTTAAAACAAAGGCGAACAATCCGCAGGTAACTATATTGCGATAAAAAAATCCCGGTCTTCTCATTTTATCACTGCCTTTCCTCTTAATAATGCTTCCGGATGCTGCTCAAGGTATTCCGCCAAAAGCCTTATTGAACGGGTAGTTTCAGAGACTTCCCATAACGCGTTCTCCAGCTCAGAGATCCCTTCAGAATTCACCAGCCTGTTGATGCCTTTTACAGCCTGCCTCAGATCGTCGGCGATCTCTTTGACAGGAAGCTCATCCATAACATCAAAAATATCCGTAGATATAGGCAATGCCGGCAGTTCAGGATATTTACTGATTATATTATATACTTTCGCCGGCTTGTCCGGATAAAAATCAAGCCCAAGCATAAGCTGTCCTGTTATAAAATTCTGTATCTCAAGCTTGGCCCTCAGCCCTTCTTCGATCAATTTCCTGTAATCCGGATAACCAAAACTATCGGGTAGGCCCTTGACACGGGACAACTCCACATCAATAATTACAGGTATTAACACGCTCTTTTCAACCCTGTTATACATTAGTCCTATGCTATCAACGTTCCCCACCTTGACTCCGCGAAAAATTACAGGCGCCCCTTCCGAAAGGCCCTTTACAGAACCGTCAAAAAAT
>CAYSCK010000119.1:0-4792 GCA_964429525.1 uncultured Planctomycetia bacterium
TTGAGACCTTAGTTGAAGCAAATAGGCTTTTAGAAGTTTTAGATTTTCAAATTTCAGTCAGTGATTTTGGCAGGTTGTTAAACATAGCAAGAGAAAGCACAGAGTTAAGCAATGTTTACAAAAATGATATTTCGAATTTTAGTAATGATTGGAAACCATATTTATATTTGTGTGAGCAGGCATCTAAAGATAATAAGGGGATAATGAATATATTGACCGATTTGCTTAGAGACACCAAATCTCTATCTGTTTTGGAATTTATGATAAGTCTAGAAAAAAATTCTTTTGGGAAATTTATTAAAGAAATTGGTAAATACGGAGATATTCTAGTTCCAGTTCCAGGAGAATTTTCTATAAGAACACTAACGAATAGCATGGGTGAGATGTCAGGTCCAGAACAGCTGAGGCTAGACCCTAATTTTATTGAAATTCTGTCTTATGGTGAAGCGGCGTGTCCTGGTCACACATCGTTAGAAAAAGTTTGTGAAATTACATATAGTGAGAAATTCCAGGTTATGAAAGTTGAGACAGGGTGGGTGGTTTCAAGTAAAGAAAGGATTTCAATGCTTAAAGTTTTGCTTGAGACCCTTGCTGATTTAAAAATATCAGTTAATTATTTTGTAGAGTATATAAATAGTAGATTGGAATCTGAGAGAAATATTTTTGTTACTTCTCTCACCCCGGACAATGCGCAGGCAAAAATAGCAGAAATCAAGAAAGAAATGGAAGGTGTTTCTTCTTCTGAGATATCTGCTGCAGATGGAATCCGTGGAGGGGTTTCGAGCAGTCCGATAATCAGTTGGTCGATGGAAGTAGATGGGCGCAATCTCATGGCTTTTAATCCTTTGCAGGCCTTGAAAGATTCAGCAATTTTTAATGTTTTTCGTCAGATTTTAGAGAGAAGATTTGATCTTAGAGTGCTTGAGGGAAAATATAATATAGCAAAAACTCCAGAGCAATTGACTTTTGGAAATAGAAAACTTACTCCAAAACAGATTGCTGTGGAAATGTCTCAATTCCTTCTAATGCACGCAGACGATAATCCATATGACGTTGCTACGATTTTCCATAATAAATATCTTCATAATGGTTATCCAATTGAAATGAAAGTGTTTATCGATGGGTATATGAAAATAAAGCCAAGAGTCTTTGATTTAGAGATTATCCATGATCTTATTCCATCTGAAGGTAATATTGCTGATATTGGGGCTGGGCATAATACTTTGGGTCAGTCGATTTTAGAGTATTCGGATAGTCAAGGTTTTAAAATAAAGCATATGATTGGAACAGATATAAATGATTGGAGAGATGCTGAGCAAACTCAAGATAGTAGATTATTATTTGTTTTCCAGGAGTCCGCTACAGACCTTCCTTTGTCAGCGAATAGTTATGACATTATTATTGTAAAATGGGTATTGCATCATATGACTTTGGGTAATCAAGAGTTGTTTTTGAAAGATATCGAAAGAATTTTGAAGCCTAGCGGACGTCTGATTATATTTGAAGCGCTCGGAGCAAGCGAAAACAATCAAGAAATTTGGAAAGCATATAGACAGGAAATTAGAAATCAAAATTCTTGGGGTCCCAAGGGTCAATGGAGACAGGCTAATTTAAAATTGAACAGAGATTTCAGAAAATTAAATGAAGATCAGCAGATAAAGCTACATGCTTTAGAAGATTATTTTGGCCATAATGTTAGCATGAAGCGAGACTGGATGCCCCAGCCTTTTACCTATAGAACAGTTAAAGAATTTCAGGGTCTTTTAATGAGGTTAGGTTTTTCTGAGAATAAAGAGTTAAGGCGTGTCTATGGTTCTGCTCCTTTTATGCGCATGGGTCCGCCGTCTATACGTTTTGTATTTGAGAAAGATAGAAAGGCAATAGTATTAACAAGAGGCGATGGTGGAAAAAATAAAGCCATGGTGTTAATAAAAGATATAGCTCGTAGAGAAAAAGAATATATGAGAAATGTTTTAAGCGTTTTAGTTCATAGGGATTGTTTACGTGGCGATTTGAAGCAAGGTAGTGTAGATGATATTGTTATCTTAGGAAATGAGCGCTTAGATACATTTGAAGAAGCGCTACAATTATTAAATTCTGGCATAGGTGAGCGAATCGTTGTTTTAGGTAAATTTGGTAGGGCAACAATGCGCTTGATTGATGTTGCTGTAAAACATGGCTTTAAGATAGAAATTTCAGAAGGAATATCAGTGGACGTTAAAACTTGGCCCATTGTTAGACGATCAATAACAGACGATAATAAAAACAAAATTGTTCAGGCAACTGAAGCTAATATTATTAGACAAATTATAGAACAAATGCTTTCTGGATGGCATGACGATTATAGGAATGTGATAGAAAGAATAAATGACAAAGGGATAGACAATGTAATCTATATAGAAGACAAGGCTTTCTCTACAAGGAAACTTTTAATCAATTATCGTGCTTTGCTTGATCGTGAACGTGTATTCTATAAGAAAAACGGTCACAAAATATTATTCATACAAGAGCCCATTAAACAATTAAGAGCTAAGGCAGCTTTTGAAGAATTATTGGCTGTAGAGTTAAGGGATCATAAAGCCAGTATCATTAGTCATACAGTTTCTTATGATAACGTTGAATATGATAAAATTTCAGCTTTTAAAGATGTTATATATGAAGCATGGTCAGTTCTTTTGCTTTCTGATTGTGGAAGCGGCCATATTAACCTAAGAGGAATTTTTAGCGAAGGTATTAATAGTACGCCTAAGATCTTTTGGGATAGCCTGCTTTCCTTGTTCAACGCTCTAGAAGATTCTATTAAAAATGAATTTGCCAGAGAATTAATGTTATTGTTTGTGAAATATGGTTTATCATTCAACGAAATTATTTCGGAAGCCAATCCAACTATTAAAAAGTTTTTAAATAAAATTCGTAACACTGCAGTTTCAAAATCTATTTTTTCAAAGATGAATAGAACTGCAACGGATAAAAATGTTTCCTCTCCGGTCAGTGAAAGAGAGTCCACAGTCCACAGTCCACAGTCTATGATGAGAGGCCTGTCTGCCAAATCTTATTTCACAGTCACTTTAACAACAAAGCTTATTTCCTCCTCTCCAACCATTGATTTAAAGGATGCGGATAAGAATATCGGCTTTGCAGCTACGAAGATTCAGGAAGCTTGGCATCAGGCTATCAAAAAGCAGGGGCCGGCTGGGCAGAAAGTTGAGCGGTATGATCCTTCAACAGAAACAGTTATTGATTTAGGTAATGATAATAAGCTTGTTTTGTGCTTTGTTCCTTCACGCGCTCCGCGTGAAAACATGTCTTATGCGGCTGTTGATATCAATATGCCGCATCCGGATAGCGATTGCCCGCTGTGTGACTTCGGCGCAAAGGAAGAGACATCATGGCAAGTTTTTGATGAGGCGACAGGGATCACCGGCAATGGTTATTACTTATCAACAGTATTAGGTGAGTATTGTGTTGAGCACGTTATGGCTACTAGCAAAGACAGGGTTTCCGTGACATCTGTTAAAGATTCTGACAGATTGATGGATGCGATCTTGTTGACCGCGGCTAGAGGCGAACGTTATGAATCTTTTGTCCATGTGCCTTTCTTTAATGCCAGCCAGGGACAGCATTTAAACATTCACTCCGGGCGCATACGCAATACCATCTGGAAGCTTATTGATGATGGCAAGGCCAGGATTGATAAGGAATATTATAATAAAACAAATATTGTCTTCGGTGAGCTTGAAGGATGGCCGGCCAGGGTCAGGATGTATAGAGGAAGAGATTTCAATGGTTTAGCAGATGTTGTCGGCCGCGATGTGCGTGATCTGTATGAGCACAACATCCCTTCATTAATCAATATGCGCATGACAGCTGACAATGAAATACAGGTTCTCGTGGCCCCAAGGATTTTGATTGAAAGCATGGTGAAATATCCATTGTTGGAAGAAGCTGAAGGCATGGAAGTTGTTTTTGAACAGCTTGGTGTTTTTGGTAGCAACACCGTCAGGGGGAAGGAATATCGTTCGTTGGATAATCAGCAGCGCGAATTAATTGCCAAGCGTTATACCCAGGCCTTGAAAGATCATTCTAACTGGACCTGGAAGGGTCAGGTTTCAGAGCAGAAACAGACCCCTGTGCAGGAATTGATAGTTAAAATACAGGATGTTTTGAAGAATGGCGATCTTGGTGAATTGGTTTGGCTGTTTGGCAGCGCTGCGGTTCGTGGCGTTTCTGATTTTGTCCACGATCTTGATATCGCGACGCTTTACGACAGGGGACCGAAAGCCGAAGAGCTGATCAAAGCATTGAGAACAGAGCTTGAGCTTAATGAGGAGTTCCCTGTTAATCTTGCGCCGTTGACCATGCTTGAGCTCAACGATAGTGATTTTAATCCGTTGAAGCACGGTATCGTTTTCAGGATTACAAAGAATGAGATAAAGGAATTTACTTCCTATTATGGCGACAGGTTGCCTGACGGGAGCGTAACTGAGGGGTTGAAGTTCAGGTTGTACAATGATGAACAGCTCCGCAAGGCTAATGCGGGCAATGCATCATCTCCTGTTTTAGTGTCTACGAAAGAATTAATTTCAACAATCCAGAAGGTTCTAAGAGAGAGAAGCATAGATTATCCAGTTTGGTTGTTTGGCAGTATGGCTTATAAAGGGATTTTGGCTGATAATTTTGATATGGCAGATCCTGAAGATATTGATATCGCAACACCTAATAGCTCCGGCCAGCAGGCAGAAGAATTTGTCAAGCAATTGCAGCTGGAGCTTAATGACGTTGATTTTGCTCC
>CAYSCK010000120.1:0-4664 GCA_964429525.1 uncultured Planctomycetia bacterium
AAGTAAGTGTTCTTAAGTTTTTAAGTTCTTTAGTTTTTGGGTTCTTCTAACTTGTCCCTTTTGTCTTTTTGCAGAACTACTTGACTCATTTGAACTTTTGCGTTATTTTTAATTCTATGGCTACTTTTGTCGGCGTAGGTTTCAGCGAAAAAAAAGATCCCTTCTTAGCGGCTCAAGAAGCCGCCAAACTCGCCCTCTACCAGCTTCACCACCGCGAAGTAACTCTTGCTATATTATTTTCAACGATCCATTTTGCCGATAAAAGGCTTATTGAAGGGCTTACTTACAGCCTCGGCAATATTAAGATAATCGGCTCAACCGGCGCGGCCCTTATAACCAACAAGGGGATATCTTCATACGGCGTCGGACTAATGCTTTTAAATTCTGATGTCATAACTCTGGGCACAGGCTCAACTTTTAACATAAATCTAAAAAGCGCCCGTGAATCAGGAGAGGGCTTCGCGCACCAGGCTCTGAAAAATTTAAGCAGCGCGCAAAGAAACCTCGCCCTCATCTTCTGCGATGGGCTTGTTGAAAATGGCTCAGACATGCTTCGCGGCATAAAAGATGTACTTGGCCTGAGCTTTCCGATAGTGGGAGGCTCAAGCGCGGATAATTTCAGGTTCTACCGCACATTTCAATACAGCAATACAGGCGCCTCATCAGACAGCCTGGTAGGCACGGTATTCGCGGGAGAAAATATTTTCGGCATAGGTGTGCGCCACGGCTGGAAGCCATTGGGCAAACCGCGCCCGATAACCGAGGTCAAAGGCAATGTTATAAAAAAAATAGATGGGAGGCCCGCCGTATCCATATATGAGGATTATTTCTCAAAAACAAGGGCTGAGATAGAAAGACAGCTTATCCGCATGAGCACATACTACCCCCTCGGGCTTTATGTGCCGGGTGAGACCGAATATCTTTTACGTAATGCCCTGCGCATAGACTCCGACGGCGGACTCGTCTGCCAGGGAGACGCCTCCGAAGGCGCTGAAGCGCGCATAATGATGGGTACAAAGGAATGGGCACTTGATGCCGCGACACAGGCGGCAGAAGAAGCAAAAGCCGCGCTTGCGAATAAAGAGATCAGGGGGGCCCTTGTGTTTGAATCAATTTCACGGGTTAAGCTTCTAGGACGGTTGACAGAAAAAGAGATATCACGTATAAAAGATGTATTGGGAGATGTGCCCATCCTTGGTATTTGCACTTACGGTGAACAGGCGCCTCTAAAATCGCTTGAGCACTATGGAGAGACATACTTCCACAATGAAACTCTGGCAATTTTAACAATTGGCGAACCGCATGCCCATCCAAAGCACATTTAAGGAACCTACGATATTTGAAGCTATCGTAAACTTCGCCGGCATGTTCGGCCTTGTGGCCCTGATAGCGCTGATCATTGTCCTCGTCTTTAAACTGGAAAAAATAAAACAACTCTCTGAAGAGCTTGCAAAACTAAAGAGGGCATTCGACGAACTCGACGGACAGGCGAAACTCATAGTCCAGACCGACCTGGAACTCCACCGCGCGCAGGAAGAGCTCGATAAAAAAATCGCAGGGCTCGTAACCCTGCAAAAACTTACCCGCCTTATTTCAACCACATTGGATGAAGAAGAGATCTACAAAAAAATCGAAGAAAAACACGTTACAGAACTTGGCTTTGACAAAGCTCTTACATTCACGCGCGACAACAAAGGCGGACTCGTCATCAAGTCGCTTATAGGATACACGGTAGAAGAAGTAAACCGCGTGTTAAGGGAATTCTCAAACCATCCGCTCATACTTGATAAAATATTGAATAAAAATCAGATATTCTCGTCAATGGATGTGGACAGGTCCGCCAAAGAGATCCCGATATTTTTAAAAGCGCTTGAACTCGCGTCTTTTGTCTGCGCGCCTATCACACAAAAAAACGGAGCGATAGGCGCCCTGATCATGGGATGCGAATCCGCCTACACCCACATTACAGAAGGCGACAAAGACCTGGTCTATATCCTTGCTACGCAAATTGGGCAGGCGACCGAAAATGCCAAGCTCTTTGAAGAGACATGGCTGTCGCATCAGGAATTGGAATTAAAGATCCAGCAAAGAACAAAAGAATTATCCGACGCCCTGGAGGAGATCAGTACTATTTCAAAAAGAAAATCAGACTTCATATCGGCGGTATCTCATGAACTCCGCACACCGCTGACCTCTATCAAGGGGTACGCCTCTATATTAGCCGCCGGAAAACTGGGCGAGCTCCCCCTGGCGGCAAAAGAGCGGGTTGAAAAAATAAATAAGCACTCCGACAACCTGTCGCAGCTTATCAATAATCTTTTAGACATCTCGCGCATTGAGTCCGGCCGCGTAGAAATGAAATTTGAACCCTTGAGCCTCAAGCTTATGGTTGAATCTTTAAGCGACATGCTTGCTCCCGCCATGAAAGAAAAAAACATTGAACTGGTCACCGATATCCCGGCCGACATCCCCGCGGTAAGGGCCGACAAGAGCCAGCTCGAGCGCGTATTTATAAACCTCGCCGGAAACGCTATTAAATTCGTCCCATTGGAATCAGGACGGATAACCATAAAAGCAAAACCGCTTGAACACGAGATAGTCCTGGTATCAGTATCCGATAATGGCATAGGCATAAGCGAAAAAGACCTGAATAAGCTTGGTGAAGAATTTTTCCGGGTAGATAACGAGGTGAACGCGAAAGTCAAAGGAACAGGCTTAGGGCTGTCCCTGGTCAAACATATCATAGAAGCGCATAAAGGCAAACTCAGTATTTCGAGCTCACTGGGCAAAGGAAGCAGCTTCTCTTTCACCCTGCCCAAAGCATAAATTGTATGATAAAATAGGAGTATATCATGAAACGCAAAGTATTGATAATTGATGATGAGCCGGATATCAGGGAGATCGTGCGCATTTATTTAAGCGCCGAGGGATATGACGTCATTGAAGCTGCTAACGGGCATGACGGGATATTAAAAGCGCAGGAGCTTAAGCCCGACCTGATAGTCCTTGATATAATGATGCCCGGCATAAACGGCTTTGAGGTGGCCAAACACCTGAAAGACGACCCCAACACCCAGGATATTCCTATAATCATACTATCGGTTTTGGCGCACGATTCACAATACAGGCAGGGGATCATGGATTATATCTCAAAACCCTTCCGTCAGGAGGAACTCGTGAATACGATACACAAGATATTTTCAAATGCCGACGGCAAAAACGTCAAAAGAACGGTGCTGGTGGTAGACGATGACCCGGATATTGTCGACGTCATCTCATTGTGCCTCAAAGACAACAACCTGCAGCCTGAAAAAGCCTACAATGGAAATGAAGCGCTTGACTTCGTAAAAAGAAAACGTATAGACCTCATACTCCTTGACATAAATATGCCGGGTATGAACGGCTTTGAGGTCATAAAGCACCTGAAAGAAGACAAAGATACATGCGACATACCTGTAGTTGTATTAACAGGAACCTATATTTCAGAGGACGATAAAAAACACGGGCTCACACTTGGTGTCGCGAAATACCTTACAAAACCATTCTCAGCCGAAGACCTTGTAGAAGAGATCAAGGGAGCGTTTCATGTCTAAGGCAAAGATCCTCGTCATTGACGATGATGCCGACATACGCGATGTCTTGAACCTCACCTTATCGGAAGAAGGCTACGAAGTCTTTGAAGCCGGCGATGGTGAAGAAGGGTTAACGCTCATAAACAGCAAAGCACCCAACCTTGTCATAGTCGACTACAATATGCCCAGGATGAACGGGCCTACAATGGTTTCAATAATTAAAAAAGATATTCTCCTGAGCCACCTGCCCATCATAATGCTCACAGGAAAAGGCGAGATATCGGATAAGGTCTCAGGTATCAATGCCGGGGCTGATGACTACATGGTCAAACCGTTTGAGCCGCCGGAACTCCTGGCAAGGATAAAGATGATCCTCCGCCGCACAGAGCGAGATCTTGACGCCAACCCACTGACGCATCTGCCGGGCAACGTTTCAATATTAAACGAGCTCCAGAGCCGGATAGATAAAAAATCATCCTTCGCTGTCGCGTATTGCGACCTTGATAAATTTAAAGTCTATAACGACAAATACGGTTTCAAACATGGGGATGAGATCATCAAGGAGACCGCGCGCCTTCTGATCAGGGCGACAAAAGAATTAGGGAACCTTGATGATTTTATAGGCCATATAGGCGGAGATGATTTTGTAGTGGTGACTACCCCGGAAAAAGCGGACGTGATCACGCAAAAAGTAGTTGAGGATTTTGAAAAGATAGCGCCTTCGTTCTATACTGAAGAGGATCGCACCGCGGGTTTTATAGTAGGGCACGACAGAAAAGGCATTGAACAAAAATTCGGGCTTCTATCAATATCAATAGGGATAGTTTCCAACGAAAAGAGAGAACTGACGCACGTTGCCCAGATAGCCGAACTGGGTGCTGAGCTTAAGGAAGCAGCCAAACGCATAGAACGTTCAAGCGTAGTAAGAGATAAACGTTCAGATAACAGAACTAATATTCAATAGAGTATAGTTTATAGTGCATAGTGAATCAGCACCCACTCTGTCGGTGGCTTCTTAAAGTGAAAATTGTTTCAAGCTCCGCTCCGAGCCGAAGTAGTGCTTTGCAACGCAGAAAATCCAGCTAAAAATGC
>CAYSCK010000121.1:0-4554 GCA_964429525.1 uncultured Planctomycetia bacterium
CAGGCGAGCTTGAATTGAGAAACAGCTTGGGCAATGTCGTTGATTTTCAGGCGAGGGTGATGGCGCGTTGGGAAGACGGAAGCATAAAATGGCTGCTTTTGAATATGCCCGCGACATGCGAGGCAAATTCGGCAAGCGTGTACAACGCGGTATTTCCTGTCAGCCTGAAAGCGCCTAAAAAAGATGACATGACCTCTGAGACCTCTGAAGTGATAACAGTGGATACGGGCAAGATCAGGTTTTCGGTAAATAAAAAATCTTTCAGGTTGTTTGACAGGGTATGGATGGACGGCAAAGAGATAGTGTCGCAGAACAGCGATATGGTTATAAAATTCAGAGGGAAAGAATATAAGAGCTCTTTGGATAAAAATTATCAGCTTATTGTTGAGGAGAACGGGTTGTATTCCACAGGCCTAAAAGCGGAGGGCTGGTTTGTGAATGCAAAGGGGCAGAAGTTCTGCAAATTCTTAGTGAGGATAAAGGCATATAAAGGCGAGAGTTTCGTACGCGTTTACCATACGTTTATTTTTACTGGTTACCCTGAGAATAAATTCCACTACCTTTATAAAGGTACGCGCCTGCCGAAGAATGAGACGATAGAGGAAGCCTCCATTAATCTGAGACTGCCGGAAGTTTTGGATAAGGCAGAGCTCGTATTCGCGGGTGACGGCAAGGTTATGCGGCTTAAGGATATTTCGGGTAACGCGCAGGTGTTTCAGAAAAAAGATAATGCCTACACTGTAGTTGAAGGAAAGAAAGAGATCGGCTCAGGCGATAAGCTTGAAAACTGGGTTGATGTTACAAACGGAGAAAAGGGCGTATGCGCCATTGTCAGGAAGTTATGGCAGCAATATCCCAAGGCGTTTGAAGTTGACGTGAAAGAAAAGACTCTGAAAGTGAAACTGTGGCCGCAGGAAGCAGGCGAGATGGATTTAAAGACGACTGAAAAGACCATGGGGCCTGAGGATGTGGCGCGCGGAAGCGCGTTTGGCTTAGCCAAGACGCATGAGGTTGTATTTTATTTTCATAAAGGCGACTATAAGAGCGCTAAGGTACGGGAGACGGCAAATGTTATGGAAGAGCCTCCTCTGATAATGGCTGATCCGGCGTGGTTTGCCGATACGAAAGCCATGGGGGCGGTTGCTGATCATGCCAAAGGCCTGGCTTATTTTCAGCAATACGAGGCAGTGCTTGAAAGATTGTTCAATTGGGGTGACAGGCAGAAGAAGACTTTTAAATGGTACGGCATTTTTGATTTCGGCGACACGTTGAGCTGGTATAGGCAGGACGCTTATGATAAGTCGTATGACGAATGGGGATGGCACCCTGAAGGCAGGTGGGGATGGTTTAATGTTGAGGGCATGGGCACGCATTCCGGGGCATTGCTTCAATTTCTTAGAACAGGTAATTACAGGTATTTTCAGTTCGGCGAGGATCTGAGCCGCCATATCGCTGATGTGGATACGTGCCATTTCAATACGGTGGCGTATGACAAACGCTTAAAGAAAATTTATCAGGATTACAGCCAGCCGGGTTCTCAGCATCGGCATTCGGGAGACCACTGGGGCGGCAGGAACGAGGAATCATCACACACAAACCTCAATGGTATATTGCTTTATTATTATATTACGGGCAATGACAGGGCGTTTGACGCGGCGAAAGAGACGGGCGAATTTTTCTTAAAACACCCTATAACATATTTTAAACACCCTGATATCGCGCCTAACCGCGCCATGGCAAATATCCTGATGGGCGAGGTTGCGCTATATGAAGCCACAGGCGATGAGCGCCTGAAGAAAGACGCGGATTACTGGGCCAACATGTTTTACCAGGGGCAGAACAGGAACGGCAGTTTTAATGAAAATTATAATCCGCGCGATAAGCGTTGGGATGGAGACCCGCATATCGGCTATATGAACGGATACGACCTTCCGGCGCTGATAGACTATCACAAATTGACTGGGAATCAGGCGATAAAGCAGGCGATTGTGAAGTTGACCGACTATCTTATTGAACATGATGAATACGGGGCGATCTTTGAAGGTATGGCGTACAGTTATTTTCTGACAGGGGATAAAAAATATTTAGAGAAGATAGAAGAAAGACTCGGGGCGATGCTTGCTTCGCAGAGGATGCGGGATGATCCGCTATGGAACGGGATGATCTATCAGAAACTTTATTATTCGCGCGTCGCGGAATTTTTACAATTTACGCCGTACGCGTTCGATGCTCTTCTTTCGCTGCAGGATGGGGAGAAGCGCTGAAAAAATGTTCCTTAACGTTCCAAAAGTTTCTTAAGGTTTCTTAAGGTTGCATGGAAAATAAAAGACCATACGAAAATTTAAAGTTTTATAAAGACATCTGTGAAATCAGAAGGTTTGTTTATGGAATAACAGAACGTTTTGCGAAATCCCATATTCGTTTAGTCTCTCAAATGAGGGATGCCTCACGTTCCGCTAAACAGAATATAAGAGAAAGCTATAGGAAAGGAACATTAGGTGAGTTTTTGCATGGCATTAAGATCAGCCAGGGTTCTTTGGAAGAGTTAGGCGGAGATATGGAGGATTGTCTTGAAGATAAGTTGATTACTCAGGAAGAATACGATAAATTTGGCAAACTTTATCATAGTGCGAGCTATATGAGTAATCAGTATCTTAAATCGATGTATAAAGTTGAAAATGAAGGGACGTGGAAAGTTCCGGGGGATCATCTAAGGAATAAAAAGAAACCTAAAGAAACATCAAGTAACATTAAGAAACTTTAAGTAACCTGAATATATGAGCAAAACACGCTACGAACTTGATCCGCATAACAGGCTTGTAAAAATCGGGCCGGGGAGATTCAGGCATGTTGTTGACGGCGTATTCAAGCTTGACCGCCGGAATAACCTTTCTTATCACGTTAAAAAATCCGACAACGTGGATACGCCTCAGCAGATTAAATTTTTCGGCAAGTGGGCGCTGGGTGAGAAGCACGACTTGGTCTTCAGCCTTGATAAATGGAATAATCAGATAAATGGCAATAAGCTTGTTTTGCGGGGGGAGCTGCTCTGCGCGGATGGAAGCGAGCTTGTTTACAGCGTTGTCTCGCGCGATAAAATATATCTTTTGAAATTTAGCGGTAGCTGGCAGGCGGATAAATATAACCGCCTGACTTTTGTCGCGCAAAGGGAAAAAGGGCCCGCGGATAAGCTGATCCTGCAGGGCAGGTGGGAGATAAATAAGAATAATGAAATTATTTATACAGCCGCGCGGAAAAATACTATTACATTAAAGGGGCGTTGGGATATCGCCGCCAAGAACAGGCTTTCTTATACCATAAATAAAGATATCGGTTCGGGGTTTGATTTTACAGCCTCTTTCCAGAGGGCGGTAAAGAACGGCCTGGTGTTCGGCCTGAGCGCGGGTTATGGCGCGAGAAAGAGGACAGTCGCCCTGACCGGAGATTGGAAGTTTGATAAGGCATCCTGCCTGAACTTTGAGGTTAAATACGCGGATAAGGCGATAAAGGCGGGGTCCGGGTTGTCAAAGCTGTTTTTAAAAGGCGCCGGCGAAGCTTTTGTAAAGACTCTTGTGTCGCCAAAGGAATGGGCAATTATTTGCGGCGCGGGAATACGGTGGTAGGAAGAGCTTTATTGACATAAATTTACTAAGGATATATTATTAACATAATTGTTAATAATATATCCTTAGTGATTTAAGGTGAAGATGGACTATAAAGATCTAAGAAAGTTGGCCGTCCGGAATTTTTTTTCCACAAAAGACCTGGCGCAGGTTTTGGGTATAAAGCCGGAATCGGCAAGGGTACTTTGCAGCCGCTATGTAAAGAAGAGCCTTTTTGTAAGGCTTAAAAAGAATTTTTATATACTTGAGGAAAAATGGCGTAATCTTGCCGCTGATGAGAAACTTGAGATAGCGAATTCTCTGCAGGTGCCTTCTTATATTTCTTTTATGACAGCGCTTGCATGGCATGAGATAACAACGCAGGTACCGAGGAATTTTTTTGAAAACGCTTCTTTGAAGCGCTCTGCCCGCTTTGCCATAGACGGGAATTCATTCAATTATTACAAACTTAAGAAGGGCTTGTATTTTGATTTTATAAAGAAGAATAATATTTTTATTGCTACTAAAGAGAAGGCTTTTGTCGATTCTTTATATCTTTATTCATTTGGAAAGTATAAAATAGACGTCGATTCATTGGATATAAAAAAGCTGGATAAAGCAAAGATTAAAAAGATAATCCGGGTTTTTCCAAAAAAAACCAGGGATGTCGTGGGGAAGATATGCGGGATCTGATAAAGCAGGAGCAATTTGAGCTTGAGGTGCTTGACAGGCTTAATAGCCGGAAGCTTCTATCAAGGTTGATCTTTGGCGGTGGTACTATGCTCAGGCTTTGCCATGGCCTAAACAGGTTTTCGGTAGATCTGGACTTTTGGATCGCTGAGAAAATCTCCACAAAAAAATTGTTTAAGGATCTCAAGGAATGCCTTGGGGAGTATTATATTTTTTCAGACGCGGCCGATAAATTTTATACCTTGCTTTTTGAGATCAAGTC
>CAYSCK010000122.1:0-4415 GCA_964429525.1 uncultured Planctomycetia bacterium
AGAGGAGGAGATACAGCGTTATCAGTTTTTCAGGCTTATCTCTTCGGCTAAAAATGTGATTTTATTCTATCGCGAATCAAAGGACCTGGAGCGAAGCCGTTTTATAGAAGAGCTTATATGGGAAAAACAAAAAAAAGAAAAAAAACTTATCACGCTTGAGCCTGAGCTCTGTGCCGGTTTTTCAGTTGAGGTGCTGCCACGCAGGATATTCGCGCCGAAAGATAAGAAGTACTGCGAATTTTTAAAAGAGACCCGGTTTTCAGCCACAAGCGTCAATACCTATCTTTCGTGCCCTTTGAGATTTTATTATCAGTATGTCCTGGGGTTGAGGGAGAAAGAAGAGCTTTCAGATGAGCCTGAAGCCAGGGAGGTGGGGACATTCGTGCATGAACTCCTGGAAGGCATGTTCTCGCGTTTTGTCCGCGTTCCTTTTGCTGTTGACCAGGCATTTAAAAATGATTTCTTTGAAGCTCTTGATATTAAATTTGAGAAGGAATTCAAAAAGAAGATGAAGTCTGACGCTTTTCTTGTGCGTGAAGTTTTACGGTTCAGGCTGAAAAATTTTCTTGAGAATGAAGAACGGCGTACGGTCAGGGAGGTCGTCTGTGTTGAGAAGGTTTTTGAGGGCTCCATCCGCGCCGGGGCGCACGAGCTGAGGTTTAAATCAAAGATCGACAGGATAGACAGATTGGAAGACGGCAGTCTCTTGATACTTGATTATAAGACCGGCTCAAGCGATATGATGCCCTCTTCGGTTGATAAAATTGAGTCAAAGCCCTGGACTCGCCTGCATCTGAAGAGGACTATACGTTCATTCCAATTGCCTTTATATCTTTATTTTGTTGAGCGCGCTTATACCGGAGCGGACCTGAACGCGGGGTTCTATAACCTGAAAGATCAGGGTAGGAATTTTGGTATCAAGACCTTTTTTGACAAAGAAGAGCCTGCCGGGCAGAGGGTAGCTAAGTCCGATTGCCTGATGAAAGCCCTGGAATTCATTTGTCTTGAGATATTAAGCCCTGAAACGCCTTTTGAGGCTGACCAGGAAGACCCGTATTATTGCGGTATTTGCCCTTTTTTCAATCTCTGCCGGTAGAATTGGTGTATGTTGAATAGGTGTATTTAAAAGATAGAAGAATCTTACGCCGATTATTTTTTTACTGTGTTTAAATAAACATAGGAAAGGATAGATGAGCAAGATGTCATTGAGGGGTACTTTTTTGTTTCTGACCGCAATTTTTATCCTATCGATATCTGCCTGTATTGTAGCTTATTTATTTCTTACTCCTTCAGGAGGAAGATTTATTATCGGCAGATTTTTGTCTTATAAGTTTTCGGGTATCGTTTTGGATAGCTGCAAGGCTGAGGGTAGCTTGAGCCGGCAGCTGATCCTGAAAGATTGTACTTTAAGGGCTTTGCCCGGCCTTGCGCAGGATTCATTTGCCAGGATCCAAAAAGTAGATATTTATTTTGATTCTTTCAGACCGGCCGGATTGAATGTTGAGGTGTATAACGCGAGATTGTTTTCTTCAGGCCTGGGCCCGGTAATCCTTGACGGTATCTACCAGGATTCAAAATTTGATATTGATATTTATTCGCCCATGCTCAATATATCTGAGCTCAGGCATCTGTTCCCGCGTATAACTATTTTAAGGAATGCCGGCGGTTTAATTGAGGGTATTGATATTTCCGCCAGTGGTTCTTTAGAAAAGTTAGAGGTAACCGGGTCTTTTCAGCTTAAGAGTTTTTTTAAAGACACTTTTCTTTTGAAAGAGATTCCGGTTGTTTTCGACCTGAGAGCTAAGAGCCTTTTCTCAAAACCATTTCTTGAAGGAGAGATTGCGGCATCCAGAGGAGAGTTTATTCTGCCCCGCTCATCCTTAAAGATCGGATCAAGTAAAATACTTTTTTCCGGAGACCCTGCTGCGCCTGTTTTTGATATTAAGGGCAGCACTGTTATTGAAGGATTCTCAGTCCATGCCGTGCTTGGCGGGACTCCGCTTGAGCCTCATATTAAATTGACTTCGGATCCAAGGCAGGATGAGGATAGGCTTTTGTTGATGCTGGTTACAGGCCAAAGCTGGAGTGGCTCAGAGTCAGGTCTTAGCCAGGGCGGGATCTCAGCCGAGATGGTAAAAGAATTTTTTGATTATTTTATTCTTGGCGGTTCTTCCGGGGCATTGTTCAAGACGCTTGGAATAGACGGTGTTACGCTTAAATTTGACGACAGGTCAAAAGGTATAGGGGTGAAAAAAGATATTACGGATAATGTTGAGCTAAGTTATGCTATAGAGCAGCCGCAGGAGAGCACTGCGCTGAATCAGACGCAGGGTGAATCATTCAACGACGCTCTCTATTTGAAATATAAGAGCCGTTTTTAAAGGGCAGGATAATGTCAAATAAATTGTGTAAATTGAAATAAAAGTTTAATTTTCCAACAGAATGATGCGTTTTTTGTTTTAATTGTTTAGCGGGTGACGCCGGAGGGGAGTCCTCTTTTTCGCTCGCAGAGCCGACCCGATCTTTAGGAGGCCGAGAACGAAAAAGAGTCCCGCAGGCGGCAGGACCCGCTGGACAGCTAAGAACAATTTATACGCAACATGGTACATTATCAAAGGACAGTCATTGTTTGATGTCTGCTCGGTAGTGTGATAATATTTGAGGCAATAGCTTTTTTAAAAAGGAAGCCGCTTTAGAATGCGCCGGATTGGAAATTCAAGCGCGGCGCGGGATTTTTGCAGAGAGGTGCAATATGATCAATCCTATTTCTGTTATCAAATTCTTTAAACTTTTAAAAGAGTCTATGACGCGTTTGCGTGAAGGCGATTTTACTCAGGAGATCCGTGTCGCCGGGCGCGATGATGTGGCAAAGCTTGCTTCTGATTTTAACGAAATGGTCAGGAAGATGCGTGAGTTGTCCCTTTTGAGGGATGAGCTCATCCGCGAAAAAATCAGCCGGAAAGAAATAGAGTCAAGGCTGACGGCTTTGGTCAATAATCTTAATGTCGGAGTTTACCGTAATACCATAGGCCCGCATGGTGTTTTTCTTGAGGTTAATTCGGCGATGATCGAGTTGTTTGAAGCAGCTTCCAAGGATGAGTTGATGAGGCACACTGTAAGCGACCTCTATGTGGATCCGTCCAGGCGCGCTATTTTCAGCGAAAAGCTTGCCAGGCAGGGATTCGTAAAAGATGAGGAGATAGAGCTGATCACGCTTAAAGGCCGTAAGTTTTGGGCATCTGTTATTGCGGTCTCGCATAGGGATGAAAAGGGTGGGGTCTTTTTTGACGGTGTCATTGAAGATGTATCCGTCAGGAAGCAGAGCCGTGAAAAGCTTAAGCATAGTTATGATATACAGTCTTCATTGGCGAGCATTATGAGCATTTCTCTGGAAAAAGTCTCTATGCAGGAGCTTTTGGAGCATATTTTAAATGAGATCATAAGTACGTCCTGGTTGTCCGTGGAATCCAGCTCCGGTATATTTCTCATTGAAGATGATACGCGCGTCCTGACTCTTAAGTCTGAGAAAAATATCTCTACCTCTGTTCAGGAGATGTGTCGTTTTGTTCCGATAGGGCATTGCCTGTGCGGCCGTGCCGCTCAGACAGGTGAGATCGTTTTTGCGGATCGAATTGACGAAAGGCATGAAAATATAGCTACAAATATGGCAGCGCACGGTCATTATTGCGTGCCTTTAAAACTTACGGGCGGCAAGGTGCTGGGTGTTTTAGTGCTTTATCTTAAGAGTGGCTACGTTCGTGACACGAAAAAGGAAGCTTTCCTGATGACGTTGGGCAATGTCGTGGCAGCGATAATAGAGCGTAAAAGCATGGAGATAAGGCTTTTGCAGAAGATAGGGGAGATCGATAAACTCAATTATTTTATGGTCGGCCGCGAGAAGAGGATAGTTGAATTGAAGAAAGAGGTTGATGAGGCATTGAAAGCATGCGGTAAGCCGCCTCGTTATAATATTTTGTAAGAAGGAAGGCGATGCGCACAATATTATTATTGGTTGTATCAAATATTTTTATGACTTTTGCCTGGTACGGGCATCTTAAATATAAAAGTTCTCCTTTATGGATAGCGATCTTGGCAAGTTGGCTGATCGCTTTTTTTGAATACTGTTTTCAGGTGCCTGCCAACAGGATAGGCCATGGTTATTTTTCAGCAGCGCAGCTAAAGACGATCCAGGAAGTGATCACTCTTGTTGTGTTCTGTATCTTTTCCGTGTTTTACCTCAAAGAAGGGTTGAAGTGGAATTATATCGCTGGTTTCTGCATGATCATTCTCGCGGTAGTTTTTATATTTAAAAAGTGGTAACGTTTTTAACTCTTAACCTAAGCCACCAATGAAGTTGGTGGTTGTTCTTTGGAAAAATTGTTTCAAGCTCCGCTTAAGAGCCGAAGTAGTGCTTT
>CAYSCK010000123.1:0-4414 GCA_964429525.1 uncultured Planctomycetia bacterium
TGCGTCCAAATTATGATTGAAAAAGCCTAACCGAATCCTTATGATGGTGATAGCTGCCAACCACCACCATCACCGACTCTCGTCGGCAAATAAGGAAGGCCTATCCAAAGGCACATAATAAAAATACCCCCCGATTATAAAGGTCTTTAACGTGTTCACGCGCTCTTCTCTATCTCTTAAATTAAACATAGCCTCAATTATCAAATTTGAATTTTGTACCGGCCGCGACAACCTGGCTCTTGTCCACTATCAGCTTATCCCCGTCAACAAGCCTTATCGCGTACCAGTTCAGGTTCTTTTTTGCAGGCCCGCGCGTGACTGCGCCGTCTTCTGAAAAATTCGCGCCATGGCAGGGACAGGCAAAAATTTTATCTTTCCGCTTAAAAGTTACGACACAACCTCTGTGCGTGCATTCACTTGAAATACAATATATACCGTCTTTATCTTTAAACACGATGATCTTATCTAAAGGCAGAGGCTTCACAACGTCCTCCTGAAAATCGCCCAACTTGCCGATAGGGATCTCTAAAGGCTTTTTTTCAGCTTCAGCCCCGGCAACAGAAACAGAACATAAAACAAAAAATATTAACGAAAGGATTAATTTTCTCATCATAAAAAAAATTCCCCCGCCCCCCAAAGACGCATCTTGCTGAGACGAGGGAAAAAAATCCTTAAGTTACTTCTTATCGCGGATTTCTTTCAAAACTTTGATCATGATACGCTGGCGTACCATCATAACCAATAAACATGTAAAAAGCATGAGCATCAGTATAATCTTGATCGTGAACAAAAGATACGCGTTCTGTTCTTGCGCCAAACACATTACAGGCATTGCAGGACACATGCTTCCTCCTATTGTTTTACGTAGGCTCGGACGATCTTCTGTGCTTTTGAGGGCTTGTCATCCGACCCTGTCTGGGTTAGCCCTATCTTCTCCACAACATCATATCCGCTGACAACCTCTCCAAATATAGTATGGTGCATATTAAGCCAGGGCGTTGCCGCCAGCGTAATAAAAAACTGGCTGCCGTTTGTGCCCGGCCCCGCGTTTGCCATAGCCAATATCCCGGATTTATCAAATTTCACGCCCGGGTCAACCTCATCTTCAAACGGCGCTCCAAAAAAAGATGCTCCGCCCATACCTGTGGCAGTCGGGTCACCGCCCTGTATCATGAAATTTTTAATTACACGATGAAAAACAGTGCCGTTATAATAACCCTTTTCAATAAGCCCTATAAAATTCTCGCAAGCCTTTGGCGCGACTTGAGGAAAAAGCTTTATCTCTACATTGCCCTGGTTTGTTTCCAAAACTACGATGGTGTCTTTAGCCACATTTCCTCCCGAAGCTGACGATGGTTGAGTAAAAATTATACCTGATATCAAAAATAATACAGACACCAATGTGCCGCGCGCTATGTATCTCGGCGCGTTAAAACCAGCAGCCTTTAAAAAATAAATAAACCTTTTCATACTACCCCATGGAATATTCCATCCAACTCATTAAGCTGAATAGGCTTGTGAACAAAAGAATCGCCTCCGAGCTGCTGGATAACCTCATCATTGACCGAAGGAAAACCGGAGATAAGAACGATCTTTGCCGCCGGATTTCGGCTCCTGGCCAATTCTACCAATTCTAGGCCCGTTATATCAGGCATACTGCAGTCAAGGATGACATAATCAAAAAGTTCTTTCTCTAAAAAACTCTTGGCCTCATTGCCGTCCTTTGCCAAGAGAACCCCGAGCTTCCTGCGCTCAAGATACCTTTTCAGGAAGAAGCATACGTCCTCTTCATCATCGGCCACCAATACCCTCTTACCCTCTAATGGAAGATTCATAGATGATATTTTATTCTTTTAACTGGTTTAAAGCAAATACTTTTACAACATGTTATAATATATTCGTGAGCTTCAAACAAAAACTTGAACACAGGCAAAAACAGGTTTTCAGCCAATCCCTGCAGCAGTCTGTCAGGATACTTGAATTACCCATCCTGGAATTAAGGGATATGGTTGAGGCCGAGATCACGGAGAACCCTGCTGTAGAAGAAGCAGAGCGCCAGGAAGAATTCAATCCGGGCCAGGAGCGTAAAAACACGGTCCTTGAGCAGGATATGCCGGAGAACCCTATACCGGGTAGAGATGAAAGCCTTACGGATTTTTTATTGAAACAGCTCAGGATAAATGCCGGAGATAAAAAAGAGCTTGAACTCGGCTCCCTGCTGATCCAGCACATAGATGAAAACGGATATATGCGCCAAAGCCTTGATGATTTGTCGTCTGAAACCGATGCCGGCACGCAGGAATTGCTCAAAGCCCTTAAACTCATCCAGACATTTGAACCCTCAGGCGTAGGAGCGCGCGATTTGAAAGAATGCCTCCTCATCCAGTTGGAAAAACTCGCGGAAGCAGACACCCAGTCCGCGCGCTTAGTCAGAGACCACTTGGAAGACCTGGCTGATAAAGACACCCTGAGGCTGTGTAAAAAGATCGGGATCTCCCCTGAAGAACTGAAACTATGTTTATCAAAAATCCACTCGCTGGAACCAAAACCTGGCAGAAGCTTTTCAAGCGACGAAGTCGCCTACTCCATCCCGGATATCTTCATTGAAGAAAAAAACGAAGAACTTGAAGTACGCGTCAAAGACGACGTCATACCTGTCATCCGCGTCAACCCTCTTTATAAAAATATGCTTAAATCAAAAAAAGTAAATGAGGAAACAAAAGAATTCATCAGAGAGCGCATATCCCGCGCCAACAACCTGATACGCGCGATACAGGGGCGAAAGGACACGCTTTTAAAGGTGGTTTCACTTATAACCGAAACACAAAAAGAAGCCATGCTTGAAGGGATAGACAGGCTTAAACCCCTGTCCATAAAAGAAGTTGCCAAAAAAACCGGCCTGCACGAATCCACCATCTCGCGCGTGGTCGCCAATAAATATATACAGGCTCCCGCCGGAATATTCGCCTTAAAAAACCTGTTTTCGGTCAGCCTGAAAACAACGTGCGGGGAAAATGTAGCGGCTCAGATGATAAAATCAAAAATTACCGAATTAATAGAAAGCGAAGACAAAGCAAAACCTCTGAAAGACCACGAAATAGCGCAGCTTATAAATTGCAGCGAAAAAACAAACCTTGCAAGGCGCACCATAGCCAAATACCGCGAAAGCTTAAAACTCCCGCCAGTCGCTGGACGCCGGCAGAAATCCTGAAAATCAGATATCGCCATACCCTCAAGTGGATCACCACTGACTTTGTCGGTGGTTTCTTAAAAGGGAAAACTGTTTCAAAGCGTAGCGACTGCCGAAGAAGAGCAGAAAATCCAGCGGCGCCTAAAGGCGCAAAAATATACTGTTTGAGCCATTACCAAAATCTAAATATTAGGGCGAGTTGTGCATTTTTAGTTGGATTTTCTGCGTTGCGAAGCACTACTCCGGCTCTTAAGCGAAGCTTGAAACAATTTTTCCAAAGAACAACCACTAACTTCGTTGGTAGAATACATAAGGCGTGGGGTCTTCGCCCCCACGCTCCCCCACCACCGACTAAAGTCGGTAGCTTAGGTTAAGAATTAAGCGACATCAGAGAGAAAAACGGAAATAACGGATGGAGCTTTTGGAGCCAACGGGGCTTTAAAAAAGATCTTACTGATCCGGTTCACGCTTTCGTACCGTTAGATATCAGCCCGAACTGATTCAATTTTTTATACAGGGTAGTGCGGTTTATCCCGAGCAGTTTAGCGGCCTCTTTTTTGTTCCCCTTGCACTTCTCTATCGCCTCAAGGATTATCTTTCTTTCCGGGTCTTTTAACGCGTCTTTCAGGCTTGATCCGTTGCCGGCGTCATCAAAAGCCTTCTGCCCTGCAGGAACACAGGCCTCTGCCTTATCCTTCAAAATATGCTCCGGCATATCAACAGGCTCTATCAGCGGCCCGCGCGTCAACACGCATGCCCTCTCTATTACATTTTCAAGTTCACGCACATTGCCCGGCCAGTCATGTCTCATCAGATGCCTGAACGCCTCGTCGCTTATACCGTTTATCTGCTTATTAAGCGCGCTGGAATGTTTCTCTATAAAATGCTCAACCAAAAGCGTTACATCTTCTTTCCTGTCTCTTAATGGGGGAAGTTCTATTGAAATGATATTAAGACGGTAGAAAAGGTCATTCCTGAATCTTCCCTGTTTTATAAGATCTTCCAGATTCTGGTTTGTGGCGGCAATAATTCGCGCGTCGGCTTTCCTGGTCTTTGTCTCGCCTACTCTTTCATATTCCCCGTCCTGTAAAACCCTCAGCAGTTTCACCTGTAGCGCCGGAGTAAAAGCGTCAATTTCATCCAGAAAGATAGTGCCGCCTTCAGCCGACTCAAAACGGCCGATGCGGTCCTTGATGGCTCCGGTAAAGGCTCCCGTAACATGGC
>CAYSCK010000124.1:0-4407 GCA_964429525.1 uncultured Planctomycetia bacterium
TCTAAATCTCTAACACTGTTTATCTTTTGTTTTCTCGTCTTTTCATCCATCGTCCCTCGTCCTCTCGTCCTTCGTCCCTCTATCTTTTTCCCTTTTGCAATTGCTTATATAAAAAATCGTACGCGCCGCCGATCTTTTTCTTTAATTCAAAAACTGAATCTTTTCCGTTTATTCCCATTCTCTTTAGTTCTATCCTTGCTTTTGTTTTTTCGTCCGTCGTCCATCGTCCATCGTCCATCGACTTATTTATCCCCGGTTTAACAGTAAATGCTATCTTAACGCGGGCTTCCCTCAGGATATTCAAGGTATCCTTGTTATATTCTCCATATGGATAGCAGAAAACAAACTTAGCAACCAAATCATCAGGAAATATTTTATTTACAAAATTCAGGCTCTTTATAATTTCATTCTTTTGGTCTTCGTAACTTAATAACGGCAAATGAGGATGCGTCGCGGAATGAGCAGAGAATGAAACGCCGTTCGCCCGCATTTCTCTGATCTCCGCTTCATTCAGATAATCTCTCTCCCAAGGTACGTTTTTATATCTGTCTCTTTTTAAATTGGTCCCGATATAATTCGTGGTTAAAAATACAGTTGCGGGAAGATTGAATTCTTTCAGGATAGGAAAAGCATATTTGTAATTGTCCAAATAGCCATCATCAAAAGTTATGGCGACTTTCAGCCGTGGATTTTTATTGTCAAAAGAGGCTAAGCCTCCCCGGAACGGTTTCAGCAAGATTGCATAGAGGCTTAGCCTCGATACCTGCAACTTGTGGCTTGCAGCCTGTAGCAAACAATCTATCCCCACCACTTCATAATTCTGCTTCAAAAAAAGCATCTGCTCGCGAAACCTCGCAACCGGCACCACAAGATCATTCGCGGACAAGGCGTCATTAACGCGATGATAAGTTAAAACTACCATTCCTTCTCTTTTTCTCCAGAAGAAACCGATATATAGAATACTTGATAATATTGATTTTATAATTTGTCTCACTCTTCTACCCTCTGTCTTTTGTTATCGGTTCTTGGTTAGCGGTGCGCGGTTTGCGTAACCAGATGTTGCAACATTTCTGTCCAGACCTAAAATGTTGCAACATGTCCTGGCTTGAAGCGATTAGCCTTATTAATCGCCTCAATACAAAGGTTCCATAATGTTACTTGATGTTTCTTCATGTTGCTTTTGCAACTTCAAGAAACTTACCGCAACTTTAAGCAACTTCCCGTAACCTAACAATTCTTTCGTCCTTCGGTTTTCCGTCTTCTGACTTCTGATTTCGGACTTCTGTCTTTCTCAACCTCAACCTTAGCCTTAACCTAATCTTTTTACTCTCCAACTCGTTAACTGTTATTAAACAGATCTCTTAACCTTAACGCATTAGCAACAACATCAAACTTCTCTTCCACAACTTTTCTCCCTGCCTCGCCTATTCTCGCTCTCAATTCAGAATCACGATAGAGCTTCTCAATGATCACAGCTATGGCAGACGGGTCTTTAGCAGGGATAATAAATCCCGTCTTGCCGTCTTCAACCAGCTCAGGTATAGACGGCAGCATAGTGCACACTATCGGCACGCCCGCGGCACCCGCCTCAAGCAATACATTGGGTATACCCCAATGGATCTCCGGCACCATGGCAAGCACAAATACGTCCGCTTCCTTATATATAGGTATCAGCTTATCCTGCGTTATATAACCTGTGAATGTAATTTTTTCTTCTAACTGTCGACCATGGACCATGGACCGTAGACGGCTTTCCAAAGGCCCTCCCCCCGCTATTATGCACTCAAACTCAACGCCCCTGTCCCTGAGCATTCCGCACGCCTCTATCAGATATTCAAACCCCTTGCATTCAAGAAGCGAACCAACGGAAAGGATAAGTAGTCGATGGTCGATGCCTGCCTGCCGGCAAGGCAGGGACGATGGTCGAAGTCCGATTTCGTCTTTTCCGACTTCCGACTTCCGTCTTCCGTCTTCCGTTCGCGCGAAGCGCCTGAGATCAACACCGTGATAATTTATAATAATCTTTTGCTCCAATACTTCACTTATGACGTCGTGTTCTTGTGACCTTTTGTCTCTATCTTTTAGCTTGTGACCTGCAGCTTGTAGCTTGCAGCTTGTGGCCTGCAACTTGCAGCCTGCAGCCTGCAGCCTGTAGCCTGTAGCCAAATTTAGGAGGTATCTCTTATTATCCCCTGTACAAGTAGTAATAAATTTTGCCCGGCGCATTTTAAACGCTAAACCGGTCGTATCTAAATATATATCATGCGCGTGGCCTGTGAAGCTGAAAGGGATATTATTCAATTTAGAGATTATAAACGCGGCTGTGGCAGGAAATGTCGCCCATTGTCCATGAACATGCGTGATACCGTCTTTACGAGCTTTAAAAGCAAAACCGACAGCCTCATACCAAATCGCGCAAGTCTTAAAAAAGAAATTGGCGCTCCTTAAATTATGAAATAAAACGCCAAAAAAAGCCACGAAATACCTTAAAGGATAACGGAACAGATAGAACAGGTCGCAACTCAAAAGCTTCAGCGAAAAAAACGGCAGATAGCTCGTGGTCTTTGCCAGGTCCTTCGCCTCTTCGTGCATTATCTTGTCTTTGGGTATCTTTAAGGAATATATCTCAAAAGGCAAGCCCGCCTTACGCAATTCATTCATCTCGCGCAGGATAAACGTCTCATCATAAGCCGGGAATTGAGAGAATATAAAAGCTACTTTAGGCATGATCTGAAAAATTCTTTAAAAGGGAGAGGATATTATCCTTTGTAAAAATATTTAAATCACTTGGATTTACAAGAAAGTTCTCAACTTCATGAAGCGCGGAATTCCACTCCAAGCTCTCAACTACCCTTATTACTTCCGACCGCCAAGCAACTTTACTGATTTCTCCACCTTGCCACCCTGTTTGCGCCAAGGCATTATTCAACATTAAAAAATTCGGCTCTAACTCTCTCCATCGAGATAGATACCACCCCAAATCAAAATAATCTCTTCCTTTCGGATATTTACGAGTTAAAATAGCGTGTAATTTACCGGCAAATAGAGACGAGGTATTGTAGGTAAGAAAAGAAATTGGGAAATATTTTGTAATAAGCTTGGTCTCTGCAATCGAACCATCGGGCGGTTTAGTGTCAATTTCAAGCTTAATCGAAAACTTTTGCGAACGAATAGGGCTTAATCCAGCTTCAAAGAGAAGCTCCTGAAATTTAATCATAGCTCCTTGCACAATGCCTTCCTTTTTATGAAAAATTTCAACATTGTAACCAGCCAAACTCAATTCTCTTTTGATTTTCTCCATCAAATCAACAAAATCATATCCATTTTTCAAATCATTCAAAGAAAAATCTAAATCCTCCGAAAATCTTGGCATATCGTATAAAAAACGAAGTGCCGTTCCACCAACAAACGCCGCTGACCGAAAAAAACCGGCATCTTGCAAAATCCTAAGAATATATGCCTGTAAATATTCTCTTACGGTATTAAGCTTAACGTTGTAGCCGTTTTTCGACGCAGCTAATTCTAAAACATAATCTTTCATAACTTCTTTTCTCCTCCGCGGGATGTCTTAATGTACTGCTTAAGCATGCGAGCAACAACTTTCATTTTAGGCTTATGGAATCTGCGAGCGAAAAGAGCAAGCTTACCAAGATTAATTTTCTCCGTATTCTGCAGGCGCAACTCATCAAGATACTCTTGCGTTAATTTAGAATGACGCAGATAAAACAAATCCAAAAGAGCTTTTTCGGGCGAAGCTATAAAAAAAATCTGCCTGTCTTTTTTAACAGAATTATAGCCAAAAAATAATAAAGGCTTAATGTGGCGATATTTATAAGTTCCTGCCGCGGTTTTTAACTTAAGGGGTCTTTTAGTAGTAACTGAAGTAAACACGCTTACGGCTTCAGGGATTAGATCGTGATACTCCAGAGCTTTTTCAAGACTAACATAAGACGGTTTTTGCAACATGCTAGCCAAGTAGAACTCATTAGGCTCAACCTTACGATACTTTATTGGCAGAAGATAAAAGCCTCTTTTAAGCTGGATAAGCTTTCCTGTTCTTACCCATCGGCTAAGCTGAACTGTTAAAGACTTTGAATCACTAATTCCAGTTATAAATGACTGTGTCTCAATAACAGGAACATCGCATACTTTTTCTACAAATTGTTCGTATTTCATATCAATAATTTAACATATTTGATAACTTATTGCAATGGTTTATTCTGTAAGAGGCTGAGCCTTTAGATCAATCTTTCGCCTGTAGCTTTCAGCCTTTAGCTTTTAGCTTGTAACTTGTAGCTTTTAGCTTGTGACCTACAGCCTGTAGCTTGAAGCCTGTAGCCTGTAGCTTGTAACTTGTAGCTGTCTATCTTCCAACTTCCCGTAACCTAACAATTCTCTCGTCCTTCG
>CAYSCK010000125.1:0-4309 GCA_964429525.1 uncultured Planctomycetia bacterium
TTGTCCCCATCGTCTAGTCTGGTCCAGGACACGAGCTTTTCAAGCTTGCGACACCGGTTCGAATCCGGTTGGGGACGTTAAATTAAAAGGAGCCGTTTTTCGGCTCCTTTTTTGTTTTAAAAAACATTGACGTTAAACCTATCTATATATATGATATATAAATGAGTTATGTCAACTGGCACATAAAATTTTAAGAGGGCTTATTAATGAAGCAGAGCGCTGATATTCTACTGATTGAAGATGAAAAAGAAGCATCTGAGGCATTGGGCGCGGTACTATACGCGGCAGGGCATAATGTCAATATAGTCGCGTCCGCCAAAGAGGGCTTGAAGATGCTCAAAGACATCAAATGCGCGGTGGTGATAACTGAACTGCGTATGCCTGATATGAGCGGTTCAGAACTTGTCCGCTCCATCAAGGATATCGATCCAAAAATAAGTGTTGTTGTGATCACTCCCTACCTTTTTATTAATTCCGCTATTGAAGTTATGGAAGACGGAGCATTTGGTTACGTTACAAAGCCTTTTAATCCCAGCGAGATCCGTATCGTTGTTGAACACGCGCTTGAGCGTTACCTCCTTATGGACGAGGCTAACAAAAAATCTTATTACTATGATCTGTCTATTCTTGACGGCCTGACCGGCGTATATAATCATCGGTATCTGCACGAAGTCCTTGACCGGGAAATCGCGCGCGCCCGGCGCTATCCTCAGCATCTTTCTCTTATGATGATCGATGTGGACAATTTTAAAAAGTACAATGATTCCAACGGGCATATGGCCGGCGATGAGCTTTTACGCGCAATGACGAATCTTTTTGTGCGTTCCGTCCGCAACTTGGATATGGTATTCCGCTATGGAGGAGAAGAGTTCGTGGTGCTGATGATAGAGACCGATAAAAAAGGCGCCAACCTTGCTGCTGAAAGAATTTTGAATCTTGTGCGCCTGAGCCTTCCGACTACGATAAGTATGGGTATCGCGGATTATCCGTCGGATGCGACTGAAAAGAACGTTCTTATTGATAAGGCTGATAAAGCCCTTTATCAGGCCAAGACCACGGGCAAGAATAAGATCTGTCTGACATAAAAAGCAGGGGCTATGTTACAGGTGCCAGGGGCTAGCTAAAACCTATAATCTGGTCCCCGGCACCTTGAACTAATCATGAAATTATCAATTATTGACGCTCAACACACGATCTTTGAAGGCGCGGTTTCCGAGGTTATACTCCCGGCAAGCGGCGGCGAGCTTGCCCTTTTGGATAACCATGAGTCGGCATTCGTCGCGTTACAGCGTGGTTCAATTAAGATGAAACTCATGTCGCAGAAAGTCGGCCGTTCCACAATGACCGAGGAAGGCGCGATGCCTGAAACATCCGAAAGGTCTTTTTTTATAAGGCAGGGTGTCGCGAGGATGAGAAGTAATGAACTGGTGATCTTGGTGGAGTAGCGGTTTACAGTAATGGTTAGCGGTTTACGGTGCGCGGTTTGCGCTAATCAAAAGACCAAAAAACTGAAAGACAAAAAATTAATAATAAAATTAAAAATGTAAGTGTTCTTAAGTCTTTAAGTTCTTTAGTTTTTGGGTTTTTCTAATTTGTCCTTTTGACTTTGTGACTTTTCGATTTAAGGATCTCCATGCTTAAAAATCTTACCATAGCGATCATCATGTTCATTAGCACGATGGGGCCGTCTTTGATCATCGCTGTCGTCGGGTATGCCGCGATAAAGGCTCTGGGCCGCAATCCGTCTGCCGCGCCCAAGATACTTGTGGCGCTGATGTTCGCTTTTTTCTTTGCCGAAGGCATAGCTGTTATTGCTTTGGTTATGGTGTATAACTTGTTTAAGTAAATGCAGGGTCTATGGGATAGGTGTCAGGGATCAGGTATTTAAAAGATTGTCTTTTGTATGTTGAATATTATGTTTGACCTTTAGTGAAAGGATTATATGGTTTTGCCTCTCATAATTCTGCAGGCCGTTACTTTTGTCGTGATAGTTCTGGTAATGCGTTTTTTATTCGGCAGCCAACTCAAGATCGCTTTAAACAGGCTGCAGGTCCTGCACCAGGATAGCCTTGAGAAAGAAGAAGTTTTAAACAAGGAGCTTGAGCGCGCGAAGATTCAGGTTGAGGCTGAAATTTCACGCGCCAAAGAAGAGGCTAAGCAGATAACAGAGGCTGCAAAACGCAACTCCGAGAAGACATCTGTTGAGGCTATAGAGCGCGCGCAGGCGGAAGCCAAGAGGACGATAGCCGAGACAGCGGAAAAGACAAAGAGGCTTGAGGCTGAAGTCTTGGCCCAGGCTGAAGGAAAGTCAATAGCTCTCGCGCAGGAACTTATCAAATTTGTTTTTGCCCAGAAAGACCTGTCTATCCTTCATTCAAAGCTTATAGATGAATTGATAGAAGAGCTGGGGAAGATCGATAAGTCGCGCCTTGTCGTGCATGCTGACCGCGCCGAAATAATAGTCTCCCAGGCTTTGACCTCGAAGGAAAAGGAAAGATTAAAGGAAGTGCTTTCTTTGAAACTTGATACGGCGCTTAATTTTGATGAAAAGATAGATGATTCAATAATCGCGGGTATCGTGATCAGGCTCGGCGGTTTAATCATTGACGGAAGCCTTAAGAACAAATTCAACCGGGCACTCTCAGCCATACGTTCTTCAAGCGGCATAAATTAATTATGCAAAAAAAAGCTCAATTTACGCTTGAACCTTTTGAAATAAAAGAGTTCGGCGTTGTCAAGGAAGTAAAGAGAGGCATAGTCAAGATCGAAGGCCTCCCGAGCTGCATATACGGCCAGCTGATTGACTTTGCCGATATTGACCGCAAAGGCCTTGTTATTGATTTCAACGAAAAAGAAGTTATGGCATTCGTGCTGGGAGACGAGCGTGATATTAAACTTGGTTCAACAGTAACAAGCCGCAATGAAGTTTTTTCTGTGCCCGCGGGCGAGAATTTTTTAGGCAGGGTTGTCAACTCGCTCGGAGAGCCCATAGACAATAGAGAGCCGCATATTAAAAATTCCGGTGTCTGCCCGGTCTTTCGCAGGAGCCCGGGCATCCTTGACCGCATCCCGATCTCCGAACAACTTCATACAGGTACAAAAATACTCGACAGTATTATCCCCATAGGAAAAGGCCAGCGCGAACTTATTATCGGCGATCGCCAGACCGGCAAGACCACTTTAGCGCTCGACGCTATCATCAATCAGAAGGGCAAGAATGTTTTCTGCGTATATTGCTGGTGCGGCGGGTCTCACGCGTCTTTGATGAAGATAATCCACACGCTGGAAGAGACAGGGGCCATAGATCATACTATTATTGTCGCGGCATCCGCTTCTTCTTCTTCCGGAGAGCAGTATCTGGCGCCGTATGTCGCGGCCGCCATAGGTGAATATTTCATGTATACAGGCAGGGACTCTCTGGTCGTTATGGATGACTTGACAAAGCACGCATGGATATACCGCGAACTTTCGCTGCTTATGGAGCGATCCCCCGGCAGGGAGGCCTACCCGGGAGATATTTTTTATCTTCATTCACAGCTTATGGAGCGCGCCGGGCGCCTTAATTCGGAGATGGGGTCGGGTTCAATGACTTTTCTGCCGATAGTGGAAACGCAGCAAGGGGATATCACCGGTTACGTTCAGAGTAATTTAGTCTCAATGACCGACGGCCAGGTTTATATCTCAAGCTCTCTTTTTCATGAAGGTTTCAAGCCTGCCATTGATATGGGGTTGTCAGTTTCTCGTATCGGAAGCAAGGTCCAGAGCGAAGCGCTCAGGGATGTCTCGGATACATTGAGGCTTGATTACGCGCAGTATAAGGAGCTGGTCCGCCTTATGCGCGTCAAGACTAAATTGTCTACGGAGATAGCAGAAAAATTGCGCAGAGGCGAAGCATTGACGCGCGTCCTGATACAGGACGCGCACAGGCCCTCAAGCCAGCTTTCGCTTGTGATAGAGCTTTATGCTTTTAAAAGAAAGATATTGGAGATCCTTTCGCCTGAAGGGTTGAATGTCTTTTGTGCCGAGATCATGGATTTTTTAAGAGATACGCGGCCCCAGGTTTTAAACACCTTGGATGGGCAGAAAGTATTTTCAGCTGAGATACGGCAGGAGCTTGATCAGGCGTTTGTTGAATTCTTCAGGCAGAAGAAGATCGTTTAGGGATCAGTCAACGGTTAGCGGTGTTCGGTGCGCGGTTTGCGTTAATCAAAAGACCAAAAAACCGAAAGACTAAAAAACTGAAAGACAAAAAGACAAAAAACTAAAAAGAAGATTAAAAATGTATGCGTTCTTCAGTTTTTATGTTTTT
>CAYSCK010000126.1:0-4300 GCA_964429525.1 uncultured Planctomycetia bacterium
AATGTTGCTGATTTTGTTAGATCTGCCAAAGCCGCGGTTGAGGAGATAATAAAGAAAAAGAAGACACCGGTTGTGATCGGCGGAACAGGGCTCTATGTCAATTCTCTGATCCACGGCATATTTGAGGCGGATTCAAATGACCCGGAATTGCGCTTGAGGCTTGAGGCTCAGGCGCAGGCAAGCGGAACGGCAGCCTTGTATGAAAAGTTGAAGGCCTGCGATCCGGATGCCGCCGCAAAGATCAACGTTTCCGACAAGAGGCGAATTATTCGCGCTCTTGAGGTGTGCGAGGTAGCAAAGAGGCCTATCTCTGACTTGCAGAGAGAGCGCCATGGCTTAGCTGATGAATACGATATATTGCTTTTTGGTTTGAGGCGGAAGCGTGATGATCTATACAGACGCATAGAACAGCGTGTTGATTTTATGGCGAATGCAGGGTTGCTGGATGAGGTGCGCCTGCTTTTAGGCGGGAAGCTGAGCCGCACCGCGTATATGTGCATAGGCGTCCGTGAAATTGAAGGATTTTTAAAAGGCGAATATGATCTTAATGAGGCTCTGCGTTTGATAAAAATAAATTCGCGTCATTTTGCCAAAAGACAGATGACCTGGTTTAACAAGAGCAAAGATATTAATTGGATAGATGTGGCGCCTGATGAAGATATGGGTTTGACGGCAAAAAAGATATTCAAGATTATTGCCGGGGAATAAGCCTGAAATGGAGCAAAATGAAGGAAAGAGCAATCTTAGTTACCGTTAAGATCGAGCACGATAAATCCACGTGGGATGTGGTTGAGCGTGAGAACGAGCTTAGTGAGCTCGCTAAGACCGCCGGAGCTGAGATCATCTCCGTGGATGTTTCGCACAGGGATGCTCCGACGCCTGATCTTTACATTGGCAGCGGCAAAGCCGATGAATTGGCATTTGACGCCGCGTTAAAGAAAGCCGATCTTATTATTTTTAACAACGATCTAAGCGGAACACAGCATCGTAATCTGGAGAGAGCCACCTCTGTCAGGATAGTTGACAGGACACAGCTTATACTTGATATCTTTGCCAAACGCGCCAGAAGCCCTGAAGGTAAGGCGCAGGTTGAGCTCGCTCAATTGGAATATAGGCTTCCGCGCCTGACCGGGCTTGGTACGGAACTTTCGCGTCTGGGTGGAGGTATAGGCACAAGGGGGCCTGGTGAACAGAAGCTGGAGGAGGACCGCAGAAGGCTGCGCGAGAGGATAGTAGATCTAAGAGCAGAACTTAAAGGCCTTGAATTAAGGCGTTCAACAACCAGGGGGAAGAGAGGCGAGCACTCATTACCGACCATAGTCTTTGTGGGTTATACCAGCGCAGGTAAATCTACCTTGTTTAACGTTTTGACAGGAAGCAGGCAGCTTATAAGCCGCGGACTTTTCACGACACTTGACCCTCTGACAAGGGCTATAAATCTCTCCAATCATCAGAAGGTTCTTTTGTCGGATACTGTCGGTTTTATAAGGGAACTGCCTCATCACTTGGTGGATGCTTTTAAGGCGACACTTGAAGAGGTGGTTGAGGCGGATATCCTGGTGCATGTCCTGGATATTTCATCCCCCAAAGCAAAAGAGCATTATGAGGCGGTTTTAAGGGTTTTGGAGGAATTGGGCGCGTTAAGGAAGGAGGCCATACTTGTTTTCAACAAGATAGACCTGCTTGAGGATGATGAAAAAATAAAGCGCCTGATAAGGGACAATCCGGGGAGTGTGGCGATATCCGCGTTAAAATCTCTGAACCTGGATGGACTGCTTAAAATGATAGAAGAGTCAGTCTCTGATTTTGTGAGCGAACTTGAGCTTGTCTTGCCGATAAACAGGATGGAACTCGTTGATTTTATCTACAGCGAAGGCAAAGTCATTGATGTCCAGTATGGAGAAAAAGAGATCCGCATCAAGGCTATATTACCTTCCATATCCGCCAAGAAATTGAAAGATTATATCAGGCGTTGATCATGTGTTTCGGTTTGCGGTGTGCGGTTTGCGTTAATCAAAAGACCAAAAAACCGAAAAACTAAAAATGAGATTAAAAATATATGTGTTCTTAGGTTTTTATGTTTTTCCGTTTTTAGGTTGTTTTAACTTGTGACTTTTTAACCTCGCTCATTGAGCCCGGCTTTAATCAGATGACCTGATTAAAATTATCAAATGACTTGACAGCATTAAGTATGTATGGTACTCTTTAACAAGAGGTGAAGGCATATGGCGAAGAGACCGATCAGGATAACGTCCCAGCAGGCTGTTTATACTATAGGTATAGTTAGCAGGCTTTTAGGAATGCCTGAATGGACGCTTCGCTCTATTGAGAAGGAAGGGCTTGTCAGTCCAAAGCGGGTTGATAAAAAGAACAGGTATTATTCCATGCGCGATATCAAGAAGCTTGAGTATATACATTATCTTATGGAAGAAAAAGGCGTAAACGTGAGCGGCATTAAGATAATTATGACGATGAGGAAGGTGGAGTACTAATTTTAGGCGGTGTTGATTTTTTTTGCTTTTAATCCGGCAGTCATAACAGGCGACTGCTAAAAAAAGATTTTGGAGAATGAAGATGAACAACGAAAATTTAGATCAACAGGAAGAAAATATTAAACCTCTGGAAAAATTCGGCCGCGATCTGACTGAGCTTGCCAATATGGGGAAGCTCGATCCTGTTATAGGCCGCGATGAGGAGATACGCCGCGTTATACAAGTGCTTTCAAGAAGGACTAAGAATAATCCTGTATTGATAGGCGATCCTGGAGTTGGGAAGACCGCTATTGTTGAAGGGCTTGCTCAGCGCATAGCATCAGGAGATGTCCCTGAGAGCCTTAAAGACAGGAAGCTCTTCGTCCTTGATATTTCGTCTTTGGTGGCTGGTTCCAAGTATAGGGGAGAATTTGAGGAGAGGCTAAAGAGCGTTTTAAAAGAGATACAGTCAAGAGAAGGCGAGATAATTGTCTTTATTGATGAGCTCCACACGATAGTCGGGGCAGGTTCGGCTGAAGGCTCGGTGGACGCGTCAAATATGCTCAAACCCGCATTGGCGCGCGGTGAATTGCGTTGTATCGGAGCGACCACAATGGATGAATACAGAAAATTCATTGAGAAAGATAAAGCCCTTGAGCGCAGGTTCCAGCCGGTTTTTATAGGTGAACCGGGCGTTGAGGATACGATAGCTATATTGAGAGGTTTAAAAGAGCGCTATGAGCTGCACCACGGTGTTCGTATAAAGGATTCCGCCCTGATCGCCGCGGCTGTATTGTCTGATCGTTATATCACTGAAAGATTTTTGCCGGATAAAGCTATTGATCTGATTGATGAATCGGCATCGCGCCTGCGCATTGAAATTGACAGCCTGCCCCAGGAACTGGATATTATCAAGCGCAGGATCATGCAGTTAGAGATAGAGCGGCAAGCTTTAAAAAAAGAGAAAGACAAAGCTTCTCTGGCAAGGCTTGAAAAATTAGAAAAAGAATTGCAGGATTTAAAAAAGCAGGATGAGGAGCTGACCCGTCATTGGGAAAAAGAGAAAAAGGCGATCAGCGTTATCCGTTCCATAAAAGCGGAGATAGACGAGTCTAAGCTGAGGGAGAAAAAAGCCGAACGCTCAGGGGACCTGGGCCTCATAGCTGAAATACGCTATGGCGTTTTGAATGAGCTGACAAAAAAGCTGGACTCCGCGAATAAAGAATTGGATAAACTGCAAAAAGATAAAGCGATGCTTAAGGAAGAGGTTGATGAGGAAGATATCGCTGAGGTGGTCTCAAAATGGACCGGTATCCCTGTTTCAAAGCTGATTGAAGGTGAGTCGGCAAAGCTTCTTAATATGGAGGAGCGGCTAAGGGAGCGCATCGTCGGCCAAAACGAGGCACTGGAGCTTGTTTCCTCGTGCATGCGGCGCGCCAGGACCGGTTTAAGCGACCAGAACAGGCCGTTGGGGTCTTTTATATTTATCGGCCCGACAGGAGTTGGAAAGACGGAGTTGGCAAAGAGCCTTGCCTGGTTTTTATTTGATGATGAGAACGCGCTTATGCGCATAGATATGTCTGAGTATATGGAGAAGCATTCCGTTTCAAGGCTCATCGGCGCTCCTCCCGGGTATGTTGGTTATGAGGAAGGCGGCCAGTTGACAGAGCGGATAAGGCGCAGGCCTTACAGTGTTATTCTTTTTGACGAGATAGAGAAGGCTCATCCTGATATATTCAACGCGCTTCTGCAGATCCTGGATGACGGCAGGCTCACGGATGGACAGGGCAGAGTGGTTAATTTTAAGAACACCGTTGTCATAATGACAT
>CAYSCK010000127.1:0-4258 GCA_964429525.1 uncultured Planctomycetia bacterium
ATTGCCAGTAAAACATTGTTACTATTGGAAATTTTGATGATGTTCCGTTTATACCACTTCCACACAATAAAGATTTTGAACTGGATTTACATAAACCATACATTGATGAATATGAAATTTTTTGCTCTGCTTGTGGAGAAAAATCTGAAAGAGTCAAAGAAGTGATGGATGTCTGGTTTGATTCAGGCGCCATGCCATTTGCCCAAGATCACTATCCCTTCGACTTTGCTCAGGGTAAACCTTTCGAAAATAAAAAATTACCATATCCAGCTGATTTTATTTCTGAAGCGATCGACCAAACTCGTGGTTGGTTTTATCTTCTGTTGGCAATTGGTGTTTTAATGGGAAAGGGAACTCCTTTTAAAAATGTAATTTGTCTTGGTCATATTTTGGATAAAAATGGGAAAAAAATATTTGAGCTGCATTCTGGTTACACTTTTATTGTGCGGTTGCACTTCAACCGTGGATAAATACCTGAAAATTCACCCCGAAACACCCCAGGCCATTAAAACAAGCATGAGCTATAACCTTATCTGCCTGGACATGACAAGAGAGCAGTTATCAGCCCTGTGTGGAAAACCGGACCAAATAATTCAGGACGAACTTGACGATAAAGAGACCTGGATCTACACGAAGCTCGATCAGTCAAAAAAAGCAACGGACACCTTCTATTACGCTTTTGAAAATGACAAGTTAACAAGAATAGAAGGCGCTGAAAAATACCGCCTGCGCCGGATTGAAAAATATTTTAAAGACCACCCGGAACGTTCATCTTACAAAGATACTGTCGTGCAGGCTAAAGCTAAAAAAGATATGAACAGAGAAGAGGCAAGATTATCGCTTGGAGAGCCGAAAGAGATTAATAATAGCAACACTCCCTATACCTCCTTTGAACAATGGATATATGAAACCGGAGGAAAAGAGCAGATCAATTTTCTCTATTTTGGCGACGACAAACTTCTGAACTGGCAGGAATAAAAAACGTGATGCTTAATTTAAGACCAAAATTTTTCATCCTCACACTGATATTCTTTTATTCTACCCGGCCGCTATTTGCTCAGCACCATCACACCATAATAGAAACGCCGGAAACACCGATGAGCATGCATAGCATGCATGGAATGTACGGCGGCTACGAAATGACGCGCGAGGCCTCCGGCACAAGCTGGGAGCCTGAAAGCTCACCGCTTGAAGGAAAACATTTCTCTCTTGGAAATTGGATGTCCATGATACAGGGCTATCTCAATGCTAATTATGTCAAAGAGAACGGCAGGAGGGGAGATGACAAAACTTTCAACACCAGCATGTTCATGTTTATGGCACAGACCCCTTTCGCGCGTGGTAACTTCGGTTTCCGAAGTATGCTTTCGCTTGAACCGCTTATGGGCAAAGACGGATATCCGCTCCTTCTCCAATCAGGAGAGACCGGCAACGGCAGAACGCCCCTCATAGACCGTCAGCATCCGCATGATCTTTTTATGGAACTGGCAGAAACTTACAATTATCAAATATCTAAAGACAGCTCTATATTCGCCTACTTTGGCTTGCCTGGCGAACCGGCACTTGGGCCGCCGGCTTTTATGCACAGATTCTCAGGAGCAGATATACCTATAGCTCCAATCACACACCACTGGCTTGATTCAACACACATAACATACGGCGTTGCCACATTAGGGTATGTGTATAAAGATTTAAAAATAGAAGGTTCTATTTTTAAAGGCAGGGAACCTAACCAAAACCGATGGGATATAGAATCCCCGAAATTTGACTCAGGCTCATTAAGGCTGTCTTTCAACCCGACTAAGAATTGGGCACTGCAGGCAAGTTTCGGTTATCTCGACAGTCCTGAGCAATTAGAACCTGACGTTGATACCAGGCGCACAACCGTCTCTGCCATGTATAATAAAGTCTTCCCAAACGCGAATTGGCAGACAACCTTCGCCTGGGGCAGAAACGACAATATGCCGGGCAAGGTATTAAACGGCTTTTTACTTGAATCAACCATCTGCCTTAAAAATATACACACTTTCTTTGGCAGGATGGAACGCGTGGCTAAAGACGAACTTTTTGAGGTAGGAGACCCACTTTACGATCAGGAGTTTACGGTAAACAAAATAGTCTTAGGCTATATACACGATTTTCCTATTTCTAAACATCTGAAGTGGGGGATAGGATCCTCGCTTGACGTAAATATCGTGCCGGACAGGCTGAAACCAAGCTATAGCGATAACCCTGTGGGCTATACGGTATTTATACGCGTTAAATTAACGTAATATCACCACCAACTTTGTCGGTGGCTTCTTGATGAAAAAATTGTTCAAGGAGTAGCGACTGCCCAAAGAGAGCATAAAATCCAGCGGCGCCTTAAGCGCAAAAATGTACTGTTTGAGCTGTTTCCAAAAATGTTTTATTCCAGGGCGAGTTGTGCATTTTTAGCTTGATTTTGTGCGTCGCCTAAGCGCTCTTTGGGCCTAGAGCGAATACTTGAAGCAATTTTTTCAAAAGAACATATGCCGCAGACTTCAGTCAATGGTATGGTTCGAACTAACGTAATCCATTGACAAACCGCCAAACAATGATAAAGTAAACAAATTAACGTTTAGAAATCTTAGCCGCAAGGACAGGATAGCTGACCTTGCGGTTCATTGTTGCAGAAGGTTATTTTATGATATCAGTCAATAACGTCTCCTTACAATACGGCCAGCGTAAACTTTTTTCCGGAGTGAATATCGATTTTCAGGCCGGAAATTGCTATGGATTGATAGGCGCCAACGGCTCAGGCAAATCCACATTTTTAAAAATTCTCTCCGGTGAAATAGAGACTACGACAGGCGAGATCAGCATTGCGCCCAGCAAGCGTATTTCTATCCTGAAACAGGATCAATTCGCTTACGATGAGTACACCGTCCTCACAACAGTTATCATGGGCCATAAACGGCTTTTTGACATAATGACGGAAAAAGACGCGCTTTACGCAAAACCTGACTTTTCAAATGAAGACGGCATGCGCATCGCCGATCTTGACCACGAATTCCTGGAATTGAACGGCTGGGATGCTGAATCAAACGCCGCTAAACTCCTAAGTTATCTGGGCATACCCGAGGAACTCTGCCAGGTTGAGATGAAACAACTTGAGGCAGGACAGAAAGTCCGCGTTCTTTTAGCCCAGGCTTTATTCGGCAACCCGGATATACTGCTTTTAGACGAACCTACCAATCATTTAGACGTTGAAACAAGCATGTGGCTTGAAGAATTCTTATGCGAATTTGAGAACCTGGCGATAGTGGTCTCCCATGACCGCCACTTTTTGGACAAAGTCTGCACTCATATCGCGGATATAGATTATGGCAAGATACAGTTATATCCCGGCAATTTTACCTATTGGCTGGAATCAAGCCAACTCGCGTTAAAACAGCGAAATGAAGCTAATAAAAAAATAGAAGAGAAACGCAAGGAGATGCAGGAGTTTATAGCGCGCTTCAGCGCCAACGCGTCAAAATCCCGTCAGGCAACAAGCCGTAAAAAAATCCTGGAAAAACTCACCATAGACGAAATAAAGCCGTCTTCGCGGAAATACCCGTACATGGGTTTTGACCAGGAACGCGAGCTTGGCAACGATTGCCTCATGATAAACGGCCTGTCTAAATCTGTCGACGGAAAAGTCATGTTCCAGAATCTTGATTTAACCATTGAAAAAGGGGACAAAGTGGCTTTTCTCGGGCCGAATGACCTGGCAAAAACCCTGCTTTTCCAGATACTTATGGATGAGATACAAGCCGACAGCGGAAGTTTTAAATGGGGCTACTCAGCCAACCGCGCTTACTACCCGCGCGATAACACCAGATATTTTGACACAGACCTCAATATCATTGACTGGCTTCGCCAATACACGACAAACACCGATGAAAATTTTGTGCGGGGCTTTTTGGGCCGCATGCTTTTTACAGGGGATGAATCTCTAAAACAGGTCAAGGTCTTATCGGGCGGAGAAAAAGTGCGCTGTATGCTTGCGCGTATGATGCTTCAGCAGGCAAACGTCCTTATTTTTGACGAGCCTACCAATCATCTTGACCTTGAGTCAATAACATCGCTGAACAAGGGGATGGAGAAATTCCGCGGCACGATACTATTTTCTTCTCATGACCACGAACTGATACAGACAGTGGCAACGCGGATCGTTGAGATAACTCCTAAAGGCTACATTGACCGCATACACACCACGTTTGACGAATACCTGTCAAACGACGAAATAAAAGAA
>CAYSCK010000128.1:0-4216 GCA_964429525.1 uncultured Planctomycetia bacterium
CTTCCTCACATCTTCGACCTGTTCTACAAAAGTCCTGACATTCATGAACTTCAAGGCCTATACCGTGCCCAAGGGAATGTCCGAAATTCTTTCCAAACCCTTTAAGAGAGATGTAATTACGTGCCGCGCCATCTATCAGGTTTATCGGCACATCCGTCTTTATCGCCTTTATGGCGCGCTGTTGCGCTTCTTTAACGATCATCTCAGCCTTGCGGATAATGGCGTTAATTTTACCCAAAAAGAATGTGCGTGTCAAGTCGCATTTGTAGCCGTTGTACGTTACGCCTAAGTCGATAACTACCGGCTCTCCTTCTTTTATGATCCGTGGGGATATGCTGGCGTGAGGATATGAAGAGTTAGGGCCTGAGGCTACAATTATGTCAAAAGCGGCAGAGGTTGCTCCCTGCAATCTTATGAATCGTTCTATCTCAGCCGCAAGCTCCAGCTCTCGTATACCGGGCTTGAGCAGGGGTTTTAAGAAATCGTAGGTCTTTTCAGTTATCTGTATTGCTTTTCTGATCTGCTCTGTCTCTGCGGCTTCTTTAATCTGGCGCAAAGGTTCTAGAGTCTCTTCTAGGGGTATCCAGGTGATCTTCTTCTTTGATAGATCAAGCAGCGCCTGGCATTCGGCAAAACTCAGGTGCCTGGATTCAAAACCGACTTTCGTGAGCTTATTTTTACGTAATATTTCACAGATAGCCCTGAAAGTTCCGCCTTGAGCTTCTATGATCTTGACATGAGGCTCTGCTTTTGATCTGAAATCCGCGCTATATCTGAAATCTGTGATCAGCGTAAGATTGTTTACCGAGGCGATAAGGTATGAGTCCGGCGCAAGGAATCCGGCGGCATAAGAGACGTTGGGCCCGTTACTTAAAAGTAAACAGTCCAACTTTTGCGCCTTAAGAACTTTAAGGATATTCTGAAAACGGCTTGCTGAAAGTCCGTTCATCTATTTTTTGGTCTTTAATAGTGTCATTGCCGCCTCGAATGCCAGAAAGTAGCTGTTCGCGCCAAATCCGGATATCGAGCCGCGCGCAACAGGGGCTATAAGTGAAGTCTGGCGGAATTCTTCGCGCGCGTAGATGTTGGACAGATGTATCTCTATGGCGCAAATTCCGCAAGCTGCGATGGCATCTCTGATTGCGACACTTGTGTGGGTATATGCAGCCGGGTTTATGATAAGGATATCGAATTTATCCCTGGAACTGCCTATTAAGTCTACAATTTCGCCTTCATGATTGGATTGCATTATTGTGATACCTACCTTGGCTTTTTTTGCCATGGTTTTTAAGGTTTTATTGATCTCCTCCAGAGTCGTCTTGCCATAAATTTGCGGCTCTCTTTTTCCTAAAAGGCCCAAGTTGGGTCCGTTGATCACTAATATTTTTTTCATCTAACTTGTGCCTCCATTGTTTATGTCACGCGCTTTTTCCGGGAGCATTACAGGAATTCCGTTCTGTACCGGAAAAGCTTTTTTGCAATTCTTGCAGATAAGCTCGTCACCCGATTCTTCAATCGGTTTTTTGCATATAGGGCATGCCAGCATGTTTAAAAATTCTTTTGAGATCATTGTATTTTAAGGCTTAGCCGTGGTTTTGTTCACGTAGCTCAAATGCAGTTCGTACAGTATCTGTTCTAAAAATTCACCCTCTTCTTTGTCAAGGTTGCCCTTTGTTTTTTCTTTTAAAATGTCCAATGTGTCGATGATAAATTTTGCCTGTTCCAGGTTGCTTTCGTTTTTATTTGTAACCGGGTTTGGCATGGCGCCTAAACCTATCCAGGCCTGCATTGCAAGGCTTGAAAGGAAAAACTTAAAGTCAGGTTCAGGAAATTTGCGTTTTGATCCTTCATCCTGTTTCTCAGGTTCTATCTTGGCTTTTTCTTTCCAATTCTCGTCAACTTTTTTCTGGGTGTTGTCTTCCACTATGCCTCCTTATTGATTTTATTGGATTATAATTCCGGCATATCCTACTACCGAAGAATAGTCGCCCGTTACATCGCCGCTTGTTTCATACGCTACGAGTGTGCCTGCCTTGGCGCCTAAGAGTTTAGCAGCCATCAGCGCGATAGCCACAGGCATATAGCCGCACATGGATATGCCCGATTTTTCAATTCTGTCAAGCATCTGCGCTGTGTCCAGGCTGAGAATAGCTTCAATCGCCGCCTTGTCCTTCTCGTTGGCGCTCTTCTGTGATTCATAGTGAGTCATGTCAGAGCTTGCTATTATCGTTACGTCACCCTTGAAAGAGCGTACGGCTGTGGCTATCGAAAGCGCGATATCTTTATACACCAAATTATCTCCTGATGCAAGAATAATGGGCACGAACGTGAATTCAGGCCGGGCCATTGCCTGTATAAGCGGCAGTTCTACTTCAATGGAGTGTTCAAAGGCGTGAGCTGTTTCGTCTTCTTCCAAAAATTTTGATCCATTCAATATCATATTCGCGAGTTTTGAGTTGACCTCAAGGCTTGAAAACGGTGTCAACCACTGGCCTTCTGTCATGATGCTTGCAGGCGTGCCATAGCCAGTGTGATTTGGCCCAAGGATTATAAGGTTTTGCGCTATATCTATTTTTGAAAGGACGGCTGAGGCCACCTTGCCTGAATAGATATAGCCCGCGTGCGGCAGTATACAGGCTATAGCCTTCTGTCTTTTTTCTTCTTTTTTTATACCAAAGGAGTCTATAAGCTTTTTTAGTTTTGCAGGTTCTGCCGGATAAAACCGGCCGGCAACAGCGGGTTGTCTAATCACCGAAGAGCTCCTTTAAAAAAATATGGGATTCTTTGATAGATCGAGCTTCAACATGCCTGCTCATTTCTATAGTCTTGATCGTATCGCTTTTTACGTAAGGCTTGAGCGTGTTAAAATCGAAATCTCCATCAATCGGGGTCCGGTGGTCTATAAGGTTCTTTATATTGTGCAGATGGATACCTGCGAGCCTGTCAGCGTATCGCCTGATGAGGGATCCTTCCGGCATGAAGCCTAATTTTTCCAGGATGAACGCGTGACCCACATCGTGCCAGTAGCATAGTGTCTTACTTTTGAAGCGTTCGAAGATAACCGCGAATTCGTCGTAAGCCGGTATCTCGCGATAGTAGAACCTGTTCTCTACACCTAAGATTATGTTGTTCTCTTCGGCTATCGGCAGCAGATCTGCGTAGCTTTTTATGACTTGTTCAACATACGCTCCGGCATTGACCCGTCGTTCTTCAATAAAGGAGTTGAATATGTCAATAAATTTATCCGATCGCGTTTCATTTCTGTTGTAAAGGTCTATAAGTAAACGTGTATGATCCTTTATCTCTACTCTTCCGCTATGCAGTACTACAGCTTTAGCTCCTATGGCCTTTGCTGTGAGGATGCTTCTTTTTGTAAAAAATACGGCTTGTTTTCTTTCTTCCTCGTTTAAGGCGGATAAAGAATAACAGTCCGGCAGTGCTTCGTGGCGCTCGAAGTTCTCAGGTATGGGGCAATAGTTGTGAAGGCTCGTTATATCAATGCCGTTTTTTCGGCAGTATAAACTGATATCTTCGACCATCCTGGAGGTAAGAGAAAAATTAAGCTCGATGGCTTTGAAACCGAGCTGCGCGATTTCGCGCGCGATCTCGGTTCCGCCTTCGAGCTTAGAGGCATTCCACGATGTGGAAAGAGCAAACATTGGTTAGAACTTTCTGCGGGATTTTTTCCTTTTCTTTTCGCTGGGCTTTTCGTAGTGTTTACGTTCTTTGACTTCTTTTAAAATACCCTCGCGCTCTATCTTTCTTTTAAAACGGCGCAACGCGGATTCAAAGGATTCATCTTTTCTTACTTCGACTTCCGACATCTTTTTATTCACCCCTTCTTATATGTTTTTAAACCGGTTATGTGGTTATTAGGTAAAATAATATAGCACTATCTGTCAAAACTGTCAATCTTGCAACGTTAAGGTGGGATATGCCGTATTGTGTCTGGCTGTCCAGCGGGTCCTGCCGCCTGCGGGACTCTTTTTCGTCCTCTCCGCCTACGGCGGATGCGGGCGAAAAAAAGGACTCCCCTCCGGCGTCACCCGCTGGACAGATTAAAACAAAAGGCGTATCTTTTTGTTGCAACATTTTAGATCTGGACAAATATGTTGCAACATCGCGAATAGCTATCATCCGGGGAAAAATTACCGGTATTCAAATTTGAAGGTGACGGTGAAGGACAGCCTGTCGTTTCCCTGCAATGCTTTTGGGA
>CAYSCK010000129.1:0-4199 GCA_964429525.1 uncultured Planctomycetia bacterium
GATTTGGCATTTTATAATTCCTCCGATAATATTTAGGTTCTAGGTGCCAGGTTCCAGGGACTATATAGACCCTAATCCCTATTCAACTTACACTTCTCTTCATTCAAATCCGCGCCGCAATGACTGCACAACCCCTTGCAATCCTCTTTACACAGATTCCTCTGCGGATAATTCAATATCAGCTCTTCCCGTATGTCATCATCTAAAATTATAAACCTGTCTGACAGATTAACGGGATAAATAAAATCGAACTCTAACGATAACGGCTTTACAAACTCTTTACAACATCGGCTGCATCTCAGCTCAAGATTAGACCTTAAAAGAACCTTAACATTCACGATCGCGTTGTCTCTTGCCACCTTAGCTTCTACCACGAGCTTCTCAAGGTAGCGGCGATCCTGAGTTTCCAAATCGAATTCTTTTGCTTCCCACGTCTCAGCGAGAACCAGGCTTTGCCCATCGCCTAATCGTGTAACATCGATTTTCATAAGAATAATCTGAAATTTCGCAGAGTGCTATTTGGATCTCTTTAGCTTCTTCTTAAGCGCCGCTTCAACGGAAAGCGGCAAAAAATTTGAAAGATCAGCCCCAAGCCCCGCGGCTTCTTTTAAAAGTTTTGAAGAAACGTAACTATACTCTTCAGACGGCATCAAAAAGATCGTCTCCACTTCATCAGCAAGCTTACGGTTAGTAAGCGCCATCTGAAATTCATACTCAAAGTCAGAAAGCATCCTCAGGCCGCGAATAACAAGGCGCGTCTTATTCTTCCGCGCGAAATCAACAACAAGCCCGTCAAAACTTACAACCTCCACTCCGGCAACATCACCAAGAGCGTCTTTGAGAAACTTCACCCTCTCAGAAACGCTAAATAGCGGTTTTTTCTCCGGGTTATGGGCCACAGCAACAATCACTTCACCAAAAAGCTTAACAGCCCGCTTTATCAGATCTATGTGACCGTTAGTCACAGGATCGAATGTTCCCGGATATAACACTTTTTTACACATCAATTTGCCTCCGGCAAATTGACTCCGAAGCGTGTCTTGAAAATATCTGGATGCCCGGCCAAGCTCTGCGAGGGCTGGGTGCGACAGAAATTTTCAAGATGCTTACACAAGGAGCAATTTAAATCTACTTCTTTTGAAAAAATGAAACTTTTATCTTACCGTATCGCGATTCTCTGAAAAACTCAAGAGAACTTGCGGAAGAGTCAAAATCAAGCGCATCCTGGAACGAATGCTCAACCACAAGCAAGCCACGAGGTGGTAATATATCACTCAAGGTCCCTGTTTTCAAGAGTTTTTTTGCAAGGTCCTTACCATATGGAGGATCAGCAAAGATAACATCAAAACTGAGCTCTCTCTTAGAAGCTATCTCTATAGCACGAAATACATCCTGACGATAGTTTTCAATCTGAACGCCTGACTTGCCAGATATGCCCAAATTTTCCAAGTTGCGACCTATCAATAAGTTACACTTTCTTTCAATATCCACAAAGACCACACGCTTTGCTCCACGCGAAAGAGCTTCAAGCCCCATAGCTCCGCTTCCGGCAAAAAGATCCAGAACTGAAAGCCCTTCAAAATCCTGGCCCAGAGTATTGAATATAGCCTGCCTGACCTTATCCTGTGTAGGCCGTATATGCAAAGGAAATTCAATTCTACGACCTTTATATATACCAGCTATTATTCTCATGTATACTGATTCACTTCTTTAAACTACGCAGCTTAAAGTCAGGCGTTATAACCTTATAATAAGAACCGCCCCTCGGGTCTGGGATAAGCATAACAGGATAAACTATGACCTGGCCGCAGCTCTCAACAACCCACTCTTCCTTGACTGTCGTGTCTTCAACGCCTACAACCCTTGTATCAACAATTTTATAGCTGCACCTTGGAGCCTGCGACTTTTCAATAAAATTGATCATCCTTGAAACATCCGCTCTTAAAACAGCATCCGCGCTAGACTGGCCCGGGATATTGAAATTAGGAACAGCTGGCGTCGCGCAACCGGCTATAAAAGTTATCAAAGACAATAATGCTAAAACAGGCAATCTCATGACGCCCACCGGTTTCTTGCTGTATAGCCAATTAGCTGATCAGCCCGCCAACAAAAGCTTTTGCTAAACAGCTAAACACCCAAGCAGCTATTTTTATTTGCTATTCTCTTCGACAAATTTCTTTATCTCTTCAATATTTTCTACCATAAGCTTCGCTTTTGATAAGCCAAAAGAAAAAGGATATTTATCTTCTTCGTCCCTCTTCAAGATCAATATCGGCTTGCCCTTGAATTCCCCGCGCTCGACGATACACTTATTTTCGTTTTCCATTCCCTCTCCTTTTTTTATGCTTCTCTTCTTCTCTTCTTCCATCACAACACCATGCACTATAACGGCTTATCTAAGAACGGTCCAGAGATTCTTCGAAAAATTCCCATATCTGGTCAAAAGTCATGTCATAGGAAACAGGGCCAACCATATTCTCCGGAAGATACTGCGAGCCGCCCGGATAAGCATGCCCCATATCTTCGACAATACAAAGCTCAACTTCGGCCCCTGTCCGGCATTGATCGAATATTATACAATCGGCTTTGCCTTTTTTATACCCTTGGCGGCCTTTGCCCAAACAGCCATTGATCTTCTTCCACTTATCGACAACCTGATACGGGGTCATCCTCTTGTAACTCATAGCAAAAGCGCCCTTCTCGGCGAAAATGCCTCTCGGCGCGCTTCCATCCGGAGGATTAGCTGGATCGGCGGAGCCATGAATAACGATAATCGACACGGGCTTTGAAGGCCTGCAATCCGAGATGATGGCAGCCGAAGCAACGGGCGCGATCGCTGCGATTTTCTCAGAAAGCTCGCAGCCAAGCCGATTGACCATCAGTCCCCCGTTCGATATCCCGGTCGCATAAATCCTTTTTTCATCAATATTGAATTTGCCCTTTGCCTCATCGATCATCCTGGAGATAAAACCAACATCATCAGCAGAACCGCAACAATCACCGGTTTCCCACTTACCCCCATTCCATTGCGCCCGCATACGCCCGAGCTTGACCCCGCCTGTGCCTTGAGGTACGAGCAGAAGAAAGCCGTATTTATCGGAAAATTTATCGAGGCCGTCCATATAGGCAGCCCTCATATCCCCGGCTCCGCCGTGGACATAGATCACAACAGGAACAGGGTGCTTTCCATCATAAGAAACCGGGATATGGACTCGATAGACCCTCCTTAACCCGTCGTGCATCAGAGCAAACTCAGGGTCATTTTTGCCGTATTTTTTGGCTGTCTGTTTTACCCGCCGTCTCTCTTTGAGCATATCCCAAAGTTTTTCTCTCCCCGCTGCCTCAGCAGACCATTGAAACAAGCCAGCAGAAAAAACACCCCCAGCAACCAAAATATAAATAATTCGTTTTCTGTTTTTCATAAACATTCACTTTCCTGGACCCAGCCCTGAAACTTATTTTTCGTCCGGCGTATTGCAAAAAAACAGAACAGTCCCCAATTTTCAAGTATATGACCTAATCAACAATCTTATATTTTTTCCTAAAATCTATAATGAACTTCATCATGTCAAGAATATGATTAATCATTTCAAAAGTCAGGTCAATACCTACAAAACGCCTATGCGGCTTCCCCTTATTAAACATATACTCAAGCATGCTCATTGACAAACCATGCTGTTCGCCACCATTCTCATCATTCCAATCTGCATAATATTTTGTGTATCTTTCTCGCAAATCGAGTTCATCTCGTCTCAAAACGTTTCTTAATTTTTCTGTATTGTGTTCCTCTGTCCATTGTTTAATCTGCTCATTATTAGAATGAGGCAAGAGATAGATTTTATGCAACTCGTCAAGAATCATTTTTTCATGATTTAGAACCTTGGAAATGACCCAAAGATTTATCATATAAATCTCTCGTGCAAGGGTAATTTGGTCGTAATCAAATTCATTGCCAAGCATGGACTTGGCTCGTTGACCAAAACCTTCATAAAAACTGTTTGTAAATTTTCTCAAAGCGTAAAGCAATGCTTTCGCAAATTCTTTATATGTTATTCTATCCATTGTAACTCTCAATTCATTTTATACTACTTTGTTAAAATATATTTTCGTTTACGTTTATTTTCAAAAATTGTTTTTATGTAACTTTTGATTTTTCATAACTTACGTAAATACAATGCGTTGCGTCAAAATTTCTATTG
>CAYSCK010000130.1:0-4117 GCA_964429525.1 uncultured Planctomycetia bacterium
TTACGTGTGATATCTCCGCCGTAACATTTAGCTGTGACATTTTTGCCGACAGGCCTGACTTTTTCCGAGGCAAGTATAGTGCCTCCTATGGCCGCCTGTATAGTAATTAAAAATAGTTGCCGCGGTATGAGTTCTCTGAGTTTTTCAGTCAGTACCCGGCCCTTGCTTTGAGCTTTGTCCTTAAAGATCAGACATGAAAAAGCGTCGCAGATCTTCCCGTTGATAAGTATATCCATCTTGACGAGCTTCGTGGGTTTATAGCATTCAAATTCGTAATCAAGAGAGCCGTATCCGCGCGTTACGGATTTAATTTTGTCGTAAAAATCGACGATGATCTCAGCCAAAGGCATCTCAAAGATCAGTTTTACCCGGTCTTCTCCAAGGTAGTCATTGGCGATAAACTCTCCCCTCCTCTGCTTGGTGAGGTCGCAGGTCTCCTCTATAGAGCTTGTGGGCACTATCATAAAAACCTTGACAAATGGTTCTTCTGCCAGCTCTATATCAGGCGGCTCAGGCAGGTCTGACGGATTGTCAATTTCTAGTACTTCGCCTTTCTTGGTGGTTATGCGATAGACTACGTTGGGCGTTGTAAGGACAAGGTTAAGATTGTATTCCCTTTCAAGCCTTTCCTGCGCGATCTCCATGTGCAGGAGCCCCAGGAAGCCGCATCGAAAACCATATCCGAAAGACTGCGATGTTTCAGGTTCATAGACAAAAGAAGAATCATTTAAACTGAGCTTTTCAATCGCTACTTTTAAGTCTGGGAAGTCCTTTGAATTTACCGGGTATATGCCGCAGAATACAAGGGGTTTGACTTTTTTGTATCCGGGTAAAGGAGCGCTCGCGGGCTGTTCCGTGAGAGTAATGGTATCTCCTATCATTATCTCTTTTGGATCGCGGATATTGGCGGTTATATAGCCTACTTCTCCGCAGGAAAGTTCCTTGGCCTTCTCCATGGCAGGTTTGAATACCCCGATCTCTTCAACTGTGTATGTTCCCTTAGATTGCATCATTGTTATATTGTCGCCGATCTTAACATGACCGTTGAAAAGCCTGAGGTAGATAATGACGCCCTTGTATATATCGAAGTTTGAATCAAATATCAAAGCCTGCAACGGTGTATTTTTTTCGCCTTTTGGCTCAGGCACTTTTTTAACTATCTCTTCAAGTATGTCTTTTATCCCTATCCCCTCTTTCGCGGAAGCGAGTATGATATCTTTTTCTTCCAGCATCAGTATGTCGCGTATCTGTTCCTTTACCCGTTCTATATCAATGCCGGTTATATCAATTTTATTTATTACGGGTATTATTTTTAAATTGTGCTCTCTTGCCAAAAAAAAGTTCGCGACTGTCTGCGCCTCTATGCCCTGTGAGGCGTCCACCAGCAGAAGAGCCCCTTCGCAGGCGGCAAGCGATTTTGAGACTTCATAGGTGAAATCAACGTGCCCGGGAGTGTCTATAAGGTTTAATGTGTAGGTGTTTTTGTCTTCAGCAGCATATTTGATGGTGACGGCAGAGGCCTTGATGGTTATGCCTCTCTCCTGCTCTATGTCCATATCGTCTAAAAGCTGGTTATGAAACCTGCGCTTATCGATAGAGCCTACGAATTCAAGGATGCGGTCGGCAAGCGTTGATTTGCCGTGGTCTATGTGAGCGATGATGGAGAAGTTGCGTATCAGGTGCTGGTTCATAAATTTTCTGATTCTCTGATTATCCTGTCTACTACTTCATTAATGGTCATATTTGTCGTGTCTATGTATATGGCCTCAGGCGACCTTTTGAGCGGGGCATGTTCACGGGTGGAATCTATTGAGTCTCTTCGTTCCATGTCTGTTTTGACCTTGGATTCTTCTATCGGCATATGTTTTTCTTTCATTTCAAGATAACGCCTTTTTATGCGTTCTTCAGGGGAGGCGTCTAAGAAAAATTTTCTGTAAGCGTCCGGGAAGACTACAGTTGAGATGTCGCGACCTTCAAGAATAGACCTCTTGCCTTCGGCGAGCCTTCTCTGGCAGGTAACCATTATATCTCTGACTTCTTTTATTTTGGCGATATAGGAGACACTTTCAGCTATATACGGCTTACGGATCTCATCGGAAACATCCTCATTATCCAATAATACAGTCAGGCGTTCGCTTGTTGTGTCATAGCTTAAATCAATCTTTGCTGATTGCGCAAGTTTCAGTATTTCATTTTCGTCGTGAGGGCTGATCCCGGCTCTTATCGCTTTAAGCGCGAGCGCGCGGTACATGGCTCCGGTGTCAATGTAAAAAAGCCCCATTTTTTTTGCGACCAGTTTGGCGATAGTGCTCTTTCCTGAGCCCGCTGGGCCGTCAATAGCGATAATTGGTTTTGTTTGGGTCATGGTTTTTGCGTAAGGCTTTTTCTGTTTGCCTGCGCAACCTTGAGGAAGGAAAGAAGCTTTTTCCTGTCGCCCTTGGTGAGAGCGTCTTTGATCCGGGATAGGGATTTTTCCAGAGAAATAATTGAATTCAGCATATTTGTTCTGTTGGAAAGAAAAATATCCAGCCAGACAAGAGGGTTTGATAAGGCTATGCGTGTCGTGTCTTTAAGTCCCCCGGCTGAGAACTTGAATAAATTTTTAGGCACGCATTTTATTAGGGCAAAGGCGGCAGCGTGCGGAAGATGGCTTGTAAAGCTGAGTATATGGTCGTGATCTTTAGGGGTCATGGTTATTGTTTCGCTTCCGAGAGCCTTCCAGAATTTTGTTATTTTTTCGGCGGATTGAGACCTTTTTTCCTTAGGAGTAACTATGCAGACCGAACTTTCGAAGAGCTGCGGTTTCGCGAAAGCGGCTCCGCTCTGTTCTGAGCCGGCGAGCGGATGAGAACCTACAAAATTCAATCCTTGCGCGGCTTTTATGATCTCTGATTTCGTGCTGCCTGTGTCCGTTATCAGGGTATCGCCCAGGCCGATGATCTTTAAGTCTTTGAGTTTGGATATTATGTCGTTGACCGGAGAGCAGAGTATGACCAGATCACTGCCTTTGACAGCCTCTCTGAGGTTGTTTGAGCCTTGGTCAATTGCCCCTATCCTGATAGCAGCCTTTATCTTTGTTTTATCCCTGAAAAAACCTACAACTTTGCCGGCAAGGTGTTTCTTTTTTACAGCCATTCCTATTGAGCCGCCGAGTAATCCTACTCCGATTATCGTGATCTGCTTAAATTGTTTCATATATTTTTTAAATTTCCCTGTGTATCGCCTGAGCTATTCTCTCCAGGTCATGCATTAATTTTGTTAATTTTTCAGGTAAAAGCGATTGCGCGCCATCGGACATCGCTTCCTCCGGTTTTGTATGGACTTCGATGATCAGGCCGTCTGCCCCTGCGGCTATAGCGGCTTTTGCCAGTGCTCCGACAAGGTTCCATTTACCCGCGGCATGGCTTGGGTCTGCGATTATCGGCAAATGGGACAGCTGTTTAACGACAGGTATGGCGCTGACGTCGAAAGTGTTGCGCGTTGAATCTTCGAATGTACGTATTCCGCGTTCGCAGAGTATAACGTTATGGTTGCCCTCAGCCATTATGTATTCAGCGCTCATGAGCAGTTCCTTGACTGTGCATGAAAGCCCGCGCTTAAGGAGTACAGGTTTTTTTGTCATGCCGACTTCTTTTAAGAGGTTGAAGTTTTGCATGTTTCTGGCGCCTATCTGAAGCACGTCAGCGTATTGCGCAACCAATCCCACATCGCGCGGATCCATGACCTCAGTCACGGTAGGTAAGCCTATTTTTTTGCTGACTCTGTGCAGGATCTTCAATCCTTCTTCTCCGAGGCCCTGAAAAGCGTATGGAGAAGTCCTGGGCTTGAATGCCCCTCCGCGAAGTACCGATGCTCCGGCGAATTTTACCTCTTCACCGATCTCAAGCAATCGGGTTTCATTCTCTATTGCGCATGGGCCCGCGAATAAAATAATTTTTTTTGTTCCAAGTTTAAGGTGATCTGTTATGTTTATAACTGAATCATCTTTTTTGAATTCACGCGAAACAAGCTTGTAAGGAGCAAGTATCGGTATAACATTTTCAACTCCAGGGAAAGCTTCAAGAGGTATGGCGCGAAGCGCGTCTTCCGGGCCTATGAGGCCGATGATAGTCCTCTC
>CAYSCK010000131.1:0-4002 GCA_964429525.1 uncultured Planctomycetia bacterium
TAAACATCGCCATGCACAGAAATGAAGAGCGAATAAAGAGGAGTATAGCATTCTTTTACAACTATAGAACCGCGTTCAACTATCTCAATGATCTTATTAATTACAGATCGATTTACGATGCCGGACCTTCTTTTTGTTTCTTCCCGATATACCCTGTTCAGCTCACAAAGCAAAATCTCCTTTTTCCCCACGAACCAGGTATTATTAGAAAAAGAAGGCTTCGATACGCGGTGGTAATAATTCTTGTTGCCATACTCCGCAAGTTTGGGCATAAATATAATATTACGCTTACGGCAAAAATCATAGACTTTCCATATATCGCCTATATTATGCTCTGAGATCGTAAACTTAACGGCTAATTTCATTAAAGGAAACGACTTGCGGACTACATCTATTAATCTGACAGTATTACTGAAGGCATCTGGCTTGCCGCGCAATAAATTATGTGTCCTGCTCATGCCATCTAAACTTATACCGAGCTCTGTCTTTTCGTCCAGTTGATGGCGATGTTCCTCAAGAAAGCGGATAATGCGTGAATAAGCGTAACCATTAGTATAGAGCCCTACAAAATCGATCAATCCACGGCCCTTTAAACCTGACAAATAATCAAAAATTGAGTCAAGCTCCGGATTGAGAAACGGTTCGCCGCCAGTAAGAGAAACTGCGTTTAAAGCATTGCGCCCGCAAGTATCCATGATAAGCTTGCGGATATCATCCAATTTCAGATATTTAACCGGCCTTTCTTTCCATATATCGCATATGCGGCACTTTAAATTACACGCGTTCGTTATCTCCAAGACAAGGCTGAGCCTGGATCTTCGAGCATCTTTGATCATATCCGAAAAAAGCAGGAATTCGCAATCTTTTCGGCTCTGAAAATAAGCGATTAAACGGCTTAAAACTAAAAGGTCATCTTTGCAATATGTATCATGATGCAGAAGGATCCCCAAAATCGGCTGGTCTTCAAGCTTTTTAAAGGCTTTTGCCTGAAAATCATAAAGATACGCCGCCTTATCATGCGGAGGCGGATTAAAAACCATCTCCGCAGGCAGATCCAAGAAGTTTTTCTTTTTCGGGAAGGTCTTTTTTCCTGCGGAAAAAACATGGATATTCCTTTTATTTCCCAATTCATTGATAATCTTTAAAGTATTTATGTCATACGCATGGAAGGGAGGAATAAAGGCCGGCGTAAAGCAATCTTTCAAATGAGCCGAAAGTTTCGCCCAGCCGGACACAATATCTTTTCTCTGCTCGTAAATATTGCGTTTAGGGCCAAATTCGTATTTCTTCGGCCCCGGACGAAATCTATTTGGAGCGAATTGATAATTGACCGCGGAATCAGAGCGATGATAATCAATATGCGACCATCCGTGCTGAACAACATCAAAAAGTCCAGGCTTGTCACTCATCTGCTTCTTCAAAAAAGCAAGGAATTCACCGCTTGCAGGCTCAGGTACTACCCCATAAACAACAGGTACGCGTTTTTGTAAAAAAAACCGGAATATACGCTTGAATTTTTTATCAAACGAAATAACATCATCATCTCTAAAAAAAATGTATTTTTTAGCTATCATGTGATTTTTTTAAAAAATGGGTCCGGTTCAAAATAACCACCACTCTCAACATTTGCCAAATACCTGCTGCCGCCGCGGCACCAACCAAGATAACGGCATTTACCGCAAGACAGAGGAAGATAATCGCAGGCATTGATTTTTCTCATAAATCGGCTCTTCCAAGCCCCAAGCAGAAAAGTACCAAGATTTTTTGCGATAAAATAACTCGGTTTGAAAAAACCTTCTGAATCCATGACCAAACGTTCATGCCCGTCATCAAACCGTGCTCCATTCAATAAGATCCTGTGACTGGATTTTTTAATAGCACAGAAAGGGAAGGCATTAGCGATATAGACCCTTGTTCCCTGCCTTGAAAAATGATCCATATGCCTCAAAAGATCGTTATAATTTTCAGACGTCAAGCTATGATGGTACGGAAGCCAGTCTTTTGAATCACCAGGGATCATCGGGCGGTAAAGTTCCCACGCATCAGGCCTGAGCGCCGACACCAAACGCCCGTATAGATCAAAACGATCCAAAAGCAATTTTGATATGACCGTTCCTATACGCACAAGCGGGATATTGGACTTTCTTAATCTTCTTATATTTTCGATCTTGTCTTTAAAAAACCGTCCTTGCGCGCCAAGCTGATCTTCTGAATCAGCATTATATCCAACGATAGACACAAGCACATTATCAACAAACGGTTCAATCATCTTAATTTTACGAGCCGATAAAAGTGTGGCATTTGTATTTAAAAATACAGTCATGCCGTTAGTTTTCGCGTACCGCAGGATTTGCGCGAGATCCGGCCTAAGTAATGGTTCCCCTCCCGTAAAACGCACATTTTTTATCCCAAGCACACGTGATTCGTCAATAACGCGCCGGATAACTGAAAAAGGAATAGTGTCACATACTCCACCCCTGCCGTGATGTGAACAAAAATTACAACGCAGGTTGCACTTTTTAGTTATTTCAAAAACAATGTCCGTCGGCGCGTCAGGAACCGGGCTGAACTCAGATTGGACAGAAATAAGATCTTTCCTCAGCCCAGGGCATATCCGGCTAAAACGACAATGCCTGCATATAGAAAAGCGAACTAAGTCCTCAGTGTAGCTGCCTTCGTAAAAGAAATGATCCCATGCGTCAGGAGCAAGGCAAGGCGCGATACCTAAAATTTTTATAAAATAATCCTTCTCGCAATTATTCAATATACGATACACAGCACATTTTACTCCGCTAAGCCGCAAAGCACTTACCCTGCTCAGGTCAAGCGTTATAAAATCATCCTTGATTCCGATCTTTACGCCCGCAGCCCTAAATGCAGAATTTAATTTATTTAATAGTGCCGTATTTATACGCATATTTTTAAACATCTGCCGCGACAATTCAGCGACCATGCCCCCTTATCAAGGAGATAACGAAAGGAGCAAGGGGGGACTGAAGTGACAATACGCCAAGAAACATGATCGGCGCGAACGCCATTTCACCGCATTTTATCTCCGTAACAGTTCCGTCCTGCGGCGAAGACTTGGAAAAAACCATGTTGAGGATACTAAAAATTATAGAGATCCTTAATACGACTGAAATATATTCAACCATCTTCCCTGAGACCAAAAAAATATCCGGATCCAGCCAAAGCCTAAAGATAAAACCTGTAAGCATAAATATCGCAAGGCCCCATTTAAACGAATCAAGCCATTTAATAATAAGCCGCAACAGAAAAAAACAAAAAGGTACAAAGACAAAAAGCAGAAGAGGATCCATATTTCTAAAACCGGAAAATGAAAATCCGATAAGCCAGGTAAGCGTGAAAACAGTCATGATAGTTACTGCAAAAGCCTTAACCCTGTCCAACAGCTCTTTTTTTGAAAAACTGGAGAAACGCGAAATAACTGAATTCAGATCAAAAAAAAGAATATACAACAAACAGAAGATCCCGATATTGATCAAAAGCGACAAAGCCGGTAACCTAAAAGTAGAAGAATAATTCAGCCATGGCGAAAAAAAAGACAAAAGTATAAAAAGTTTTCCGTCTCCAGCCGACCATATTTGCTTAATATATAAAACGTAGGCTAAAACTATTGAAACAAACACATTAATCGTCAAAAAAAATGCGCTATAACCAGCACTGCCTGAAATAAAAAGAAAAACATAGATTGACACGCCATATGCAAAACCACCCAATAGAAAAATATTTTTGATATAACCGTATTTTAAATCAGTGTAAGAAGTAGCGCAGCCAATTGCGATTATGCAAGGTAAGAATAAAGAATTAATCATGCAGTCCCTCTGCAGGATTAAAGAAGCCATCACGACCGCAATAATGACATTCTCTCCAAAGTTTATCTTTTATATTGAAATCGTACTTCATCTTTAAGCGTACTTGCTGTGCGGTTTTGCTATTCCAAATATCTACGAATGAATCTTTTAAAACATTCCCCACAAT
>CAYSCK010000132.1:0-3963 GCA_964429525.1 uncultured Planctomycetia bacterium
CGAGGCTTCGCCTCGCCAATCCCTTAATGCAACAAATAAGTCTGGCTTATTTGTTTCATTATATTACTTCAGGCAACCCCTTATTTGAACCAACGCCTGCTCTTATTTACTATCTTCTATTTCAGAATAATCCCAATGAATAAAAGGCATACAATCAGATTCCTTAAAATCCCAAATTTCACGAAAAGAATCTATAAATTCCTTAGGTATAAAAAATCTAGCTTCATAACAAGCATAACCTGCTTTATCTTTCCGATCATAAACCTCTATCCTTCCTCCTCTATAATCATTATACTTAGGATTCATAATTGCTTCTTCAACAACTGAAAAAAGATATCTTTTTCTTTTAGGCATATTTCTAACCCCATGATCAAAACAATACTTTAATAATTTTTCTCTTTTTTAGATTAGGCCGTCAAACAGCCGCTTCCTGAGCTAATCTTCTCATCTGCTCTGCCATATACAAGGGCAGTGTCAATACTTTGTCGTAAAAGGAAAGGTTCCTTATATTTGGCTAAAATACAAGGTTATGTTACCTTCAAGGCGAAACCTCAATCAAGCCGATAGATCCATGACACAAAATGAGCCAAGCTCAAAGCGTGTCATTCAGGCTGCTTTTTTTCATTATACTTCTAAGATTTTAATTATTCTTGTTTATCAAATTCACAATTAGCGTAACGATAACTTCGCGCTCTCTTGGTTTACTTTCTGCAATCATCAGGGTCAGGGCGACTAAAGCGTTATCAGCTATGCGCTTTGAACCGTCTTCCCTATACAAGATACTATTTTTCTCTAAAAACCACAGGAATATTGAAGCCGCGATTCGTTTATTGCCATCAACAAACGAATGGTTCTTGGCAATAAAATAAAGAAGATTTGCTGCCTTTTCCTCAATGCTAGGATATAAATCCCTGCCGCCGAATGTCTGATAAATTGAAGATATCGAACTTTCAAATGATTTGTCGCGTGTTGCGCCAAAAAGATCAGAACCGCAGAATTTCCCCTTTAGCTCCGTCACCACTCTCAACGCAGCCTTATAGCTTAATATGAATTTCTCTTCTTTAGAAGTATGTGATACCTTAAGCCGCTTATAATCATAATCATCTAATAAGCCAAGCGCGTAATTATAATCACTGATAACCTCAAGCAACCCCATCGCTTCTTTATATTCAAGTTGTTTACGATCTTTCATGCTACCAATAAACTTTACTGCCCGCTGCAATGCTTGAAATTTTAGAGCTTGTTCTTTTAAACGCTTTTCATTCAATGTATAGCCATCTATAAGATGCCTTCTTAGAACATTCGTAGCCCAAATACGGAACTGCGTCGCGCGAGAAGAGTTAACCCTGTAACCAACCGAAATAATTGCATCTAAACTATAAAATTTTGTGCGGTATTTTTTCCTATCTTTAGCAGTATGTTCCAAAATGGAACATACTGAATTTTCACGTAACTCTTTGCCTTTAAATATGTTCTGCAAGTGTCTTGTTATGGCCGGCCTTTGAGTACCAAAAAGCTGGGCAATTTGAGCCTGCGTCAACCAAACCGTTTCCTGCTCAAATTTAACTTCAAGCTGTATTTTATTGCCTTTAGTCCGATAAATGGCAACTTCGCCTTTTGACGGTATTGTAGTAATCTTATTTTTCATTCATGCCTTCTTACTTCCATGACACAAAATGAGCCAGGCTCAAACTGTGTCATTTAATTCCCTTAATGCGACAAAAAGACCAGGTCTGTTTGTTGCATTAACTTATTGCCGGCTTATTTACAAATCTTTACAATTGTTTCTGCTTTTTTTATAAAGTCTGTGGCCAAACTTAAAAGTTTTTCACATCCTGCCTTCGACCAACGATTATGATAATCAGCCTCTTCCCGCAAGGATTTTGCCTCCTGAAACGCCTCCAATAAATTTATCGGAAATTCTTTAGTCGCAACATACAACGTACGAATAGCCGCGATAAGACAAAAATGACTATGCTCACGTAAATTCTTAGCATACAACATGGCACGCGCCGCATGAAACATCGCATAATAAACTTGGATCGTAGCCCATTTATAATCGCTATCTTTAAAAGTCTTTACAGCCCGCCCTAAATCCTCGCAAGACGTCTCCAGTTCTTTCGCAACCAAGGCTTTGCCTCGGGGAAACCTCTTAATCTTGCCCCTCTTCATACAGTCGCTATATTCTAAATTCATTCGTTGGCCTCCCACAAAACAACTCCACGGCTTACCTCATCATAAAAAACAGGCTCTTTATCTTTAAACTCTATCCATTCAGACGGAGTTTTAATCACTGCCTGAACCCTCTTCTTAAGACAAAAACCCGGAATCTTTTTCTTAACCGCCTCTAATTCCGCAGTCAAAATAAATAAATCTATATCGCTATCAACCCTATCCTCTCCTCTACCCACACTGCCATAGAGAACAATTTGCTTTGAAATCGACCTCAATGACTGCAATAATTTTTCTAATGCCATTATATTGTTCAAGATTTTAAATTGTTTAACGATCGGATTGATAGAATCCACCGAATAGCTTAAAAATTTCCCTTTTACATATCTAATAATCAGCTTCTGTCTATGTAAAATTTCCAAAGTTAAATATACACCCATCCGGCTAATACCAAGAGCCTTCTGGATCTCCCTGCCAAAAAATTCCTTTTCAGGATCCGCAGCCAAAAAACCAAGTATTTTTAATGAATTCGTGGCCTCGAAAATATTGGTTGAGCGCTTTTTCATCTTCCCTCCTTATTGTATAATAAATTATATATAAGTATAATTTATTATACAATACAAATTCCCCAAATTCAAGCGGCCGTTATCCGAAATTTCCGGATAACTGAATTCTTATTTAACTCTTATGACACAAAATGAGCCAGGCTCAAACTGTGTCATTTAATTCCCTTTTCCGAGGCTTCGCCTCGCCAATCGGGGACAAGGCGAAGCCTCGAACCCAACCCCTTAATGCGACAAACAGACCAGGTCTGTTTGTCGCATTAACTATTTTTTCAGGCTGTCAAGCTGGCTCAGCAACTCCTGATTAACGGATGTCAGTTTTGAGATGGTGGCTTTTTGCTCGCTGAACTGATTTTCCAGGATCTCCGCCCTCGCGTCGCTCGCTTTAAGCTTCTGGCTTACAATATCAAGCTCTGACCGCGATTCCTTAAGCTGATTTTCCAGAACCATGATCTTGGCTTTGGAATCCGCGAGCGCTTTATCCTGCTCATTCAAACGCTTAAAAACCTGTATCCTGTCAGCCTGAGATTCCTTAATGGTCTTATTGAATGACCAGCCCTGCCACAGAATAAACAAAAGCGCAACAGACAAAATAATGATGACGCGCTTGCCCGACTGGCTGGCGAATATATTAAAACGCACGTACCCATCCTGAAATTCATTCTTTACAGCCGCTTCCTGCTGTTTGGTGTTCACATTTTTGCGCTGTTCCTGATATGCGCGTATCTTATCGTATGTTTTGCTCATATTAGTCTATAGTCTATGGACCATGGCCTTGTAGTTTAATACTTTGAATAATTTTTTACCCGATGATCATTAGCTTTTGCAAGACATTATGCCCTTAAAATACTCAACTGTACGCCTGAGGCCTTCTTCAAAGCCTACTGTGGGCTTATATTTAAGGATCTTGCTGATCTTGGATATATCAGCATTGGTGCGGAACACATCACCCGGCCGGATATCAAGAAGTTTGGGCTTTATGTCTTTGCCGATTATCTTATTCAAAACCTCAACCAGGCTTAAGACCGTCTGATCCTTGCCTGTTGCCACATTAAAGACCTCAAACGTTATACCCGCGGTTGTCGCTGCCAGTATGTTGGCATCTACCACGTTATCTATATAGGTAAAGTCGCGCGACTGCTTGCCTGTGCCGAATATCGGGGGCTGTTCATCATTTAAAATGCAATTTATGAATTTCGGAATGACAACAGCGTATTCATCATCCAGC
>CAYSCK010000133.1:0-3940 GCA_964429525.1 uncultured Planctomycetia bacterium
GGTATGGATACCGTGCTGTTTCAGCGATATTGTTTTTCCTTTATTGTTTGTACGGGATAAGAAAGCCGCGCTTAAATGCGGGCATTGTGAATAATGATTTAATGAAAGGAGGGATAGAGATGAGTAAGGAAAAGTTCTGCAGAGTCTTATTGGCGGTGATTTTTCTATCGCAGAGTACGTTGGGCGCCGCGTTTGCCCAGACAACTGTCTTTGATCTTGGACAGGTGCTTGTATCAGAAGACGAAGATACTCAGGAAAAGCTGACCATTGAAGAAAAAACCAAGATCAGCCAAAAGACGCTTAAATCCCACAAGGTCGTGGACCTTGCTGAGATCATATCGGATGAAATGATCGAAGCATCCATGGTTCGCAAAAGCGGTTACGGCAACGAAGTGGGTTTGAGGGGTTTTACCAAGAGCAACCTGCGTTTTACCTTGGATGATACGCTTATTGAGGGTTCCTGCGGAAGCCGCAAAGATCCACCGCTTTCTCATATTAATTTATTGACGATCCAAAAGATCGAGGTCAAGCAAGGCCCGTACGATGTCAGCGTGCCGGGGGCTTTGGGCGGCGATATTAACGTCATTACTAAAGACACGCAAAAAGGTATCCACGGAGAGGCGCTTTCAAAGTTCGGATCGTTCGGCTATTTAAGTCAAGGCGGATACGTGACCGGCGGAAGCGATTTTTTGCAGGGTTTGTTTGGATATAATTATTCCAAATCCGGGCAATATAAAGACGGCGCGGGCAACAAACTGAGCAGTTTTAACCCTGCCTATAACGATGAAGGCAAGAACATGGATGCATTTGAGAAGAATGATTTCTGGGGCAAGGTTTCACTTAAACCCGCGGAGAACCAGAATTTGCTCTTTTCATCTTCCTATGGCGAGGCTAGCGATATTATGACCCCGCGCGTCGCTATGGACACCGAGAAGGAAAAGACGTATCTCAATAAGGTGGAGTACACGTTTGACGATTTAAGCTCCATTTCCGAGCAATTGAAATTATCCGCGTATTACAACCGCGTTGAACATTACCCTTCCGGAAAATACAGAACAGGAGTAGGAGCGCCGACTAATGTCAGGATAGAAGCAATTTCATCGATCACCGGCGTGCAGATCGAGAATAAAACGCCAAGCGACCTTGCCATATTTACCTATGGAACAGATTTTTATCATCGTAACTGGTATGGTGATAAATTCAACAGAACCACCGGCGCGATCATCAACGGCGAATTTTTCCCGGACGTGAACGATCTCAATTACGGGCTATACGTTAAGGCGGAACGAGATATTGGTAAACTCTCCGCAACTGCCGGGCTGAGAATGGATATTTTTCATTCAAAGGCAAACGAGGATTTGAAGTTCAGCAAAGCGATGACCGACACTAACGCTCAAACGGATGTTTTGCCGGGCGCGAATGTATTTTTGAAATATTTCTTAACTGACGATACCAATATTTTCGGCGGTGTCGGTTTAACGAATCGGACGCCAACAGCTATTGAGCGATATGTTCAGGAAGGCGCTACGTATTATGGTAATCCTGACCTTAAGCCGTCGCGTAATCTTGAGACTGATCTCGGGGTTGAAACTAAATTGACACAGCGTTTGAAGTTTAAGACAAAAGGTTTTTATAGTTATTTGCCGGATTACATTTACCAGCAGGCCTCGGGCGGCGTTAAAACCTATACCAACATCGACGCGTATATGTTTGGAGGCGACGCGACAGCCGTGTATGACTTGTCACAAGGCTTCGCGCTCGAAGGCGGTGTAGCGTATCAGCGCGGCAGAAAGATTGATCAACCGGCAGGCAATAACGACAAGGATATGGCTGAGATTGTCCCGCTTAAAACAAAGCTCGCCTTGGCCTACGACAAAAACGGCTTTTTTGCCGTGTACGAGTGGATGCACTCATTGGATAGTAAGGATATTGACCGCGATGCCGGTGAGACGCCTCTTAAAGGCTGGGATGTGTTTAATTTCCGGGCAGGGTATCAGTTTGCCGAAAAAGAAGGCAAGGTTGCGTTCTTGAACGGTTTAAGTCTGAATTTTGGCATCGATAACATGTTTGACAAAAAATACACCATGGCAAATTCTTATGAGTATGATCCGACCGACCCGAGCGGAACGAATGTCAGGATTGTTAACGAACCCGGGCGGTTTATCTACGGCAGTTTATCGTACCGATTTTAAGGGAGGACAATAATGGCAAATTATTTTGTTAAAGGCGGCTTTTTGATGTGGCCGATCCTTTTGTGCTCGATTATATCATTCGCGGTGGTGATGGAGCGTCTTCTTTATTTTCACCGGACGCGTTTAAAAAACAAGAACTTGCCGGAGAGGTCTCAGGCGCTTATCAATTCCAAAAAAACAGAGGAAGCGCGCGTCCTTTGTGAAAAAGATGGAAGTTTTGTCGGGCGTTTTCTTGCGATTGGTATAAAGATGGCAAGCTATTCATCTGATGACAAGCAGAAAATATTACGCCGTACCGGTTCGCGCGAGCTGGAAGAAGGGGAAAAGCACTTGCGCGTCTTATCCACTATCGGGAACATCTCGACGCTTTTGGGTTTGACAGGAACAGTGACGGGGATGATCCAGACGTTCATGAAGATCGAGACGATAGGCGGAGTCGCGGATGTAACAGTATTAGCGGGCGGGATATGGGAAGCGTTATTGACAACGGCCGCGGGGCTATTTGTCGCGATCCCCACGCTGACTTTATACAATTATTTTGAGGGGGTTGTTGATAGTCGCGCTATCCAGCTTAAAAATGTCGCATCAGACGTATTCGGCATACATTAGCCGAAGGAGGATTGATGAGCACATTGGAATTCGAGCGGCGCAAAAGATCATCGGTAGAGTTGAATATGACGCCTTTGATCGATATGGTTTTTTTGTTACTTATCTTTTTTGTATTATCATCGCATTTTATATCCGAAAAAGGATTTAAGATTAAACTGCCAAAGGCGGTAAGCGCGCAGACGCAAAAGAACGAACAGGTGACGGTTTTTATCAATAAAGAAGGCGATGTTTTCTTGAATGAAGCCAAAGTTGAATTAGATAAACTTAAAGTATTGGTCAGGTCTGAACTCAACAAGGCCGACTCAAAAACGGTCGTCATCAAGGCCGATAAAGATGTTTCATTGGGATTAGCCGTCAAGGTGATGGATATTGCCAAGGAGGCAAACGCGGACGGCCTTGTGATATCCACTAAAACGGCTAACGATGAAAAGAATAAATGATCTGCACGCTTGTCTTTTGATCTCTTTTATTGTTCATACCGGAATGGTCGGTTCCGGTATGCTTCATTTTGCTCCCCCGCTGAAAGATAAGCCGTTTGAAGTCGCTTTCGAAGTTGAAGAAGAGATATTACCGGAGGTTTTTGAAGTAAAGGAAGAAAAGAAGATCGAGTCGCCGGTTATTGATCAGGAAGATGTGATTGAACCGGTGCCGGATGAATCAATAACCGAAGTGCCCGATCCCGCTCGAGAAGATGAGGAGCTTAAGAAATCTCTCCTGCGGTATCAAGACAGCATCAAACAGAAAATTCAGAAGGAAAAGCAATATCCACGTTGGGCGTTGCGTTCAGGGCATGAAGGGAGCACAAGAATAACCTTTTCTGTTTTGCCATCGGGCCGCATCGAAGGGTTAAGGTTGATCAATTCGTCCGGATTTGACGAGTTGGACAAGGAGGCGCTGGACGCGGTCAGGCGTGCCAGCCCATTTTTGTCGTTCCCTGAAGTACTGAAGGATGACGAAATAAAAGTTGAGCTGGATATTGTGTTTCATATTACAATTGGAGCTAAAGAGTAGGACTCTTTTCCATCAGCGATTTGATATGATCGGGAATTTCGTCCTTGTTTTTAGAGCATATTCTTAGTAGTTGTTTACCGGAGAATCGTTTAAGCAGGGATTGATCTTCGGTCGTTTTCATGATAGAA
>CAYSCK010000134.1:0-3937 GCA_964429525.1 uncultured Planctomycetia bacterium
ATCCTGTCCGCTTTCATAATAAATCCCCCTTTTTGTAATTCCTGACGTAATTTTACTTCACTTAACTCTTACAGTCAATTTTAAAATCAGGTATTTTGGCTGCCTGTTTTCAGAGCTTTAACATCTTTTATTTATCGCCTGGGGAAGGACAGACAAATTTACACGCGCCGCTTTTAATATCCAGCGCTATTTCGTTACCCGGGTCAATAAGCAGGGCCTGGTCAATATATCTATCATATCCAGCCCTATCCCCCCTCACCTGATAGACCTGCGCGAGCCTCACATAAACATCGCTGAAAAGCGGTTCAGCATCTATGGCTTTCTTAAAATATTTTTCTGCTTTATCAATATCCCTCCCGGCTATCGAAGGAGCAAGAAGAAAATAATTGCCTAAACCGAACAATACAGCCGCTTTATTTGGCTGGATCTTTTCCCCTGCTTTTAGATACCCTCCTACCGCAAGGCCATTCACCGGCTTGGATATAGGCCCTCCATAATGAGCAAGCATGCCCTTTGCGCCTCCAACGATCATATAAGCCAATGCGTAATTAGGATCATCAACATGATCGCGCCCTAATTTTATAACTCTCTTTCCCAACCTCACAGTCTCCTCGAAATTCATCTCTATATACCGGATATATGCCAGAGTAATAAGGGCGGGCGCGAAAGCAGGGTGCTCCTTGATAAGCCGCTTTAATATATCCTGGCTCTCTTTCATGCGATGCATACGCCTTAATACCTCAGCCCTGCCCCACTCAGCTTCAAAAACATCCGGATCCACAACGAGGATCCTGTCGAATATCTCACCTGCCTCTTTATCCTTATGCTGATTGAGATACACAAGCGCCAGAGAATAAAAATTATCAATTAAATCCGGATTACTGAGTACAGTTTCTTTGGCGGTATCAACACTCATTTTGTCAGCCTCATTATGGAGCCTCCGCCAGTCAAGCGCGTAGCATAATGATGAAAAACTGAAACAGAGCATAAAAAGCAGGCATAAAGTAACCTTCCTCAAGACTTCCTCCTCCTGAAATACTCCCAAAATATCAAAATTGAAACCACCATGGAAAAAGCAAAAAGGAAATCTTCCGCCGGTATTGTACCGAGCCTCAGGCCTAAAAAAGAAGACGGATTATACAAAACAACGGGTACAGATGTAAGATGGCCATTTACAAAGAACATAAAGAAAAATATCACAAAAAGCGTGGCATAAAAAACTGCCCTTCTGAAGATCCCTGTCTTGCAGAAAGCCTCAAGCGCAAACGGAAGAGCCAGTGATAATAACGCAGCGCAAGTATATTCTTTCATGGTTTTTTGCCAGATCTGTCAGAAATAAATTTAAACGCCTCCCGGGTAAAAAATACTGGCAAAAGGGATCACTACAAAAAACAGGTATTCTTCAAAAGGCAGGCCAAAAATCCTGAAACTCCAGACACCATCAGGATTAAACCACCAATGCCCCATGGCAACAGCCAATATATCCCAGCCGCCAAAGATAAGAATTATCAGGGCTATAGTCATATAGAGCGGCCTGCGATGGCGCCAAAAACCCAATGGCGGTCAAAAGCTTATAATAAAAGGCGCGCTCAAAGACAGTAAAAGAACCTTCATATATATGGACATCACCTATATTGTATATAGTTAAACACATTTTGCAAAATGATTTTGACGCAGTAGGCGGCACGCGCCGCAGGAAGCGACGTACTTGCTGACCTTTCAAGTCAGGGCTGGTTTGGGTTTGTTTTACCGTAAGGGCCTGTTTTGCCCGAAAGCGGGCAAGGATCCGCCAATGCTTCAATGGCGGAGAGCGAAGGGCAAAACGCTTAAGCGCAGTTTACCTCGCAGGCAAACAAGCCTGCCTGCCGGCAGGCAGACGTCCCTGACGGAAAACAAACCCGAGACTGTCTGTCTGACTAAAGATAAATCAGCATCATTTTGTCGCGATAATTTCAATTGAAGGTGGAATGATTAAGTGTAGAATAAAGCTATGTTGAAAAAGATAATAGATAAGGACACCAAACAAGGTTTAATGGAGGCAAAAAATATCACAGCCTCCTATGCAAAGACGTTCTACACAGCCTCCCTTTTTTTAGACAGGGATAAACGCTATGCCGCCTACAGCATATACGCCGTATGCCGCATAAGCGACAACGCTGTCGATGACCCGAAAGAAGCACAAACAGCGAAAGAGCAGGCTGAAAAAATAAAAAAAGACATAGAAACCTCGTACGGACAAAATGAATTGCTGGATCCACTGCTTAAGGCTTTCAGAAAAACCATATCTTCCTACAATATACCTAAACAATATTTTGACGAGCTTCTGCAGGGCGTATCATCAGACCTCACAAAAAACCGGTATAACGATTTTAAAGAACTCTACGATTATTGTTATAAAGTCGCAGAAGTTGTCGGGCTCATGATGCTTAAAATTTTCGGCAGCAATGACCCTTTGGCTCAAAAACACGCGATAGAGATAGGCATTGCCATGCAACTGACAAATATATTAAGAGATATCAAAGAGGATTTTGAACGAGGCCGCATATATCTTCCACAGGAAGAAATGAAGCAATTCAACATAAACGAAAAATCCATCTCCGGAAAAGATTCAGGCACGCGCGCACAGTCTTTCCTCAGGTTCCAGATAGAGCGCGCCAGAGACTACTACAACCGCGCCTCTAAAGGCATAAATATGATCACAGACAAAAGATGCGCATTCGTAGCCTGCATCATGAAAGATATGTATGCCGGAATACTCGAACAAATTGAAAAAAACGGATATAATGTATTCAAAAAAGGGCTTGTGTTCCTTTTACGCGTAAATACGCTATTATATTAAAACGATTAGTAACCAGACCATGCCTATAAAAATAAGATTAGCAAGATCAGCGGGTTTTTGTTTTGGCGTAAAACGGGCGATACAGCTTGCTTTTGAAACCGCAAAGCACGGCAGGTCAGTCCATATGCTCGGGGACATCGTGCATAATAAAGAAGTCGTGCGCCAGGTCGAGAACGCGGGCATCAAGAAGATCAAAACGCTTGAAAACGGCAAAAACAGCATCCTCCTCATCCGCGCCCATGGCACTCACCCATCCATCCCGCAAAAGGCCAAGTCTTTAGGCTATAAGATCGTTGACGCTACATGCCCCATGGTAAAAGAGATACATAAAATAGCGCGGGAGATGGAAGACAAAAATTACAAAATAATAGTAATAGGCGATGAAAAACACGACGAAGTACGCGGCATAATAGGGCAACTCAAAGGCAAAGCCCTCGTTATACATAGAATAAAAGATGCCCTCAATTCAAAATTTAAGAAGATTAAAAAGGCTTGTGTCGTTGTCCAATCAACACAAAATATTGAAACAGTCTTAAAGATCGTTGATGCTTTAAAACTTCGCGTAAAAGAGCTTGTTTTTTGCAACACAATATGCAAACCAACCCAAATAAGGCAGTCTGAGATCAAAATGATGGCCTCAGAGAACGATTGCATGATCATTATCGGATCAAAACAGAGCGCCAATACAAAAAGGCTTTTTGAAATATCCAGATCCTTGAATAAGCGCAGCTATTGGGTTACAAAGGCAGACGATACCAGGAAAGAATGGCTGAAAGGGATCAAAACCGTAGGCATAACAGCAGGCGCGTCAACCCCGGATTCCGCGACGCGGGCGGTCATTAAAAAGATCAGACACCTCGACTAAGAAGCCCTGCGGTAATGCCTGAACCGGCTATCACAACAGGTAACCATCCCCCGGGCTGGGTACTGGTCCCAACGTAAAACAACCTCTTTATCTTGTTATCAAAATTCGCCGGCCTGAAAAAAGCGCTCTGCGTTAAATTATGCGACAGGCCAAAAGTCGCGCCGTTCTTTATATTATAACGGCCGATAAAATCCTTCGGATAAAACCTGTGTTCCACCTCTATCAGATCTTCC
>CAYSCK010000135.1:0-3899 GCA_964429525.1 uncultured Planctomycetia bacterium
AATAAGCATCTTTCTGTGGTCCGGTAATAGTCGATAATTGGCTGCGGGCAACGCGCAGACCATTGCAATACTGAAGATTGGATAATAATCTTTTTATTGTAGATACCAACTGCTTATCTATTGTCTTCTTTGCAGCTTCTTTATTCACCTGATTCATCGCATCAAACAGCGCTTTTTGGGCTTTGGCTACGTTGTTGTCGTTGGCATCTTCAAGGGCCTGGCGCAGGGATTTAGGCAAATTGTTCCAAAGCGCAGGAGTAATGACAAGGGCCATATTGTTTTGCGCTCTGGCTTGGCGCAGGGCATTACAATGTTGACTATCCGACAGAATTTTTTCTACCTGACTCTTCAAACCTCTATCCAATGTATCACTTTGGTCTTTCTTAAAAAATTGGAGCAAAGACTTATACAATGCTTCTTTTCCGCTATCTTGCAAAAGATAATACACGGGGAATGCCTTAGCAAACTCATTCATCTCATCTTTCGTGAACCCGGCTAATAAATTCTCCACAAAACTGACTATCAAAGAACGCTTGATCTGTTGTATTTCCTCTTTCAAAACGAACAAAGAAGGTTGTTTTTCTCTTGTCGTCATCCAATAAAAAATTCTCTTTTGATCAGCTGTCATACTTTGCCAAGTACCGTCAACATTATTATCCAAATCACGCAACATTGTTCTAAAGAACCTGCTGTTCTTGAAACGCTCATAAAGATTCTTTACTGTTCTATTCGAAATGAAACGCGATGATTTCTTTTCAGAACGAATCTTCAAATAGAGCTTTAAAGGAGCTCCCGTCACAATCACAAATAAACTGACTACCAATATTCCGCCCAACATGAACACGCCATGAACAGCTACGCGCATTTTGTTAAATGTAAAATCACCTGACTTCCCTGTTCTAACCACGCTCCACCAATCTCTCGTGTCTTTCTTAAAGAATGACCACCATTGATTGATCCCAACATCTGCCGGTGTTGCGCCAATATTATCCAAAAGCGGATAGTAATACCCGCTCATCCAGAACATGAACACTAAGAATGACCACAATAAAGTTACATTCCTGAAAAGAAGAATACCGAGAGCACAGATAGCGCCTCCAACTAATGAATTAGTAAGATGAGAACGCTCATACTGCTTATAAAGCCCGCCATCTCCTCCAAACAAAGGCCGATGGACCAATTCATCGCTTCTACCAGTACTGATATGTGAACCCAACCCTGCCAAACCCATATCCACGCCAACAGCATGAGTAAGAACCATTGCCTGGAAGAACGGCGCTCCGCGAATGATATAGCTCAGGAACTTGCTAAGGCCCGGAGAAAAAAGCATTGCAGCTAAACCCGCCACTGCCGCATAAGAAAAACCAAAGAAATATATTACAACCGCAAAGATCGCCATAGAGGCAATCATTCCAAATTTATCCCTCTTCTCAATAGTTCCAACTAAACCGTGGTCAAAGAGAAGCCGAGTCAAACCTGGAAACGCGCCGGCCTGAGAATACTGTAAACCAACAATAGCCAACGAAACTTCAAATGGAAATGCAGTGAAAGCGCTGATGCCGAGAAAAACCAACCATAAAGAGTAGAAAAGATTCTGTTTCCTGACCGACAGTTCCTTAGGATAAAATCCGGCTCCGGCAAAGAAATTTGTCAAGTTTGCTGTTACGCGCGCCAACCATCTGCCTTGCATTCTATCATCGCGTAAATCCCTGAAAACCCTGGTCATCATCAAGCCCGTTGTGCCCGCGCTAAACTTAACATCTTTACTAGAAGCCCCTAAAAAGCTTGCTTCACGAGCTTTCAACATTTTAATAAACCTTACGTATTTACGCACCATACCTTTCAGAGAAGCCTTGGCTCCAGCAGGAAAGTCTTCGCTCATAGAATATGAGAATGTAAATCGGGCTAAAGTTTTAACAACCTTAACCAGCCAGTTATCCGGATGACCGTAGTTATAATCCTGATCGCCCATAACATCAAGCGTAGGCTGACCGACAAAATTAAATGTCCTGTCTGCGTGAGCGTCACAAGAACCAGCAAACGAATAATCTTCAGTCATAATAATCTCTGGGAAAGTAACCCAAGCCAAGCCTTTTACTCCTGCGAATTCCTGCATTAAATTAGGAATAAGGAACGTATCCTCAATCAACACATCCTGATTTTCATCAATCTGCTGCATAACATTAACACGTAAAAATGGCAGCATGTGGATTTGGTTTGCAGGTTTTCCTTCTGTAAATACAGGATCGCCTTCATAAGGCCTGCGGCATATTTCAATAGGCTTACCCTGAGCATCTACGCCCCGAGTTTGAACGCTATAGTAATTTCCATTTCCCATAGCTAAGGCCTGTTGCAAAATATCATAAATGTTCTGTCTCTGATTTAAATAAATGTTTCCTAATTCCATTTCAGAAGCAGTACGTAAATTTCTGAACTTTGGCAAAATTATACCCTTACCATCAACATAGCCGCTCTTAATCAAAGCTTTCATAAAATCTTGCGTATTTCCAACAATCCCTGAAAATTCTTGCCCTACGATGCGTATTCCCAACATATAATACATTTCCAACTCAGGGAAATGTCTGGCAAATTCTATGTAATTATTTAAAATACCTTGATGCCCCGTGCTACCCTGTCGTGCCCCATCAGCGATATCTTGATAAAGCTGATATCCGAATACCGGCTGGAGATGTTCTTGGACAATACTGTCAATCATCTGATTCCATGTCTGGCCTTGCGCTGGTTGGACATTGTGATAACTGATGCCGGCCAATACTTTGAATGCCGGCAAAGCTTGCATGAGACCAAGTAAAGTGCGACCAATACCCTGGAACTGGCATGTTGCCCACATCTCAACTTCGAATTTTATCCATGGATTCTGAATTTCAAGCCGCTGTCCTCTTTGCAAAGTGCTCATCCTGTCTAAATCTTCTAAAATCTGCACATTAGTAGTGAAACCTTGAGCATCGCGAACGCCGGCTTTCTGCGGATCATAATTACCACGCAGATCAATGCCCCTTCTCAGGCGCTGAATTGTATTAATCCAACCCTGCTGATTCTGCTCAAATATGACATAGGTCAAATACGTATGTCCGCCTTTATCCTTAGGCGCATTAAGAACTACGGTTCCAGCCTGATTTGCAATAGGAACGGGTGGGAATTGACCATCCAAAATATAACTTTCATTAAAGAACTTAGGCAATAACCAGCCCCAATAAATATGCTTGAAATGCGGCTGACGCTTCATATCCATTTTGATTTGTTCAAGCAACCAGAATAGACGCTGTGCGGCAAAACGATGGTCTGGCCGCTTAAACAGATTCGGCCTCTTAGTAATGTCTCCTGCTAACCATTCAAACTGCCCGGCTTCTTGCTGAACTGGCTCGATAGTATACGAATATCGCGCGCGTTCCTCAATCGTCAAGAATCCTCCAATATATAAACTTTCAATGATCGTATTCCAATAAGCAGCAAAGGCAATTTCACGTTGAAGCGGCGTCAGATCACGATCAATTTCTTCGGGGATTATCTTTTTAACAAAATTTCGTTGAAACGCGCCAAACTTCATACCGAGTGCGGTCCTTAACCAGAATCGTATAAGCATATTTCCATCATATACACAAAGAGCAAAGCCCAAAACTGCCTGCCAAAGCTGGACCAAAGAATAAGGAGAAAGCCCATAGAAGTAAACAAAAGGCAGAATGAGAATCAGCTTAGCAACTAAGCCTCCAAACAAGATACCGCTTATCAACCATGTGCCATAAAGCAAAGCCAGCATAATCGCCGGTTTTAAATACTCTCTCCCTTTTCCTTCCTTCACATCCGGTTTTTTGCTCCCCATATCCGTTTTCTGTATTTTCATTTGTAGCCAGAAATAAGCAAAGAAATAAAAAACGAGG
>CAYSCK010000136.1:0-3760 GCA_964429525.1 uncultured Planctomycetia bacterium
ATGAAGCGGAATTAAAAATATCTGCCTGAGCGGCATCTGAAGCGGCAACGGGCTTTCCATCAGCCTGGCAAACAAAGACAGTAGTAATAGTCTGGAATCTCGGGTCGCGGCCGGGTTTTGAATATGTATGCATCTGCCGCAGATTCTTGACCTTAAGCCCGGTCTCCTCATAAGCTTCACGGTATGCGGCTTCTTCAAGGCTCTCTCCGTAATCAACAAAACCACCGGGCAATGCCCATCCAAAGGGCGGATTGCTGCGCTTGATCAGAACAATCCCGCCCTTCACCTTGATGATGGTATCTACTGTGACCAGCGGCCCCTGCGTCAGGACATTGAGAAGATGATCAAGATAGCCGGTGAGTGTCTTTTTAAAAACTTTAGATAAAGGATAGCCGCCAAGATTAACACATATTTTTTTCAGCACAGGTTTATCTTCTTTAATATGGCGGTATATCTCCTGCGCCAGGATCTTCGCGCAGGCAACAGGCGGAAAATCAACAAAAGCATCGCTATCAGCAAAAAACACGACATTCTTTTTCTTATCTCTTTTCGCTCTCTTCAAAACTGCAGCGCATGCAACCCTAAGTTTGGCTTCATTCGCGTATATATCAGCACGAAGAGAAACCGCCTTGCCCAGATCAGCGCAGGATGACGGCTTCCCGGAATTGCCTATCTCAATTTCAACCCCTTTGATCTTCACTTACAGCCTTTCTTAACCTTTGTTTTCTTTGCATTTAAATGCGCAACGGCTTTAAGGCTTTTTGAAAGCTTGGCGGCAAAACTCAATGCCTGAGCCTTAGTCTTTATCGCGCCTTCAACCTGCGCGTCTTCAACCGCGTCCAAGATCACGGAAAAAGACGGGCCTGGCTCAAGTTTTAATTTTTTTATCAGGTCATTCCCGTTGACAAGCCTTACAAGCGGCTCTTCTTTCTTCTTCTCAAAAAACTCTTTCAGGAGGCTGAAAGAAACAGCCTCATGCTTCCTTCGGCTCTCCGGCGTTGCCAATGGCCCCCTTGTCGCTCTCTGGTCAGCGATAGAAACAAGAAGGACGCTGGCGGCTTCATCTCCGGTATCGCGAAAATAGCGATGCACCGCCCTTTTTGTCAAAACCTCGTTATCTGCCAGATACCCCGGCCTCAGGTGCCAAAAGATTATCGTATCCAGGCAATAACGCTCACGCGTAGAAAGCTTCAGCTTCTCCGACACAGAATCGGAGATGATGCGGCCTATGCGCTCATGCCCATGGAACATAGTCTTACCGGCCTTAACTTCATGAGCCTTAGGCTTGCCTATGTCATGTAAAAGCGCTGCAAGCTTCAACAGTTGAGCGCGCTTGCGGTCAGCAGCAAGGACTTCTTTCAGATAAAGCTCGATCTCAGTATTTTTTTTGACAACATCACCAATAAGCTCCTCAAGTTTCTTCAATGTCTCAAGCGAATGGCCCCAGACATCCAGGTGATGGTACCCGCCCTGGCGCACATTATGCATTACCCTGATCTGAGGTATTACATTTTCCAAAACTTTATGCTTGTCAAGAAGACCTATAAACTTGCGTGAATCAGCAGTGTTTAATATCTTGAAAAGCTCGTCTCTGACCCTCTCTCCCGCCACATCTTTCAGGGCCTCCCTCTTGCGGTCGATCATGCGCATAGTATCAGGTTCGATTTTAAAACCAAGAATGGCGCTTAAAGAGAATGCCCTCAATATCCGCAACGGATCTTCATCAAAGGAAGTGCTGCTTGCCACACGTATGAGCTTATTCCCAAGATCGCGGCAGGCGCCGCAATAATCAAGGACCTGATTATCTTCAAACGGCAGGCGCACGGCTAAGGCATTTATCGTAAAATCTCTTTTCATGAGATCAATCTTAAGATCCTTGCCGCGAAAATCCACAAAATCAAATGTCAATGACGCGATCTTTTTCTCTGAAAAAACAACACGGCAGCAGCCGTGTTCTTTGTCGAGCACAACAAATCCGGCTCCCAGCGAGCGCGCAACGCGCTTTCCAAATTCAATAGAACCGGATTTTAAAGAAAAATCCAGATCCAGGGCTTCCTTGACCCTGCCAAGCCGTAAGTCCCTTAAAAATCCTCCTACCAAATATAGCTCTTTTTTTTCTTTTTTAGCCAATTCAAGGACAGTGCGAAAAGCCTTTGACGAAAAAATATTGTGGCTTAAAAGAAGTTTCTTTATCTCCATTATGTCTGTCTTTTTATGTTTTTGCGGCATGGCTAAAAAAGATTATTGCCCCTTTTGGAACACTTCCGAGCGCTTCACAACATCTTCTTCAACGAAGATCGGAGCTTTAACACGCACAGCGAGCGCTATGCTGTCCGATGGGCGCGCATCAATGACTTTCTCGCGGCTTGAGGATTTTTGCAAAAGGACTATCTTGGCATGAAAGGTACTGTCTTCTAATTTATCAATTAAGATCTTTTTAACCTGCGCGTCTAATGCGTCTATAACCACCTTTAACAAATCGTGCGTAAGCGGCCTTGGCGGCACAGCTCCGGAAATCTTGAGCTTTATGGCGCTCGCCTCTAATAAACCGATAATGATAGGCAGAAGCCTGGTGCCGTTCTTCTCTTTCAGGACTATTATCTGGTCCTGCCTCTTTTCATCAATAATGATCTTGCTCAATTCCATTTCAATCATAATAGCCCTCTTTAACACAATAAACCGCCACCGACTTTGCCGATGGCTTCTCGATGGAAAAATTGTTAAATAAATGGGTTGCCTTGTGTTTGTTTTCCGTCAGGGGGCGCCTGCCGGCAGGCAGGTGCCCCTGCGAGCCGCAACTGCGCTCCTTTTCAACTTCCTCGCTCTCCGCCATTAAAGCATTGGCGGATCCATGCCCGCTCGTCGCTTCAAGACCCTGCTGTAAAACAAACCCAACTCAGCCTTGAAAAAATCGTTCAAGGCGTAGCGACTGCCCAAGAAAAGCATAAAATCCAGCGGCGCGTTAAGCGCAAAAATGTACTGTTTGAGCTGTTTCAATAATGTTTTATTCCAGGGCGAGTTGTGCATTTTTAGCTTGATTTTATGCGTCGCGTGAGCGCTTCTTGGGCCTGGAGCGAAGCCTGAAGCGATTTTTTCAAAAGAACATATACTACGGGCTCTTTTAATCTGTGGAGCATTCGCCTCTCCCCGACTAAAGTCAGTGGTTTAATTCAGGAATTAACCAAATAAGAATTCTAATCCTCGGCCTTTTTCAAAAGCCCTTTCAACTCCGACATAAACTGGTTAACATCTTTAAACTGACGATAGACTGAAGCAAAACGCACATAAGCGACCTCATCCAAAGCAGCAAGCTTATCCATGACCAATTCACCTATACTTGAACTCGGAGCCTCGCGGTCAAACCTCTTACAAAGCTCCCTCTCTACGGAAGATGCTATCTCTTCTATCTTTTCAGAGGGAACCGGCCTCTTCTCGCAGGCCTTCTGAAGGCCCAGGATAACCTTCTTTTTGTCAAACAACTGCCTGCGGCCGTCTTTCTTGACGATCATAAGCGACATCTCCTCAACAACTTCATAAGTAGTGAAGCGCTTATCGCATTTAAGGCATTCACGGCGCCGGCGCACAGCATTACCGTCGGAACTCGCGCGCGAATCGATCACCTTGTCATCCATGTACCCGCAGAAAGGACATTTCATATTTTATATAAACCAAAGGATAAAGAGGTCAAAAGGACACAAAGTCAATATAACTTAAAAACGAAAAAACATAAAAACTTAAGAACACATACATTTTTAATCTT
>CAYSCK010000137.1:0-3677 GCA_964429525.1 uncultured Planctomycetia bacterium
AACGTAAGGAACTTGAAAGGAATAAACTATGAGCCCACACCAGCTGGAAATCATAATGAAGCTGAAAGATGAGCTGTCAAAACGCTTAAAGGGAATTGAAGGCAATCTTTTGCGCTTTTCGAATCGCGTGAAAGAGATGGGGACATCGCTTCGAGCGGCTGGCAAAATGATTTCGCAAGTCGGGGCAACTTTGGCTTTATTCGGGGGTATCATCACAGGGCCCCGTGTGTTGGCTTTTCGGGAGGCAGATAAATATTCGGGGGTTGTTCATAATCAGCTCGAGAAGCTTAAAAATCTGACAGCTACGTTTCAGGTCCAGATCGCGACAGCTTTGGTGCCAGTCATGGAAAAGCTTATTAATATTCTGGGATCGCTTTTTAATGCCTGGAATAGTTTGGGTCCGGCCACTCAACAGATGATCGTCCAAGGTGTGGCATTGGCCGGCGTGTTGTTGACCGTTGGCGGTGGTATTGCCATCCTGGTTGGAAAACTGATTAGTTTAGGAGGCATTATTTTAACGGCAGCAGGCAGTTTTGGGGCCTTTATGGCTGCAAATCTACCGCTGCTTCTATTAGTGGGATCTGTTTTAGTATTAATGCAAGCTATGGGCGAACTTAAGAACGCAGGTATTCATGTTTGTAATGCAATACAGTTAGCCCTTTTGTCATTGGTCAATGGATTTGAAACACTTAAGATTTCTATTGCCAACGGCTTGGCTTTTATTTTGGGTGCTGCAGAAAAAGTACTGGGTTGGGCCGCTAAGGCCCCTGGGCCCTGGAAGAAAACATTTCAGTCAATGGCCGAAGGAGCTGACGAAGTACGTGAAAATCTTAATAGACTGGCTAATGATGGTATGGCGAATGTTGTTAAAAATTCTCAAACAATGGGAAAAATATTAACGACCGGCAAAGGATCTTTGGCCGAGGGATTTGAAAACGTCAAGGATAAGGTGTCCGGACTCTGGGATAAGCTCAAAAATCCACCACCATTTAATATTAAGCCTATCGTAGAACGTCTAAAGTCTTTGCAAGAAATATCTGACGATATCTTTAAAGCTATGGAACGAGGCATGAGTGATTTCTTTTATAACTCCGTTATCGAAAAAAGTTTTAAACTGCAAAATTTCTTTCAACAGTTAGGTCAGAGCATATTACGGATCTGGACGGATTTGATGGCGCAGATGGTCACGAACTGGATCAAAACGATGACCACGATGCAAGGTGGTGGAGGATCAAATGTAGGGACCTGGATGGGGATCTTGGGTAAAGTTGCCGGGATCTTTGGCGGCATTAGTGGTGTTGTCCAGGGCGGCGTTGGTGGATCCATAGTCAATACAGGCGGCCAAAGCATCGCTGGACATTCTTTTTCTACAGCATGGTCTCCTTCGGCTGGCCAGTTAGCCGCGATGGGATACCATAACGGCGGCATCATTCGAGCTCATACCGGCCTGGCTGTTGATGAGGTTCCGATTATAGCGCAAACAGGTGAAAGAGTTCTTTCCAGAAAACAGAATAAACAATACGAAAGAATGATAGATAATCCTGATAGCGGCGGAGGGATGGTGATTAACTTCAATATTCAAGCCCAGGACGCTGAAAGTTTCTTAAGGTATAAACCGCAAATCATCGCCGTGGTTTCAGAAGCTTTAAGGAAAAATACAAATAATTATAGAAACACAACGAAAGCATACGGAAGATAATTATGGAAATTTTTTCAGAACAGCCAGGTTTCGTTTATTTAGAAGACGTTGAATTCAATACATTGATCAGGGATGCGGAATCAGGCAAAGAAAAAACCAGGAATAAATGGCCTACAGGAAGCATTAACGGCGTCACTGAAGGATGTGCCAAAAGAACCTTTTCTTTGGTTTACAAAGGTATAGCGCAAGATAGGTATAGCAACATTCTTACATTCTTTAGAGGCAGGATCGGCCGAAAAGAGGCTTTTTATTGGGAGAATTTTAACGAAAGTCCTATTCTCAATTTTTACCCTTCCAAGATTATCGTTGCATCAAATTATCAAGGCGAAAACACAACACAATTGGCTCATTATCCAATCATCGCGAATACCCAAATTTTTTATGACGATGGCGTGGCGTTGGTGGAAGGGGTTGATTATTCTCTTGTCGATGCCACGGGAGTCATTACCTGGATTATTAAGCCAGCTAACGGATCAGTCATTCGAGCGGATTACCGTTTTTATCGAGAGGTTCGTTTCGGAAACGATAAGCTTTCTCCAGAGCGTATTGCCTATCAAAAATATGACCTGGAGCTTGTTTTTAAAGAAACAGCGCCGAGGTTGTAATGACTCTTTCTCCAGACACTATCACAGAGAAAAATAAAAATGAATCTGAAGACATCCTGACTTTTGCGGATGTCATTTTAGATAACGAGACCCTGCATTTTGTCAATAACGACGCGGATCTAACCTTTTTCGATTTTCTCACAACGACGCCTGTTACCTATTATGGCATGAAGATGTCGCGTGAAAAGAAAACCGAATCTATGGATATGACGATTCAGACTTTAAAGGTTGCGATGGATAACGTTGATCAGGCCTTGTCATACTATGCAACAAAAAATCTGCGCAATAGACGGGTAGTTATTCGCGGTTGTTTTAGGAATTTAATATCTGATTCAGTGAATGCCTTTTTAATTTTTGATGGTTTTCTGAATAACCCTCATTGGACTGATAAATCTTTTACTGCCGAATTATTCCCGCGTCTTGGCCGTGGGACACTGGATTCCAAGATGGGGATTAGACAGCAGCTGCCATGCCGGTTACCTTTTGCTATAGCCGGTGGTAGGTGTGCGCGTGATATTGCCGCAGCTGTTTTAAAAGATGAAAAAACAACCCAGACTGTTGATTCGGGGACAGCTGATTACGTTATTGATGCGGCCAGGACCGAAGCAAACGATTACTGGAATTTTGGATATTTAACATTCGCGGATGATACGTTGACCGTGGCTTTGCGCGGTGTTGTCCGGGAGATTCAGGATTTCATCGCCGCGGATCATAAGGTACTCTTTAAGATAGGTTTATCAATGGCAGTTCAAGCTGGAGACACCTATAAAATTGAGCGCGGTTGCGATAGGTCGTTGGACAGTTGCATAAACAAATTCAATAACGGTACTAATTACGGAGGCATTCATACATTGCCTTCAATCATGGTGAATACTTAAGATGATTAATAAACTTAAAATCCCTAAAAAATATATCGGCATACCTTTCCTTGAGAACGGAAAAGATTTAAAGGGTGCTGATTGTATTCATTTGGCGCAGTTATTCGTTGAGAATGAATTGGGGATAAAAGTGACGCACATGCCTACTGATATTAAAGAAGCTCTCAAAAAAACAAATAAATATTCGGAGCTTTTAGAACCTATCTTATTCAATGAATTAATTCCAGGGGATATTCCTTTCTTTGCTTTCCCAGGGGAGCGTTGGCATTGTGGAATTTATGTTGGTTATGGCCAGATTCTTCACACTGTCCGGCCGGTTCTTGCTGGTAAAAAAACGACAAGCATGATAACTCCGATCCTTGATAAATGGCGGCAATACTATATAGGCGCAATCCGGACAAAAGGAAAGACTGAAATCGTCGTCCCAGACGCCGGCTGGGCGGTTGCAGCCATCATCATTTCGATCGTGACAACAATATATTCCGTGGTTTCGGC
>CAYSCK010000138.1:0-3552 GCA_964429525.1 uncultured Planctomycetia bacterium
AAATTACAGGTTTCAGGGTGCAGGTGTCAGGGGATAGGAAGAACGCAGATCGAACACCGATAGCCGAGAATTATAGTGCATCTAAAAAAACCAATAAACTCAATAAACTTTTCCTATAAGAAGGAGCTGGATATGAGATTTTTTTCAAAAAAACTTGTTTTATTGAGTCTGGTCTTTTTTTTAGGCGCCGGGGTTTTTGCGGTTGAAGCCTCTGATCCGGTAGTAATAGAACTGCATTACCAGAATGGCGTCAAATTTTATAAGCGCGGGCTTTATGAGCGGGCAATTCAGGAATTTGAAAAGACCCTTTCTCTGGACCCGGGGCACGCAGAGGCAAAAGAGTATCTGGCTAAGGTTAAAGAAGAGAAAGGAAAATTGACGCGCGTTGATTCAAAAAAGAGTACCCGCGTTGAGCTGGACACTCTTTACAAAGAAGGTAAAAAGCGTTATGCGGATCATGATTATAGCGGGGCGCTTGAGATCTTTGAAGATATATTAAAGATCAAGCCCATAGATGATTACGCGTCCTATTATAAAGAACGGTGTGAGATCTTTATCTCTCATCAGCTTGATCGTGAAAAAAAGCTTGAAGATAAGAAGCGCAGGGTTGAAGAGGCAAGAGAGAATAAGATCAAGGCTCAGGAAGCTGCCAAGGCCAAGAAAGCTGAGAAGGCCCAGATGCTGGCAAAGAGGCGCTCTATCAACCAGGAGCGCCGTGGGCTAATGGAAGAAAAAATGGCGACAGCAAAAGATACGGCAGTTGAAAGAGAGATCGCTGGTTTAAAAGGAGCCCAAGAGATAGCTCCTGTTATTGAAGAGCAGGTTTCGCAGGAAGCCCTGGAGCCTGCGCCTGTTAAGAGCGAAAAGGAAATTTTGAGAGAACAGAAGAGGCTTGAGAAAGAAGCTAAGGCCGCCGAAAAGAAAGCTAAGATCCAGCAAAGGCGCGATGCCGCGCAAAAAGAACGGGAAGAGAAAATAGAGGCAAAAAAAGCTGAGCGCGAAGAGAAGCTCGCTTTGAAGCGCGAGAAGAAAGAAAGAGTCAAGAAGACGCAGGCCACGCCTTCGGCTTTGGAGAATAAGGCCCTATTCTTAAAAGGTGTGGAGGAATACGGCCGCAAGGAATATGATTCCGCGATAGAAAGTTTTAAAGAACTTATACAGACAGAGAGCTCAGGCAGGAAGCTTTATACAAATTCGGCAAAGCGCCTCATGGAAAAGGCAAGGAAGAAGATGGAAAAAGCTGAAATTAAAGAAAAAGATGGAGCTAAGGCTGCGGATTGAAGTATGTTAAAAACGGGCTGGCAGATATAATTAATTCCTAAGCAAAGCTGAAGGGCTCGCTCTGGAATGAAGCATTTTGGAAATAGCTCAAACAGTACATTTTCGCGCTTTTAGGCGCCGCTGGATTTACTGCTAATAATGGGCAGTGTGCTGCGCCTTGAATAATTTTTTCATCAAGAAGTCACCGGCAAAGTCAGTGGTGACTTACTTTGTAAAACGTATTTCATCGGGTTTTTTGCGGAGGGTTTGATGGAGTGCGATATAAAAATTATAAAGATCAATAAACCGGAAAATTCCAATATCATTATCGGACAGGCGCATTTTATAAAAACCGTTGAAGACATTTATGAGGCGCTTGTTTCGTCGGTCCCGGGTATTAAATTCGGTCTTTCTTTTTGCGAGGCGTCAGGCGCCTGCCGAGTGCGCTGTGAAGGTACTGATGACAATCTGAAAAAGATAGCCGCGGATAATGCGGTTTCAGTAGGGGCAGGGCATTCTTTCTTTATTATTCTGGAGGACGCGTATCCTATCAATGTCCTGAATGCCGTTAAAAATGTTCCGGAAGTCTGTTCTATTTTCTGCGCGACCGCTAATTCTCTGGAAGTTGTTGTTGCCGAGACAGAGCTTGGGCGGGGTATAATAGGCGTTATAGACGGGTTCAAGCCCAAAGGCATAGAGGACGAGAATGATGTAAAATGGCGCAGGGAATTATTGCGTAAAATAGGTTACAAAAGATAGATTGATCAAGAATGATAAGGACAGCTGCAGGCTGCAGGCTATAGACGCAAAGACACAAGGTCAAAAGGACACAAAATTAGCGGATAGTGATTAGGAGTTAGGAGATAGAAGTACGAAGGACAAAAGGATACAAGTTAAAAAACGCAAAAAACTAAAAACCTAAGAACTTAAGAACACAGATATTTTTAACTTCATTGTTAGTTTTTTGGTATTTTGGTTTTTAAGTCTTTTAGTTTTCTGATGCAAAAGAGGTTTGTTGTGAACAAAAAAGAGTTATTCAGGGCGTTCAGCTATGGTTTTGGCCGCATAATTATCGGGATATGCGATGCGGGGGCAAAGGTTGTTCCGCTTCCGCTTCTTTATGCCTTTGCTAATCTTATAGGGTTTATTGGGTTTACTTTTGTCGGTAGGCATAAACGCATAGCCATAGAAAGCCTGAGCCTTGCTTTCGGAAAAGAGAAATCAGAGAAAGAGATCGATCAGATCTGCCGCGCGTGTTTTAATATGATGTCATCCGCTGCTGTAGAATTTTTTATGTTCATGCGTTATCCTGAAAGGATACGAAAATTTGTAGAGATAGAAGGCGCTGAGAATTTGAATAACGCATTAGCCAAGGGTAACGGGGTTGTGGCGGTAAGCGCGCATTTTGGCAGTTTCCCGCTTTTGTTGTCCAGGCTGGCGCTTGAGGGTTATAAAGTCAATTCAGTCCTGCGCCGTATGCGGGATGAGGGGATGGATAATCTTTTTAAAAAGAAACGGGACAGGATGGGTATCGGTTCTGTTTATACTCAGCCGCGCAAAAAATGCGTGAATGATTCTTTGCGCGTCCTGCGCAATAAGGAAGTTTTGTTCGTCCAATTGGACCAGAATTTTGGCACCGGTGGAATATTCGTTGATTTTTTCGGCCAGAAAGCGGCTACGGCAACCGGGCCGATAGTTTTTTCAATGAGGACAGGCGCGGCTATTGTTCCTATGTTCATTTATCGTGTCAAAGGCGTCTGTCATAAGATCGTTATAGAGCCTGAGATCCCATGGGAGGAAGGTTTTTCAAAAGATGAAACAACGGTCAGGATGGTTCAGAATCTGACCACTCTGATAGAGCGCTATATTCGTAAATATCCGCATGAGTGGGGCTGGATACATAAGCGGTGGAAAGCCCGTCCAAAAGAAGAAGCTGTCAGCTCCCAATCTTAAAGCTCGCGGGATCTTTACTTTGAGCAATGAGCTTAGAGCTATGAGCTAATACGGAGGTGCGGCATGGTTGATGAATACGGTTTAAAGTGTGGTTGTAAATTTGCGTCTTTGTCTAAATGTATATTCGGCATCCTTGTTGTTCTGCTCGGCGCATTTCTTAGTTTTCAGTTTTTCCCTTTATTATTGCGGGTTATAGCTGCTTGCCTTGGCCCGTTTTTGATCTTGGCCGGGTTGATAATTATTGCGGTAGCAAAAGAATAGGTGTTTTTTATTTTTAAGCTGGATCAATCCCGCCGGAGGCGGAGAATAACAAACTAAAGACTCTGTGCTTAAACGCTT
>CAYSCK010000139.1:0-3535 GCA_964429525.1 uncultured Planctomycetia bacterium
ACAAGCCCGAACATTTCCAAAAGGCTGTCTATGCGCCTGGACCTGAGGGTCAAAGGGATCTCAAACAATTGCGCGTAAAAATCCAGGAGCGTTACAACCGTAAAATAACCCGGCAACGAAGTTGTCTCCGGCACATAACCTATCCTGGACAGAGCTTCAATATTGCCGATCTTGAAAGGCTCGCCGAATAACTCAATCTTGCCATCGGAAGGCTCGGTTATACCCACTATCATATTCAGAGTTGTTGTCTTGCCCGCGCCGTTAGGCCCGAGAAATCCGAAGATCTCGCCGCGTTTTACCTCCAGGTCCAGGCAGCTTACAGCTAACGTTTTTTTGGAACCAAACGGCAGGCGCGTTACAAAACACTTTGTCAAATTCCTGGTTTTAAGAATTATTTCCTGTGTCACGGCAGCACCTTCAGCTTTTTCAACTTTGCCCTGAAATCTTTAACCCCTTTAAAAAGCACCGACGGTATGCCTATTTTTTTGGCAGCATCAATAAGATCAGGCCTGTCGTCCGTATAAAGCGCGAAACGGGCATCAACCCCGGCTGCCTCTATAGCCTGCAGATATATCTCCGGCGCCGGCTTACGTTTACCGACCCTGCAGGAAAGAATGACTTTATCAAAAAGGCGCAAGTGACGCGGAAATTTCTCAAGTATATAAAGATAGTGCAGTTCATTTATGTTAGAAACCAGATAAAGCCTGTACTTCTTTTTTAGGGCGGAAAGCAGTTCAGGCATCCCCTTATTATCAAAAAATATCTCATTCCAGATCGATACGAATTTTTTATAAGGCATTTTTCTTAACGCAAGGCAGCCGGAAAGCCTTTTGAAAAACTCTCTTGAGGAGATCCTGCCCTCTTCATAATCTTTTGTCAGCTTAGAATCAAATATCAATTGATAGATATCATGGAAACTTTTCTTAGAATACGGCAGGAGACGCTTGACAGCTATGCGGTGGTCAAAATTAATAAGGACATTTCCCAGATCGCAAAGTATTACCTTTGGGGCTGTACTTGCGTAAGGCTTAACCTTGGCCCTAATTGTTTTTTCTCGGAGGTTTTCTGAACAGGTCGAGGAAGCTGTCTTCGTATTTTTCATAGACATTCCATTTATCCAGCTCTCTTTTAAGTTCAATAGCTCCGGAGAGATCTTTCTTGGCAGCCTTAAAAAGTTCATCTATTCTGGACCTGGCTGAATCCGGAAGGCTTGGCGCGTCAGCCAATCCCTTTTTTATCATGTCAATCTCACTCTGGTCAATAGGGGTTTCTTCTTCCTCGGGAGGATTCTTAAGATATTCAACTAAATGTTCTATCTCCTGATTTATCTGTGTGGCGTGTTTTTTAAGCTCATCCAGGTCAACCGTAATATTCAAATATTTTGTCAGGACAGAAAGCACAGCCATGGAAGCAAGCGGATTCTCTATCTGAATAGTATAGATAGGTATATCCCCCAAAAGACAGACCCCGTCCATGCCATTTTCTCTGGCCACACCCAGGATCAATCCATTCAAGCCGCTTATCTGCCCGCTGGGAAGGAGCTTGGCGCCTAATTTGGCGAAAGCCTCAAGTATTTCTTTCTGTGTAGCCGCTATTCGGACCTCAGGCGCCTGCGTATACTCAATAGGCAAAGGCATTGCCGCGAAAGTATATATCTGCTTTACTTTTAAACCTACGGCAAAATCAACGATCTCCTTGGCATAGTCATACCCCTTCTCAATATATGGCTGGGCATCGCTTATAAAGATCACTATATCGCCGCCTCCGGCAGGATTTTTATAATAATAAAATCTCCCGACTCCATGCTGGGGTATGCTTATGACTGAATCATCTATCCAGACGCCGGATGGATGAAAATATTCCTCAGAAGCCATTTCCGCGAACTGGACTGCTGAAAGTTTGTCTTTTAAATAAAGAGCGGCCTTCAACGCCACGTCGCCCATACCGGGCCAAGCGGCGATCATAACAGGATTCTTAAGCCTTGGCTTATTTTTAACTGTAATTGATTTCATATTCACCCTAAGATTCTATACTTTTTTTATAAATTCTTCAACTGCTTTCGATATCAATCCAGATTTTTCTTCACTATGTATCGTGAACTTCTGCTTACGTTTCCACCCACCCTGCTTTTTCTGTCACCGACAGACCCTATCCTGCCACCACGTAACTCCCTCCTTAATAGTAGCATACTCCAAAACTTTTATCGCAAAGAGCTATCAGAATGGGATCTGTCAAATATTCTTATAAACCGTTCCAGTATAAGCGCCCCACGGCACAGATTTTCCACACGCGCGTACTCATCCGTTGCGTGCGCCGTGCCTTTTGAGCCATAACCTGTGGCTATTGCCGGAATACCCTTCTTCTTAAAAAAAGTTATGACTGTCGCGCCTTCGCTCCCTTTTACGCGTGAATTAACAGAAGATATACGCGATGCTTCTTTCAAAGCCGCGACCATGGGATGAAATTCATCGATCTCATAAGGCTCCTGCATGTCATTTATCTCCATCTTATAAGCAAGATCGGCCGCGTCAAATGACTCACGTATTTCGGATAAGATCCGGCGCGCCTCCATGCCAGGCAAAAATCTTAGGTCAACTTCAAATTCACACCAATCAGCTACCATATTAACCTTGTCTCCGCCGCGTATCGTACCGATATTCACGGTGGGTGATTTTAGCAATTTATGTTTCGCGTAACCGAACTTAATGCTCTTTAACCGCTCGATCAGGCAACAGGCGCGGTCTATGGCATTTATGCCTCTTTCGGGATAAGCGCCATGCGCTCTCTTTCCCTTTACAACCACCTTAAAATGGATCAAACCCTTCTGCGCCGTAATAACATCAAACTCATCTGAATCAAGAATAAGCGCGTACGCGGGTTTAAATTTATTTTTGTTTAAAAAAGGTATCAGGCCCTTGCCCGATCCAGTCTCTTCGTCGGCTGTAGCAAGGAATATTATGTCATTTTCGGGCTTGAATCCTGATTCAGCCAAAACCGCCATAACCTCCATGGCAACAGCCAGATTTCCCTTACAATCAGAAGCGCCTCTTCCGTAAATTTTGCCGGAATGTACGGCGCCTCCAAAAGGATCGGACTTCCATCCGGAACCAGCGGGTACCGTATCAAGATGAGGCGTGATAAGAAGCGGTTTATTCGCGACCCTGCGATTCTTGCCGCGCAAAACTGCAGCGACATTATCTCTATTGCGGCAAAACGAAAATACCTGCGGTTTCAGGCCGTATTTTTTCAGGAATCCAGCCACAAAACCTGCCACGCGCGCTTCATTGCCTGGAGGATTCTCGGAATTTATCCTCAACAGATCCTGAGTGAGTTTTATTAATCGCTTATTATTAGACATGATCTGATTTTAAATTCAACAAACTGTGAACGGTTTGCGTTGCGCGGTTTACTTAACCAGATGTTGCAACGTTTCTGTGCAACGTTTCTGTCCAGACCTGAAATGTTGCAACAAAAACCTATTCACTAAACACTAACCGATAACCGGAAACCGCTAACCGAGATTGTCCTTTTGACC
>CAYSCK010000140.1:0-3474 GCA_964429525.1 uncultured Planctomycetia bacterium
GCGAGTCTGAGTCGTGGTGTAGGTGTCACGCTCTTGCATGCCTTCCTGAACCTTGGTGCCTTAAGGATGGCTGTTCAATTTTCGTTATGCGAAGGCCGTGTAGCGGCAGTGAATATCCTGCGTATGATAAGCGGCAAGAAGAGGCTTGTAAAATACAGGCCCATAGATCTGGGGCTCCTGGTCCCCTTGGCAAATAAGAAAGCCGCGGGATACCTGCTGCGTGTTCCTGTTGCGGGGATCTTCGGCTGGTTCTGTCATTATTTTATGTGCATCTTCAGGTCGCAGGGTTTAAATAATAAATTAGGCATTCTGTTTGATTGTGTAAAAAGGCTGTTTTTGTAAAAAGGAGATAAAGAGCTTGATTACTTCAAAAAATTGGTTTATAGCATTATTATTTGTCTGTCTGAGCGTTGCAGGCTGTGCCACTATGCCGTCGGAAAGAGTACAGTTCCCTTATCCTGTGGTATCTCTGAATAACCAGTCGTACTTTTCTTTGACCGGGCTGTGTGAAAAAGAGGGCCTCTCCTGGGATTACGACCCTTTGAGCAAGATCCTGATCCTGAAGAAAGACAGGAAAGAATTTAAATTCCTGGTAGGAAGTCGTCTGGCGATGATCGGGGATGAGACGAAGGAATTTTCAGCTCCGCTTGAGATAAAGGACAGCGTGGTTTACGCGCCTTTGGAAGTGCGCGATGAGATAATCCCGCCTGCCTGTAAAATTCCTGAATCCGTGGTTGCCGGGCCGCTACATTTAAAGCCTATACGGTCTGTTGTGATCGATGCGGGCCATGGCGGCAAGGATCCGGGCGCGATAGGCAGGTACGGTTTAAAAGAAAAAGATGTAGTGTTGGATATGTCGCAGAGGGTAGGCAACGAATTGAAGCGCTGTGGAGTGAAAGTGTATTTTACCCGTTCAACTGATGTCTTTATACCGCTTCCGCAGAGGTCTGATATCGCCAATGGAAAAGAAGCTGATGTTTTTGTCAGTATACATGCTAACGCGTGCCGTTCTCGCAGGATAGAGGGGTTTGAAGTATATTATCTGACAGAGGCAGTTGACGACGACGCGAGGGCGCTTGCCGCGGCTGAAAACGCGCCATTGGGGTTGGATGAAGGCAGTCTGCATAGCCGCGTACTGACGCTAAAGGCCATGCTGTGGGATATGATCTATACGGAGAACAGAAAAGAGTCTATAGAGCTGGCGCATTTCATCAGCAAGTCGGTTTCAGGCAAGCTGGACTTAAAGACGCTTGGTATAAGAGGCGCGCCTTTCGCTGTTTTAAAAGGCACTAGGATGCCTGCGGTTCTGGTTGAGATAGGTTATATTTCAAATAGAGAAGGTGAAAAGAAATTGCGCAGTGAACAATACAGGCAGGTTTTGGCAAGAGCCATAGCTGAAGGTATTATGGGTTTTAAGAATTATTGCGAAGGCAGAAAATAAAGGAAGATCATGGACAAGCCAATAGGTGTATTTGATTCAGGTATCGGAGGATTGACGGTAGTAAAAGAGATCATCAAGCTCCTTCCTTATGAAAATCTAGTGTATTTCGGGGATACCGCACGTGTGCCCTACGGTATCAAGTCAAAAGAGACCATCATAAAATTCTCACTGGAGAATACGCTCTTCCTTCTTCAGCAGGATGTGAAGGTCATAGTCGTGGCCTGTAATACTTCTTCAAGTCTGGCGCTTCCTGTTATACGCAGGCACTTTAAGATCCCAATTATCGGCGTCATTATGCCTGGCGCCAAAGAAGCGGTTTATGCTACAAAAAATAAAAAGGTCGGCGTTATAGGTACGCGCGCGACAATAAACAGTAATGCTTATGAAGAGGAGATCAAGCGCCTTGACTCAAGTATTAAGGTTTACAGCCAGGCCTGCCCAATGTTTGTGCCGCTGGTTGAGGAGGGGTGGATAAATGACAAGATAACCACAAAGGTCGCGGAGAAATATTTAGGCCCGATGCGTTCAAAAGGCGTTGATACTGTGATCCTGGGATGTACTCATTATCCGTTGCTAAAATCCAAAATTCAGGAAGTCATAGGTAGGGGTGTTAAGCTTATTGATTCCGCAGAACAGGTGGCAATTGAGGTCAAACAGGTTATTTCTCAGGAAGGGCTTTTGAACAAGGGCACCGACCGGCCGTCACGCGAATACTTTGTCAGCGATGAGGTAGCGATATTTAAGAATGTAGCCAAACGTTTCTTAGGCAACGACCTGAAAGAAGTAAAGAGGGTGTCTCATGTTTGAAGTATCCGTTGAGATGAATTTTAGTTCCGCTCACAATTTAAGAGGTCATAAGGGCAAGTGTGAAGCGCTGCATGGCCACAACTGGAAGGTTGAGGTGGTTTTGGGTTCTGATACGCTTGATAAGATAGGTATGGTGGAGGACTTTACCGAGATCAAGGAGAAATTAAAAAGCATACTGGCCCTGCTCGACCACAAATATCTGAATTCATTGTCTTATTTCAAGAAGATAAATCCTACTTCGGAGAATATAGCGCGTTTTATTTATACCAAGATGAAAGAGCGCATGAAGCAGGACGCTCTAAAAGTTGCCTCTGTTAAGGTATGGGAGACAGAGAATTGCTGCGCCGTTTATCATGAAGAGAAGTAAGGCTGTCGTGCTTTTGTCGGGTGGGCTTGATTCCGCGACGACCCTGTATTTAGCGAAACGAGAAGGTTTTAACTGTCATTGCCTGATCTTTGATTACGGCCAGAGGCATAAAAGAGAAGTAAAGGCGGCTGAAAAGGTTGCGGCAACTGCGGACTGTTCTTTTGAATTCATCAGTATCGCTCTGCCGTGGAAGGGCTCGAGCCTTTTGGACAAGTCGCGCAAATTGCCTATTGAAGGATATAAGCATAAGGCGATACCGTCGACATATGTTCCCGCGCGCAATACTATTTTTTTAAGTTTCGCGCTTTCATACGCGGAGGCAATAGGCGCGCGCGATATATTTATCGGAGCTAATGCGATAGATTATTCAGGTTATCCTGACTGCCGCCCTGCTTATTACAGCGCGTTTAACAGGCTCTCTCTACTTGCGACAAAGAGCGGCGTGGAAGGCAAAAAAATAAAGATACATTCTCCGCTGATACGCCTTAAAAAATCCGGGATCATCAAACTGGGGATGGAATTAGGCGTGCCATATGAGCTGACATGGTCGTGCTATTGTGGAGGCAAAAAGCCCTGCGGTTCATGTGATAGCTGTGTTTTGAGGGCAAAAGGTTTCAAAGAAACGGGCGCTATTGATCCGGCATTATGAAACAGGCTTGGGAGGTTTTAACGGGATGACCAGCGCCAAGATTTCTGAAATTTTTAAAAGTACGCAGGGCGAAGGCCCGTATACCGGCACACAGCAGGTCTTTGTCAGGTTTTACGGATGCAACCTCCGGTGTTCTTTCTGCGACACAAAACGGGAAAGTTTTAAAGAATACGATACCAACGAGCTTGGGTCTGAGATATCGCTCTACAG
>CAYSCK010000141.1:0-3446 GCA_964429525.1 uncultured Planctomycetia bacterium
TGCTACGTCGTTAAAGCTCTCCGCCATGAAGTCATTTGACATTGCTGATTTATCCCATATAATCATTAAGCACATAGATTTTTATTACTCAATGGTCCTTCGCCGTCAGTTTGCTGAAATTACTGAAGAGGCAAAGCATTATTCGGGCCTGATACTTGGCGGACGCATACGTGTAAGCTGGCAGGATAAAGTGATTGAGGGTTACGCCGTTGATTTCGATGAATATGGAGGGCTTGTTATCCGAAGAGATAATGGCCTGCTTGAAAAAATATACGCAGGGCACATAGAAAAAATAAAACATCGTAAATTTTAGGCTCTGGCGTGAATGCTTTAAAAATACAAGAAGACAGGCGATCATGTTCATAACTTGTGACATAGGTAATACCAACGTTACTATCGGTGTCATGAATGATTGTAATGTTGTGAGGTCTTTTAAGCTGGAGACCGGGCTTTTAAAACACAGGAAGAATAGTATTTCTCTGATCAGTGAGAAACTTCGGGATTTTTTTCCTTTGAAAGAAGAGGTTCAGGCAGTATATGTCTCAAGCGTTGTTCCTTCGTTGAATGCGAATATGAGGAGCATTCTTAACGGTATCTTTCGCGTAAAATCAGTGGTTATAGGTGAGGACGCGCATGTGCCGATCATCAATCGCTATCGTATACCTTCTCATGTCGGCCAGGACCGCCTTGTAAATGCTTACGCGGGTATGAAATTGTACGGCAAAGGACTGATAATAGTTGATTTTGGAACTGCCATAACATTTGACATCGTTTCAAGAAAAGGCGAATATGTGGGCGGCCTGATAGCACCCGGCCTGAAGCTCATGCAGGAATCGCTGCATAAAAAAACGGCCCTACTGCCGTACGTGGAATTATCAAGGCCTATGGAAATAGTGGGCCAAGATACGGTTTCAAGCATCAGGTCAGGCATTGTTTACGGAGTGGCCAGTCTTTGCGAAGGCATAATTGAGCGCTTGCTTGCAAAAGATTGCAAGGGGTATAAAGTGATAGCCACTGGCGGAGACGCGTGTCTGATAAAGCCATACGCGCCTAGATTGAATATTGTTGAGGAGTTTCTTATTTTTAAGGGCTTGTATTTTATTTACAAAAGCCAGCTAAAACGATAACACCTTGGCAGGGATGGAATAATGGCTATGTTTTTACCAAAATCGATAGTTGAATAAAAAAAGTTCTTGACAGTTTTTTTTATTTTGTTTAAAATTAGCACTCACCTGAAAGGAGTGCTAAGAAAAATTAATCATCAACAAGCAACTAATTAACAAGGAGGGTTGTACATGAATTTTCAGCCATTAGGAGACAGGGTTATAATCAAGCCTTTGGAGCCTGAGAATAAGACAAAAGGCGGTATTGTATTGCCTGATACGGTGAAAGAAAAACCACAGGAAGGTAAAGTTGTGGCTGTCGGAAAAGGCAAGACTTTAGAGAACGGCACTGTGCAGAAGATGGATGTCAAGGAGGGGGATATTGTTCTTTATGGTAAATATTCCGGTACTGAAGTTACCACTAAGGATGGAGAGGAATTATTGATCGTCCGCGAGGAAGATATTCTGGCTATAGTAAAAAAATAACTAAAGGATTAACTTTGTGAGGAAAGGCCTGAAGTAAGGGCAAAATTAGGAGGAAAGAGTTATGGCAAAGCAATTAATATTCAGCGATGAGGCAAGGCGCGCTGTTCTTCGCGGAGTGGAACAGCTCGCGAAGGCTGTGAAGGTTACGCTCGGGCCTAAGGGAAGAAATGTTGTTTTAGATAAAAAGTTTGGTTCTCCGACGATCACAAAAGACGGCGTTACGGTCGCAAAAGAGGTTGAGCTTGAAGACCCGTTTGAAAATATGGGAGCTCAGATGGTTAAGGAAGTAGCTGAGAAGACCTCTGATGTGGCAGGTGACGGTACGACTACGGCAACTGTTTTAGCTGAAGCTATCTACCGCGAAGGATTAAAGAATGTTACAGCCGGCGTTAATCCTATGGCATTAAAGCGCGGTATTGAGAAAGCTGTTGAAGCGATCGTAGAAGAATTGAAGAAGCTTTCAACGTCGATCAAAGATAAGAAAGAAGTGGCTCAGGTCGCGACTATCGCGGCTAACGGCGATACAAAGATCGGTGCCGATATAGCTGAGGCAATGGATAAAGTCGGAAAAGACGGCGTTATTACCGTTGAAGAAGCAAAATCCACCGCCACAACATTGGACGTGGTTGAGGGTATGCAGTTTGATCAGGGCTACTTGTCTCCGTATTTTGTGACTGACGCCGAAAGGATGGAGGCTGTTTTAGAGGATCCGTATATACTTATTTATGAAAAAAAGATCTCTTCAATCAAGGATATACTTCCTCTGCTTGAGAAGGTCGCTCACGCGGGCAAGCCTTTGTTGATCATTTCAGAAGACCTCGAAGGTGAAGCATTGACAACTCTGGTTGTCAACAAGATTCGCGGTACTTTGAATATCTGCGCTGTTAAAGCTCCGGGTTATGGAGACAGGCGCCGCGCGATGATCGAGGATATTTCTATTCTGACAGGCGGTAAGGCTATTACTGAAGACCTTGGGATCAAGCTTGAGAATATCAACCTCGATGATTTAGGCAGGGCAAAGAGGGTTAAGATCGATAAAGATGATACAACGATTATAGAGGGCGCAGGCAAGACTCAGGTTATTAACGCGCGCATTGCTCAGATCAGGAAACAGGTTGAAGATAGTGATTCTGAATATGATAAAGAGAAACTCCAGGAGAGGCTTGCTAAGCTCGCCGGTGGAGTCGCGGTTATCAACGTCGGAGCTGCTACCGAGACCGAGATGAAAGAGAAAAAAGCGCGCGTTGAAGACGCGCTTCATGCTACTCGCGCCGCTGTTCAGGAAGGTATTGTTCCTGGTGGTGGAGTTGCTTTTTTAAGGGCTTTGCCGGCGTTGGATGCTATTAAGGGCCTGGAAGATGACGAGAAGGTTGGCGTGAATATAATCCGTCGTTCATTGGAAGAGCCTTTGAGGCAGTTGACAGCCAATGCCGGTGTGGATGGTTCTGTTGTTATTCAGAGAGTTAAATCGGAGAAGAAGAATGTCGGCTACGATGTTGCCAGCGATAAGTTCGTGGATATGCTTGAAGCAGGCATTATTGATCCGACCAAGGTTACGCGTTCTGCCCTGCAGAATGCTTCCAGTATCGCGTCGCTTCTGTTAACCACAGAGGCCTTGATAACGGATATACCTGAAAAAGATAAGCTAGGTATGCCTCCAATGCCTCCGGGCGGCGGAATGGGTGGGATGTATTAATTAGTACGGAAAATAAGTTGTGATCACAGAACTGGGCTCCTGATTTCAGGGGCCCAGTTTTTTGCCGCAGTAAGCGGCATACCCGCGCAATACATTATAGGCGCGGGGTATAAGCAGATAGCGACACACGCCGCAGGAAGCGGCGTACTTGCTAACCTTTT
>CAYSCK010000142.1:0-3434 GCA_964429525.1 uncultured Planctomycetia bacterium
AAAAAGCTATTGAATGGCTTAGAAAGAATGACTCCACACAAGACAAGATGTTTAAAGAGCACGATTAAGGATGAGAAATTGGAAATAGATGTTTTAGAGAACCATAAAAAATATTTAGAACGCAAGGCCATTTATAAAAGTTTCGGTTATGATGTCGACAAGGAACGGGAATTTATCTTGGAGCGGGCCAAGCCCGTCTGCGGGAAAATCCTTGAGGCCGGAACAGGCAAGGGGCATTTTGCGCTCGCTTTGGCCAAGGCGGGGCATTCGTTTGCCACCTTTGATATTTCGCCCGAGGAACAAAGTTTCGCAAAGCTGAATCTCGCCTATTTTGGTTTTAAGAAGCAAGTAGATTTCAGGATTGAAAATGGCGAGCGCACAAGTTTCGCAGACGGCAGTTTCGATACAGTTTTTTCAGTTAATGTCTTCCATCATCTGCGTAATGCTTATCAAGTTATAGACGAGCTCATCCGGATACTTTCTCCCAAAGGAAAAATCGTATTAGCTGATTTTACGGAAGAAGGTTTCAGGGTTATGGATAAAATCCACGGCCTTGAAGGCAATGCGCATGAGGTCGGGCAGGTAAGTTTTCCAAATGCGGAATCATATTTGATAAAAAGAGGTTTTTCGGTCAAGAAGACAAAGAGCGTTTATCAGTGTGTTCTTGTTGCCGAGAGAGGCAGTATTTAGGTCATGATTATTTCAGTGGCAAGCGGAAAAGGCGGGACAGGAAAGACGACAGTCGCGGTTAATCTGTCGTTGTCGTTGAATAACGTCCAGTTTCTTGATTGCGATGTGGAAGAGCCTAACGCGCATATATTCTTAAAGCCGCGTATCGAAGGTGAAAAAAGGCAAGTATTCCTGTGCCCGAAGTTGATGAAACAAAATGTACTTATTGCGGTAAATGTCGGGAGTTTTGCGCGTATTACGCTATCGCCGTATTGTCGGGAAAAGAAGGCAAAGAGGGAAGTGTCTTGATTTTTCCGCATCTATGCCATGGTTGCGGGGCGTGCCGTCTGCTTTGTCCTCAAGGGGCCATAAAAGAAGTCAATAAGGAGATAGGCGCAATTGAGATCGGCGAGAAAGGTGATATGCAATTCGTCCACGGTCGTCTCAATATCGGCGAGGCGATGTCGCCGCCCCTGATCCGTCAGGTTAAAAAATACATGAATGTAACAAGGACAGTCATCATTGACGCGCCGCCCGGGACGTCGTGCCCGGTCATTACGGCAGTTAAAGGAAGCGATTTCTGTGTATTGGTTACCGAGCCGACGCCTTTTGGATTGAATGATCTTGTTTTGGCTGTTGAGGTATTGCGCCGATTAAAGATTCTCTTTGGGGTTGTGATTAACCGGTCCGATATTGGAGACGATAAAGTTGAGTTGTATTGCAAAGAATCCAATATCCCGATTTTGATGCGGATTCCGTTCGATAGAGAAATCGCCGAATTATATTCAGACGGCACGTCCTTGGCAGAAGGAAAACCCGAATACGTCGATAAATTCAGGGCTTTATTTGATTTAATCAGGAAGGAGATGAAGAGATGAGAGTTGTTCCTATAGGCATCATTCACACGCCGTTTAAATGCAAGAAGGATACGCCCATACAGCCGTTTAAATCTAAGGCTTTTGGCACGGTCGAGGTATTCAAAAAATACGAAGAAGGCTTAAGCGACGTCGAAGGATTTTCGCATGTTCTCTTGATCTATCGATTCCATAAATCGCGGGGGTATAAGCTTAAAACCAGGCCTTTTCTCGATAAGTGCGACAGGGGTATTTTTTCCTGCCGTTATCCCCGCAGGCCTAATCAGATCGGGATAAGTATCGTTAAATTAGTACGCAGGGATAAGAATATTTTAACCGTCAGACATGTCGATATGCTGGATGGGACGCCGCTTTTAGACATTAAGTCTTACAACCCGCATTTTGAGCCTAAAAAAGGGATCAGGGTCGGCTGGTATAAGAATTGTATGAAGGCCGTTCCCCACAAAGAGATATAAACTTATGCTGGAATCAGTAGTCCTGTTAGTAAGCGCCATCGTAGCCGGAATATTTGGCGGGCTTTTAGGAATTGGTGGAGGCGTGATCATCATGCCTGTTTTGCGTTTCCTTTTTGGTATATCAACCCCTTTTGCGGCAGGGACAACAGCGCTTGCGGTTTTTTTTACGACGTTGAGCGGCGGATACAAGCATATTAAGCTAGGGCACGTTGACATAAAATCGCTGGCTCCTATCATGATCGCCGGAGGCGTATCTACGGCTCTTTTTTCTTATTTATTCATTTTTCTTGCCCAAAAGCCTGTGTGGCTTGAACTGGGGATAGGGTGTGTTTTTCTGTTTATTTCTCTACGCATGATATGTGAAGGTTTATTTCAATCCAAAGAGCAACAGGGGTCGGGTGACAATTCCGTCAAAGGGATGGGTATCGCAAGGATATCCGTAGGGATTATGTCCGGGATGCTGCCCGGTCTTTTTGGCATCGGAACAGGCGCCGTGCTTGTGCCCGCGTTTAATTATTGCCTCAATAGTCCTATCAAGGTAGCTATCGGTTCTTCGTTGGTTTGTTTCGCGGTGAACGCCTTCATTAGTTCTGCTTTCAAGTTTTTTCAGGGTTTTGTTTTATTGGATAAGGCGGTTGTCCTCTGCGTCGGAACAGCCGTGGGCGCATATCTTGGGGCACGTCTCAACAGAGGATTTCCTCCGGCCTTGTTGAAGTTGTTGTTTGGTCTGACATTTTTGTACATCGCCCTCAAATATATTTTTCTATTTTGGGGGAAGAACATTTGATGAAAACTATCGTCGTCATCAGCGGCAAAGGCGGGACAGGAAAGACGGTCGTCACGGGATCGTTTGCGGCCTTGGCGAGGAATAAAGTGATGGTTGACTGCGATGTGGATGCGGCGGACCTGCATCTTTTATTGCATCCTCAAATCAAGGAGCGGCACGAGTTCAGAAGCGGCCAGACTGCGGTTATCGATAAGAAGCTGTGCAAAGAATGCGGGAAATGCGCGTCCGTATGCCGATTTGGAGCCATAAAACCTGATTTTATGATTGAGCATTTTTCTTGTGAGGGATGCGGGCTTTGCAGCCGCATATGCCCGTATAACGCCATACGCATGGAAGAAAATGTTGCCGGGGAGTGGTTTATTTCTGATACGTCCTATATGGCCCGTTCGTTCACGCAAAACTTGGGATTGCACAAGAAAATTCAGGAAAACTCGTAGCTAAGATCAGGTAAGTCGCAAAAGATTTGACAGAGAAGAACAATTTAGATTACGTGATTATCGACGGGCCTCCGGGCATAGGATGTCCGGTCATCGCGTCATTGCCCGGTGTTGATTGTGCTCTCATTGTGACAGAGCCGACGCTTTCCGGGCATCATGAAGCCCGGCGCGTTATGGAAGTTGCGGGACATTTCAATATTTCAGTCAAGCT
>CAYSCK010000143.1:0-3394 GCA_964429525.1 uncultured Planctomycetia bacterium
AGAATGGAAATGAAGGCGCCCCTATATATCATATTGGAACTGATGGCTTAAGGAGCGGCGATGCGATCGGACATTCAAAGAGCATGGGCTACCGAGCGATCAAGGACGCCTCAGGCCGCGAGATCAAGAAATTCAATTTAGCGGAACAAACGTATGTTGATGGCTCTCCAATGGATTATATCGGATATGATACCTGGGGCAAAGTTATTGTCAAATATGATATCGCTTCCGGGCGCGCAACAGTGAGTCTGAGCGATATAGTCGATCAGCCGTTTACTGAGGAGATAAACCTCAAGCTTAAAGGTTTGGGTTACGAAGGCAAAAAAGCTGATGTGATATTTGCACTCGACAAGGATAGCAATGGTAACCTGATCGGTGATTTGAAAAATCAGATTGGTTGGGCGGTATTTAGTCAAGAGATCATTATCCCAGACACTCAGCAAAAAATTCAACTTATTAAGTGTATTGATATGGCTGGCAAGGTTATTGTGCCAGGCTTTCTATGCATGAATGATAACAAGATCGTGGGACGTTATACGCCGGTTGAAGACGACCAGCGGTTCTTTAATGGTGCTTTGGATATTGCTGATCTTGAAGGATTGACAAAGGTTGGCGAGGCTACTTATGAAGTGCTTAATGGTTTAGTTGGAAAGAAAATTTATCGTTCATATTTAGATAATACGGATAATGCAGGCACGCTTAAGTATGTAGAAAATTGGCTCAAGAATAACGGGTTCAGCGCTGTTAGCGATCTTCTTGCCAAGAGCAAGCTGTATGATGTTTCGGCATTAAGCTATGACGGTAAAATTGCTGTTAACGGCTGGAAAATTGCTGTGGAAGAGATAAGCGGCCGTGAGTCAGTTAAGATTTTAAATAAGTTTAATGATGAAAATAAGATTTCTATCATGTTGTATGATGAAAAAACCAATGTCCAGGCCGCGAGCTTAGATTTTGATTATACAAATGGCAAGATTGGAGATCTTTTAGGTATTTCTGTTGTATTGGATAACTCTGAGAAGATCGGCGGTAAAGAGTATAAGAAAATTTTTGTTTTTGATATTAGTCGTAAGCGCGGGTTTATTGAGCACAGGAATATTTATGACGGCGGACTTGATTTTATGGATGATGGTCGCTACAACGATGCTCATGATAATACTTTTGTTAATCGAGTGGTTAAGGAATTAAAAGCTGGTAATTATGTTCAAGCCAGGTCTGATTTACAGCATGGCTATCATGCGTTGGTGCGTATGGCGTTTGATTATAAAGATTTTGGCCCGTATTCTAACGTCCATTTGCGCAAGATGAATGTGCCTTTTGATACGGCAGCGTATTTGTCTGAAGGCAATGGCGATGATAAGTATAAAAAAGAGGCAAAGAGCCATTCTCAGCTTGGTGATGTTTTTATGAATGGAAAAGTTACGAGAATCGAATTCATTCGTGAGGACTGGTTTGATTTAGAGAATTTTGAGGGTGAGACAATTATAGACCAAATCTATGGTAGTGATATACCGAAAAAATATTGTATTTCTGTTGTTGATGGAGCAGGAAGGACTAACGAAATGTGGTTGGCCGCTGTGAATCCGCAGGGTAAAGATTTAAAGGAGAAATTTAATAATTTCGTAGCGCGAAAGAAATTTTATGAGTTTTATCTGTTTGGGAATGGACATTTAGGGGAATCCAAAACCCCGGAAAAGACCTTAGTGGTTGATATTGAAAACGGGCAAGGTTATTTAGCCGGAAGATCAAATTCAGCGAATCTTTATGAAAATGGTCTGTTGTCTTATCTTACTCAAAAGGGGAAACAGACGGAAAAGAATGCTAAAGACATTGCGGTGCGAAAGCCCTTAGAAAACTACACTGCTAAAAATAGTATAGAAGAGAGCATAAAGGATTATAGGCTTTTAAGAAATTTAGCCATGTCACAAGAAGCAAACAAGAAACTCAGGTTTGATAAACCGCTTTTTGCCACCAAAGAAATAAAAAACAGCAGAGGCAATATTATTATTAGAATGGGGCAGTACAATAAAATTGATCGTAATTCCGGATTTGTGAAAGAGGATGCAGTGGCAAAATTGGTAACTTTCTTTATAGAGCCGACCGGAGAGGCCAGCAATGTTTTAATGTTTCATTTAGGGCTATCCATGGAAAGCTATACTTATCTCTATGATCCGGCGAACGATGATGCAGAAGGTCTACCAGTTTTTGCAAAATATGCTAAACCAGGGCTGTGGAATCGCTTGACTATTGGATTATTTAGGCCACTCAATGTGAATGATAGTGATTGGGTAGGTAGAAACCGAGTTACAGGATTTACAAGAGTAGGTTCAAGGGACGTTATGATTTGTGAAGTCGTAGAATACGGTGATACAAAACTTTTGAAGAGTTATGTTTTTACATTGGATGGTAGCGAGCTAATGACATTAGCGCAGTATCCTTTCGTTCAATATGCCAGAGGAGAACAGGGTTATCTTGTGGCTGAAGAGAATTTGGAATTAACAGTGCTAAATGAAGACGAAGAGCCAGTAAAAGGATATTTATTCCCCAAAAATATGAAATTAAGTAATTTGCAGTCGGATGATCAGCCTATTCGGTTGCCGGTTATTAAAGAGTACTTACTTGATAAAGCGCAATATAGCATCAACGAGAAAGATGAGCTTATTTCAGATTATATTGTTAATGAAAAAGAACCGGTTTCCGGAGGCCGTAAAGCCACTACACTTTCTGATTGGTGGCAGTTAATCAAGCCTTTATGGAATACAGATATCCGCTTTAAGCAGTGGTTAGTAAGTGTCTCGGCTTTGTACACGCAAGATCGAAGGCATGAAGGTGTTTGGCATATGTATAAATATCGCCTTGTTAACGGTACTCTGTCTGATGATAATGCAAAACAACGTATAGGTATTGCTGATGATTACAAGAAAGAGCTTGGGGAGCCGCTTTTTGAATCTGCATTTAAGATTGTTGGCGCTGGCATTCTTGCTTTATTTGTCATGGCATACGTTTTTGCGCTTACGGCGCGATGGTTTATGAAAGGATGGCGCAAGGTTTTCCCGCGCAAATGGGTCAACCCTGAGTCTACAACAACGCATGACGAAGAATACTTGGATGAGGATTTGGTTGATGGTTATGGTTTTTATCCGGATGTTGAAAGAGCCGCAGATGAGGCGGTAAGGGATGAATTGCATGAACAAGGCAATTATCGCGTAACTCGCAATCATGTGGTAAAATCAGGCCTTTTTGATTATTTCATAATATTCTTAAAGCATTTTGATCCGTTAAATCTTGTTGAAGATCCGCAAAGCATTAAATTCACCAGAGAAGATTTACGTATTTTCGAGCGTATTTTAAAAGCTGCCAATACAATGCTGCATAGTGAGGCGTTTACAGCATTCCT
>CAYSCK010000144.1:0-3269 GCA_964429525.1 uncultured Planctomycetia bacterium
TCATTCGCTTTCTTTCTGTCACATCCAGAGCCAGTTCTATAACCTGATCTACTTTACCTGACTCGTTTTTAATGGGGCTTGCGATAACCAGAAAATACTTAACCCTGCCATCAGGAAAATTAACCCTTAATTCATCAGTCTGCAATTTACCCGTCTCAAAACACTTTGCCGCAGGACAGGCATTGCAGGTAACAACATCCATGCAACAAGCCTCAAAGCTCTTTCTCCCTTTAAGCGTGCTTGGGCTGCCGAATAAATTCTGCAGAGTCTCATTAGCCCATACAATTTCAAAATTGCTATTGACCAAAGAAAGCCCTGCACCTATTGATGTAGCTATTGAACGCAGGCGATCACGCTCTTCCTGTAACTGTAGTTCCATACGCTTATGTTCGGTAATATCCTGCATAACCCCGTAAAAATATACCTCTGAGTTCGGACTGATCTTTCGTACGGCTGTCACAGATGCCCAGAAAATCCGGCCTTTCAACGACTTAAGCTCTATCTCTTGATTCTTCACAAATGCCATCTTCGGAATATCTTCGCTAAATTGCCTTCTGCGCTCTTTGTTTATATAAAAATCTACTGCCGGATGGCTTATAAGCTCTTCCTGCGTATCGGCGTCAAACATCTCAAGCATGGCAGGGTTGACTTCAAGAAACTTTCTTTCAGGCCCGGGTGTGATCGTATAAACTCCGACATTGATATTATCTACCAGGTCTTTGTATTTCTGCTGCGACTCAACAAAAGCCTGCTCCGCCGCCCTTCGGTGTGTCAAATCAAGCGCTATTATCAGATAGCCTGTCAGCTCTGAGTTCTTGTTACGCAAAGCGCTTACCGTTAGCAAGATCGGGAAAAATATAGAATCACGACGCATTGCAGTAGCTTCTCTTTCTACTACCTCGTCTGTATGAATAAGGCCGCTATTACCTGCTTCAGGCTTTAGTGAAAATTTACGCTTAAGCTCTTCCGCGCAGACCTTTAGCTCTGACTCAAGGTGAAATTGAGAGATAGACTTGCGGTCAATAACTTCTTCGCCTTTTACGCAAAACATTTTTTCAGCGCCTTTATTAAAAACTCTTATCGTAGCGTCTGAATCAACCGCTATGATCGCGAAACTTGTCGCAGCGTCTAAAAGCGCTTTTAACTGTCCATGAGCTGAAGCCAATTTCTCCTCATGTTTTTTATGCTCCGATATATCCTGGACAAGGCCTATCGCAAAAAGAATACGCCCAAGCGGGTCCTTGACGGCAAACAATGTCATGGCAACATCTACATAGCCGTCTTTAGTCCTGTGCATAACTTCTTTTTCAACCGTAGCTCCGTCAAAAACCCTGCCTATCTTTTCCTCAAGATCAACAATACCGAAAAGTTCGGTTATCTTTTTATTCAAAAGAGGATTAGCCTCATTTATCAGTTCATCTTTCATGTATCCATAAAGGACCTCTGCTCCATGATTCCAAAAAATAAGCCTTAAGTCCCTATCAAAACCAAATATCGCGCTTGGAGAATTATTAAGTATGCCGCGGAATGTCTCCTCAGAACGGGCAAGCTCAGCCTGCGTCTCTTTAAGCCTCAGCAACGCCTTGTCAAGATTAGCCTTTTGTATCTCAAGTTCTATGCTCCTTAAGGCAAAAAGGATCAGAAAAGCATAACCGACCATAAGCAAAACCAAAAACGCCATTATAACGAATATCGCGTACAACCTTATCCGCAAGACCTCTGCTTCAAGGCGTTGCGGATCCATATCAATACCCAGGATAGAAACAACCCTGTTTTCCAAATCAGTAAGAGGAACAAAAACACTCATAAACAACAGGCTGCTCTCATTATCGCGGCCTATAAATACAGTCGGCCGCTTGGAATGATATGCATCCTGAATAAAGACTACGGGAGCCTGCTGGCCATAAGAAGGCACGAAACTATGAGGAAAGACCTGGGCCTTGCTGCTCACTCTGAATTCCGATTTACCGCCAACCATGGTAACTACATAAAGATTTTTCGCAAACGCAGAAATTTCTGCCAGATCCGAAAGCCTTTTGTGCATATTTTTATATTTCGTGTATGAAACATCCGTGGAAGCTTCGCCGAACTCTTGCAAATCAGCGCCATGAATTGCATTCTTCAGCAGCCTCGCGTCACTAAGAATAACTTTCCTTAAATAATCATGCTCATGCCTGGTTACGACTGAAAGAAAATAAAAACCGAAAAATAGAAAGAGTAGGTAAAAAAATATGTAAGAAATAAGAATTGCCCTGACAGAACCAGCTCCCTTTCCAGCCCCTTTTATGGACAATGTTACGTTAGTTGCTCGATGGATAAAAATAAATGCGGCGCATGTGGCAAGGAGTCCACGCACCAGTTGAACAGGAAAGTGCGTGAATTTTAAGAACGACGAATAGTTCAAAAAATGGCTTAAGAGAAAACTTGAAGCAGGAACGACCAAGATTGCAAGAGCGGAAAAGAAGAAACCGTAAGATGCAAGTAAATAAAACCCCCTACCTGCTCCGTCATAGTTTTTATTCGCATAATGACGCATTGCGTAAAAAGCGCCGACCGCTCCTGGAAAACCTAAAAAATATCTTATAGTATCTTCAATACAGAAATTACAGACTTTTTTAGTATAAATATTCCAGAAGAATAATATAAAAAACACTCCATAAAAATAAACCGGGATACGGATATTATGGATACGACGCAATGACAGGCGGGAAAATTCAATCAGGCACACATATGATACCGCCAGAAAAAACACCCGCTCAGTGCTTAAGAATTCCGGCTTCATAAAAGAAACCGCAAGCATCTCCATCCAATCGCTTATGCCATGCGAAAAGCCGAAGAAACTTAAATATAACCAGGGTAGAGGATCCTTAGAACGTTCTCTGAAACGCAGAATCAGGCAAGCAGTGCCTAAGAAAAAAAACGCGGCACCGTAAAAAAGATAGATAAAATCAAGATTAGCGGAGAAAGACTCGCTCATTGGATTTTATTTTTGTTAATAAAATAACAATTTAAGAACACTGATACGCGCAAACAAATTGAGCTCATTTGTGCCGATCTTAGCGGAACAGATCTGAAATGGAATTCCGCGATTCTTGAGATTGAATAAGCCCACTATGCGCTCCACTAAAATAGAGCCATCTATACTATACACCAATAATCACTAATATTAGAGCGGGAGATGGGAATCCTCCTCTCCCGCGCCGACATTCGTCGGCGCTCCTTCGTCGCCGGCCGCCCTCGCTTGAAGCAGTGCCGCTCGGGTCGGCTTC
>CAYSCK010000145.1:0-3168 GCA_964429525.1 uncultured Planctomycetia bacterium
ACATCTACCACAGGACCCTGCACGGCAACCACTCTGCCTGAATTTTTTGTTTTATCTTTAACGGCCTGCATATAATGACCTCGCTGCAAAAAGTTCCCGCATGTTGCGGTCTATAAGTTCATGACGGACGCGAAAATATTCTTGGCGTATTTTTACATCAATATCTTTCAGTCTCTGATGGCTTCCTTCGAGATGCAGAAAACGTGCGGCAAATTCAGACAGGCGGCTTAAACCAAATATCTCATATAACCTCATCCCTATCCAAAGGTGCACCAGATATTTGATCATATCACCCGGTGTCGATTCAAAGATAATTTCAGAAGCAAGCTTTGACGACACATTCTTAGGAGATGCCGGCATAAATGGTATCAAGGGTAGAACCTCGATTCTCTGCACCGTAAAAGAAACTGGCTTTGAATAAACGACTTTCAGCCTTCCAAAAGTACCTTGATCTATCTGGTCTAAACAATAATCTCTCAATTGCATAGCCTGCTCGTATCTCTCTTCGTCTTTTATGCCTCCAAAGGATACAAATGGAACAGAAGTATCCCTTAAATACGCCTTGCCCCTTTCTCCGATCACAATCAGCGTCCCGGGGCTACTTTCAAGCTCTAGGAGGGCTTTATTTATTATATGCAGGTTAGCCCCGCCCAAAAGACCGCTATCTGAAGTTACAGCTATAACCCCTTGCGGCTTATCATCGCATTTCAAAAAAGGATGGTTGATCCTGTTTATATCGAGAAGATCAAAAAAACTGTCGAGCGATAAAAACAATTTATCATAAGACTTAATGCGTTTTTCCTGAATCTTATACTGCGCGACCGCTATGGTCTTTAACACCTCGATCAAAGAAGACAAGCCTCGATTGAATTCCAAATCCTTTTTTATATTTGAAAGTATTTTCATTTATCACTTCATCATATTTTCAAAATATGTCTTTAGCGCCGAATCCAGCTTCTGCTTTATCTCGCTGCTTAATTCCTGCTTTTTCCTGATATCGGAGCAATATTCCGGATAGTTGCTATTAACAAAAGATAGTATCTGCGTCTTAAACTGCCTGACCGAACTTATCGGCAAAGCATCTAACACGCCTTTATTTAAAGCGTAGAGATAAATGATCTGCTCCTCCAGCGAAACAGGCTTATTCTTATCCTGACTGATAAGCTGATTTATGACCTCACCACGCTTAAGCCTGTCTTCAGCATCTTTTGAAAGGCCGCCTGTACGCAATTGCGTCATCTGTAGCAATTCCTTATACTGCAGATAATCAAGACGCAAAGATTTGCTCAGCTCCCTCATGGCAGGCCACTGGGCCTTGTTACCGATACGCGACACCGAAAGACCAAAATCGATAGCCGGCTTAAAACCCTTGTTGAAAAGAGACGTGGAAAAATAAAGCTGGCCGTCTGTCATAGAAATAATATTGGTTGAAATATAGCCTGTGACGTCTCCTTGAAGAATCTCGACGATCGGAAAGAACGTCATAGAACCTCCGCCAAGCTCCTCTTTCATGTAGCCTGCCCTTTCCACCAATTGCGAATGTATATAAAATATATCCCCCGGGTACGCCTCGCGGCCAGGAGCGCGCTCCAATAACAACGAAATCTGCCTGTAGACCCATGCATGCTTAGTCAGGTCATCAAAGACGACAAAAACATCCCGGCCCTTGCTCATAAAATACTCCCCTAGCATACACGCCGTATAAGGAGACAGATACTGCTCCCCTGTCGACAATGATGCATTGCCGGTAACAACTATAGTATATTCAAGCGCCCCATACTCTTTCAGAATATCTAATATCTTTAAAAAAGATGAATACGGTTTACCTATGCAGCAATAAATACAAACGATATTTTTACCTTTTTGATTTAAAATAGCATCGATAGCAACAGTGGTCTTTCCTGTAAGGCGATCGCCTATCAATAATTGGCGCTGGCCTTTTGCTATCGGTATTATCGCGTCCAAGATCAAAGAGCCTGTCTCAAGCGAATCCTTGACAGGCCTTCTCTCCATGACTCCCGGGGCTATCTTAAAAACAGGATAATATTCGTCGGAATCAATATCCCCAAGGCCATCCTGCGGCTTACACAAAGCATTCACTATACGGCCTAAAAAAGCATCTGCAACAGGCAACGTTAAAGACTTACCTTTATTATAAACCTCATCACCTGCGCGCACAGAAGCCGAATCGCCTAATATTAGAATCTGAACCTTATTTTCGGTAAAACCCATAACAAGTCCCTGAACGCCTGCGGCAAATTCGACTATCTGGCCGTTTATGCAGGAAGGCATGCCCGTTGCAAAAACTATGAATTTTCTCACAGACTCGACATGACCGACCTCTCTGATGTCGAATCTCGCGCCTGTATTCTGAGCATTTTTTTCCGGCCCGGTAACCATTACTTCACATTCTCCTGGATTTTATTCCTGAGGCTGCCATCTAAAACAAAGCTTCCTACGCTGACAACCAAACCTGCCACAATATTAGAATCGATCTCTTCTCTTAAATTAAAATCGCGCTTAAACAAATCCTTTAACTTCTTGGATATTTTTTTGCGCTGGTCGTCATTTAAAACAAAAGCCGATGTAATCTTAACATCGCTTAATTCATCCGGAATATGCAATCGCTCGACATGCCCCAGATTATCTTCAATCAATTCATCAACCCAATGTTTATGAACCATTTCCTTGAACTGCTGCGGCAGCGCCTTATTAATCATTTCTGCTGCTTTGACAAGCGCCTCCTTGGCTATGCGCTTATCCAGTTCCAAAAGAAGCTGCTGTCTGGAATTATCAGCCTGCTGTATCATCTCTTCACTTTGATGCCTGGCCTGTTTCAATATATCGTCTCTAGATACTTCAGCTTCTTTAACGGTCTTTGCTTTATAGCCATCCGCCTCTTCCTGCGCATTGCCTAAAATATCCTGCGCTTTACGCTTTGCCTCTTCCAATACCTTGACAGCCTCCTCTTCCTTCTTGACATAATCGCGATTCAGGTCTTCCAGATGCTGAGTTGCCGAGGCAACATTTTGAGTCAGGATCTTCCTCAGCATGAATATGAGCCCGATAAAAAAAAGGATCTGGAATATAATAATGGATACTATGAGCATTTCCTCTCCTATGTTAGATCTTTAAGATGTCCCAAATAGCTGAAAAACAACCAGCATA
>CAYSCK010000146.1:0-3159 GCA_964429525.1 uncultured Planctomycetia bacterium
TCATAGCGTTTAATCCTCCGGGCGCGCAGGCTGCAATGAAGGATGTAGGTGTTCTGCCTCTGCCTCCTTATGTAAAACGAAAGCCTACTTCTTTGGATAAGAAGAGGTATCAGACAGTCTTTGCGGATAAGGAAGGCGCGATCGCCGCGCCGACAGCGGGCCTGCATTTTACCAAGCATCTAATTTCAAGGATCAAAAAAACCGGGGCGCAGGTATGTTTTCTGACATTGCATGTCAATTATGCCACATTTTCTCCTGTCAGATGCGATGATGTCAGTGAGCATGTTATGGAAGAGGAGTCCGTTGAGATACCAGTATCTACTATAGAGGCCTTGAGACGCGCAAAAAGTGAAGGCGCGCGGGTCTTTTGTGTCGGGACGACCGTGTGCAAAGCTTTGGAAGATAATGCTCGCAGCATATTGCAAAAAAAACATGACGGGACAGTTACAAAGATGAGTAAGCTCTTTATTTATCCCCCTTTTAATTTTAAGATAGTTGATTGCATGATCACTAACTTTCATCTTCCGCGCACGACCCTTCTTATGCTGGTCTCGGCTTTTGCCGGTAAAGACCTGATCTTCAAGGCTTATAATGAAGCCCTTAAGAATGAATATCGTTTCTATAGTTATGGCGACGGCATGCTTATTTTATAAAGAAAGGATGATATGAGTAAGAAGTTGTTTCCCGTGATTTTAATACTATTGTCCATTGCGGCAGGTGTTTACTTCAGATTTTATCCCCGCCTTCTGCCTTATTTGGATCTTATTGCCCGCCAGGAGGTATATAGCGCCGAGCTAAAAGATATAGAAAAAAATATAGAAACCAAGTATCCGGGCGTCAAAAGCGCAATGGACGCAAGGCTTATTGACCGGTTGTTTGAAGACAGGCTAAAGAGCTCAAAAACTGAAATAGAATCCAAAGTTTCCTTGCGGGGACGCGAGTTAAAGGGGCGTTATCGCGATGAGCAGGGGCATGTTTATCTTAACGGCATAGATTCTTATTATTGGCTGAGGCTATTGGAGAATCTTATAACCAAGGGGCATATCGGAGACAGAGTTTTATCGGGTGTTGAATTTGATGATCTGATAGGCAGTCCCGTTGATCCTGCTACAAAAAAGAATGTGCATATCTGGCTGGGGCTGTTTTTTTATAAAGCTGCCGGTATCTTTGACCGTCAGATAACTTTGGAAGAAGTCTTGTTCTTTGTGCCTATAGTCTTATCCGTTATAGTCGCTATTTTCAGTTTTATAACGGCTCGACGCCTGGGATGTTCGTACTTGGGCTCGTTTTTTGCCTCGTTTGTAATTAACCTGTCACCGTTTTTAATGGTTCGCAGTACGGGCGAATGGTTTGATACGGATATTTATAATGTTTTATTTCCGCTTCTGGCATTCTGGGCTTTTCTCTGCGCTTTCCAGAACAGGGCCTTATATAAACGACTGTTATTTTCATTCTTATCTGCCGCGTTTTTGGCCTGCTATGCTTCTACCTGGAAGGGCTGGTGGTTCATATTCGATATCATGATAGTCGCTGCTTTAATGTTCGGTTTGAATCAGAGGATGAGCCGGAATGACGAAAACAGGCGTGAACCGGTAGGAGGGGAATTTGCTCTAACCGGGATTTTCTTTTTTGTAACAGGTGCTTTGGTCACGTTTTGGAATGGATTTTCTGTTTTTAAGGATTTTATTTCAGAGCCTTTAAAGCTGACCTCTATTTTAAAGGTAACTCAGAGCTCTGTGTGGCCGAATGTTTATAGTACAGTGGCAGAACTCGGAAAAATAGAGCCTTTCGCCGTGGTAACGGCATTGGGCAGCCCTGTTTTATTTTTTGCAGCTCTTTCGGGGATCGTTTATATTTTTCTTACTGAACGCACTATCCGCGATGAACGCTATGGTTTCGGCATCCTGTGCATTGTTTTTTGGATCATCGGAGTTTTTTACGCGTCGCTTGAGGCTATGCGTTTTGTTCTTCTTTTGGTTGTGCCTGTTGGGTTGGCTTTTGGCCTGGCATTTGACAGATTCTACAGATTTGTAACTGATTTTGCGGATCGTTATCTGAAAAAACATCTTAAGATAACTGCCTTATGCACTATAGTCCCGCTTTTTTGTTTTTTCATGTCTTCTGTCATTATGCGGGTTCATTCCGATCTTGTTATTATAATGCCGATGATGGACGATAATTGGCATGAAGCGCTTGTAAAGATCAAGACTAAGACACCGAAGGACGCGCAGATAAATTCATGGTGGGATTTTGGGCATTGGTTTAAGGCTGTTGCCTGCCGGCGCGTGCTCTTTGACGGCATGACTCAGAATACGCCGTATGCTTATTGGATAGCCGCGTCCCTGCTTTCTCCGGATGAGGAAGAGGCGGTCTCGATTTTAAGGATGGTAAATGTTTACGATAATGAGGCAGTTGAAATGCTGCAGAAGAGAGCGGGCCTTGAGAGCTCTGCCTCGGTCGAGATCATTCGCACGCTTCTGAAGAAAGATAAAGACGCCGGGCGTCTTTATCTTGAGAAGTTGAATTTGCCTGGAGTGCAGGCCGGACAGCTGCTCGATCTTTTATTTCCCCGCAATCTTCCTCCTGTATATTTTATAGTTTCATATGATATGGCGCAGAAGATAGGTCCTATCTCCTATATAGGCAACTGGGATTTCAAAAAAGTGGATATGTGGTTTAAGAAAAAAAGCCTCAACAAGGATGATTTTTTAAAATATCTTGAATCCGGCCTTGGCTATAGCGAGGATGAAGCTAATACCAGATTTATAGAGATGTCCATGGTCAGAGAAGCTAATGTCAATAAATGGTTTTCCCGTGTTTTGGGTCTTTTTTCACCCTTGTCGCGCGGGCATAAAGATGGCAACATTACGTATTTTGACAACGGATTGGTTGTCAATCTGGACAATAATCATGCTTTTGTATCGAGCGACAACCCTGCAAGGAGAGGGGTTTTAAAGAGCCTGGTATTTTTTGAGGATAAGAATGGTTCGCTTAAGACCATGGTTCAGAAAGATCCGGTTCTAGGCTACAGCGCTCTTTTGATGAAAAACGGCGACGAGTATCAGAGCATCCTGATGGATGAGGATTATGCAAAAAGTATGCTGGCAAGATTGTATTTCTTAAAAGGCAAAGGGCTGAAACATTTTAAATTGTTTGATG
>CAYSCK010000147.1:0-3116 GCA_964429525.1 uncultured Planctomycetia bacterium
GATCAAATGCCTTAGCATGCCCGATAAAAAGAATAGCGGCTATCAAGGAAAGGTTAAAAACTATAGAGGACGATGCCGGGACAGCGAACGACTTAAGAGCGTTTGAAACAGACATCATGTAAGCGCTCAGAGTTATCAAAAATAAATAAGGGAACAATATCCGAGTCAGATTAACGGTTAGATTGAACTTCTCAGGATCAGTTGAAAAACCAGGAGCTATAAGCCTTATTAACGCAGGCGCGGATATGATCCCAAGACAGGAGATTAGGGCGGCAACTGCAAGAAGGATCCTTAAGAGTGTATTGACCAGCTTTAAAAAATCCTGCCGCGGCTTATGGACAAGATACTCGGAAAAGACCGGCACAAATGCCGCATTTGCCGCGCCCTCCCCCATCACATCCCTGAGCATGTTGGGGATCTTAAAAGCGACAAAAAAAGCCTGCGCTGCAATGCCTGTTCCAAAAATATTAGCTATCAGCACTGAACGCAAAAAACCTGTTACGCGAGAAATCACCGTAAAAACACTTAATATTGAGGCCGATTTAAAAATCGCTCTATGTTCACTCATGTTCAATTATCGGTTAGCAACGCAGCCTGTTTGCAACTTTACCATTTGACAACACTGTTTTTATATGATATAAACTTTTCCTACTTAGAAAGGAGCAGTAAAGCTATGCCACAAAGAAAATGCGCTCAAAAAAGATTGCGGGTCGACAAGACTAAATTAACGCATAATTTAGCAATGAAATCAGACCTAAAAAAAGAACTAAAAGGCCTGAAAAACCTGATCTCAACCGGCAAGATGGACGAAGCCAAAGAAAAGATCAAAATAGTTTTTGCCAAATTGGACAGGGCAGCGGCAAAAGGCATCATCCACAAAAATACCGCTTCAAGACGCAAATCCAAATTTTCCATTAAGCTTAACGCGCCAGATAAGAAAGCTTAACAACAAGGGTTTCCAATATAAGGCTCTCGCGGGCATACGCTGATGAAGTGGATTTAAGGCGCTTGTCCGCGTCCAATATTGCTTTTAATCCGTTCCTGTAAGGCTCGCTCTCCAGCTTTCTTTCAGCGAACGTGCGTTCCCACTGCCAAAAAAGCGCTCCGAGTATCTTCTCTGCCTTATCGCGGTATCTCAATAAATTTAAAAGAACCTTTAAAGCCTCTTCAGTCCTGCCGCTGATTATAGCGCGGCCCAGATCAAAAGCTGTCGCGGTCTGGACCTCCTTAAACACCACAACCTCAGCGCCTGCCTTCCTCGCCTCTGCCAAAAATGCTTCTTGCGGCCGGGTTTCAGGAAAATCCAGGATCAATATCGTATCGCAGGATTTCTTGAATTTTGTGATTATGCCTGCCAATACATGCCTATCCAGCTTATGCGCCATGCGAATAAGCAACAGCCGCTTTTTTGCTCCCTGTGTCGGCAGGCAAGACAATGCCTCAGTAACCATAGAAAGCGTCAGATGTTTATCGTCAGCGTAGAGGACTGCATAATTAAGGTCTTTAAGCTCTGGAGGGAAAGCTTTTTTTTGAAGGGTCTGAAGGCGCCTGTCTTTATCGCCCTCGCTCTGCCCTAAAAATATGATGAAATGAGGTTCTACCATGCCTCAACGGTGGTCTCGACGATCCGGCGGGCAAGGTCTTTGGTGGCGTCGGAGATAGCCTGCGATTCGGATTTTACATAACTACCGGAGGTGAAATAAGTAGTTTCTCCGGCATAATCATTATACTCCCATACGATCTTCTGCGTTTTACTCTCAACAAGGGTAATGTGCACAAAAAGCGTGATACGGTATTCTTCAGGCGTATCATCAGTCGCATTCCTTAAAGATTCACGGCGATAATTTGTAAGTTCGCCTCTTAAGATCAGATCAGCCTTATCCTCATCAGCGATCTTGAGACTTCCATCAAATATATAGCGGTCGACAACAGCGTTCGTGATCGTATTCTCAAGCAATGGAAAATAGGTCTTAAACCTGCGGCCCTCGCTGTATTCAGAGGTAGTATCAACCTTATTGACGAACGGCGTGATATAAATAGTACGGTACCCGGTCTCGGTAACATAGGCGTGAGTAGTGTAACCGCATCCTGCAAGAAACGCGGCAACCAGCGAAACAATCACAAATTTAATTTTATTCATCGTTTTTTACCTTCCAATACGCGCAACTTCTCAGAAGCGCGCTCTGCCCACTGGCTCGAGGGATAATTTTTAATTACAAAGTTGTAATATATTTCAGCGCCGTCGTAAGACTTCTCTCTTTCGTAAAATACTCCGACCTCATAATTTGATTGCGCCTCTTTGTCCTTAAGATCGCCCAATCTCGCCACAGCTTCATTAGAAAGCTCTGCTTCCGGGTGAGATTGCAAAAATTCATTGAATTTATCTTTAGCTTCCTGGGTCAGGGTCTGATCGTAAGAAGCATCGAGAGAGGATTTGGCAGCGCATAAAGCTATCTGGAATTTTGCCGGCTCGGCCCATTCACTGTCAGGATAGCTATCCAGCACTTTCTGGAACTCATCGGTAGCCTCGACAAAATACGCCTTTGTCTTCAGTGCCAGCCCGATCTTGTACTGGCTCGCCGCGGCGTATTTGCCATAGGGCGCGTTCTCTATGATCTTTCTGAAAATCTCAATAGCCACATTTTCAGCGGTAAAATCAATACCGGCAACATTCATCTTGTAATCCAAAAGCTTCTGGGCAACGATATACTCCCTCTGAAGGACATCGTTAGTCCGCTGGCTAAAAGGATACTTATCTATTATCTTCTGATATGCCTGATAAGCTTCATAATACTTGCCTATCTCCTCCAAAGATAAACCAAGATAATACTGCGCCTCCGGAGCCTCAACCGCGTCTGAGTAATACTTAACCAGCTTCTTAAACTCGTTGATAGCGGTCTTATAATCCTTAGCTTCGTAATAACCTTTAGCGAAATTTAGCTGTTCCTGAGGACTCTCTTTTGGCGCATATTTAGGGTTTGTCCAACGCTTACTTTCTGGCGTCCAAATCCAGTAAGCCCAAGCACTTTGAGAGAAAAACAGGCATAGTAAGATAGCGGCAATGAATCTCTTTTTCATATTGGGTTACTTTACCACAGCGTCTATATTTTGTCAAT
>CAYSCK010000148.1:0-3066 GCA_964429525.1 uncultured Planctomycetia bacterium
CCCGGCGCTAAAGAGCGCACGATATATTTAAATGGATTCTCCAAAAGTTATGCTATGACTGGTTGGCGTGTCGGTTTTGTCTGCGGTCCCAAGGAAGTTATCGCGGCAATGACAAAGATCCACCAGTATACGATAATGTGTGTGCCTATCATGTCGCAGATGGCGGCTTGCGAAGCGCTTGTCGGACCGCGCAAACCGCTTGAGGACATGAGGCGGGAATATGAACGCAGACGTGAATTCGTGATAGACAGGCTCAATGAGATCGGCCTGCCTTGCCATAAGCCACAGGGGGCTTTTTACGCTTTTCCGTCGATAAAGAGAACAGGAATGACTTCCGGTGATTTTGCGACCAGGCTTCTCAAGGAGGAGAAGGTGGCGTTGGTGCCAGGGACTGCTTTCGGCCCGGAAGGGGAAGGTTATGTGAGAATATCTTACGCGACTAACTTCAATCTTTTGAAAGAAGCTTTTGAGCGCGTTGATAATTTTTTAAAGAAAAATTGTTTTTCCAAGAGGAGCAAAAGAAAAAAATGAGCATAAGACAGGAAACATTAAAATACGTTGAAAGCAGGGAATTGCCTCAGGGCAGGCAATTCAAGAAGGTCTCAGTTTATTTCGGCGAGAATACGTTCAGCATTCCCACCATGAAGAAGCATCTTTCCAAGAAAACGTTTGATGCTTTTGAACAGTGGATGAATGAAGGCAGGCAGATAACTTTAGAACAGGCAAATGAGATAGCAGACAGCATGAAGACCTGGGCTATGGCCAAGGGCGCGACATATTATACCCATTGGTTTCAGCCTATGACAGGCCTGACCGCCGAGAAGCATGACAGTTTTATCTCTTTCAGCTCTCCGGGGAAAGTGGTTGAAAAATTCTCGGGTTCAAAATTAATCAAGGGTGAGCCTGACGCTTCAAGTTTTCCGTCGGGCGGGATACGCACCACTTTTGAAGCGCGAGGTTATACGGCATGGGATCCTTCAAGCCCTGCTTTTATCATAGAAAGTAAGCTTGGCAAGACGCTTTGTATCCCTACTATATTCGTTTCATATCATGGATACGCGCTCGACAAGAAACTGCCTCTTTTGAAATCGGATGAGGCGTTGAGTCAGTCAGCTGTGAAATTTCTTAAGCTTTTCGGAAACAAGGGTGTCAAGAAAGTATTTTCTACATGCGGCGCGGAACAGGAGTATTTTCTTATAGACAAGAATTATTACAAGATGCGTCAGGATATACTGTTGACAGGCCGCACTCTTGTGGGTGCTTCCAGCCCCAAGGATCAGCAGCTGGAGGATCAGTATTTCGGATCTATAAAAGAACGTGTTGTCAATTTTATGTATGAATTGGGAGAAGAGGCTTATAAGCTCGGCATACCTGTTATGACGCGGCATAATGAAGTCGCGCCGCATCAATATGAGTTTGCTCCTATCTTTGAAGAATCAAATATAGCATCAGACCATAATCAGCTTTTAATGGAGATCATGAAAAAGGTGGCGTTGCGCCATAATATGGTCTGCCTTTTGCATGAAAAGCCTTTTGCCGGAGTGAATGGCAGCGGCAAGCACCTGAACTGGTCTATGTCGGATGATAAAGGTAATAACCTCCTGAATCCGGGATTGACGCCTGAGAGCAATCTGCAGTTTTTGGCTGTCCTTTTGAGTGTCCTTAGGGCTGTTCATAAATACGCGGATCTTTTACGCGCCAGCGTCGCTCATGCCGGTAATGAACACCGCCTTGGAGCCAATGAAGCTCCTCCCGCGATTATCTCCGTGTTCTTAGGTGATGAACTGACCCAGGTCTTGGATATTATCGAGAAAGGCAAAAAGACCGAGATAAGCCGTCAGGATATAATGAATCTTGGTATATCCCGCCTTCCTATAGTCAATCGAGATATGACTGACAGGAACAGGACGTCGCCTTTCGCTTTTACCGGTAATAAGTTTGAGTTCAGGGCTGTGGGTTCATCGCAGAATGTAGCTACACCTATTACGGTTATAAATTCAATAGTCGCTGATTCTCTTGATTTTGTCCGCTCAAAGATAGAGCAGGCCGCAAAGTCAAAAGACTTCAACACGGCTGTTTTGAGTGTTATCGCGGATCTTGTAAAGGATACAAAGAAGATCCGTTTTGAAGGCAATAATTATTCTCAGGACTGGAAGGATGAGGCGGCTCGTCGCGGCTTGCCGAATGAGCCTTCAACAGCCGAATCCCTGAAGGCTCTTATCAAGGAAGATAACGCGGCGATGTTTGAGCGCTATAAAGTCTTCTCTAAAGAAGAGCTTCGCGCCCGTTACAATATCTGGCTTGAGAACTATATAAAGGTCCTGGAAATAGAGGCCAAGACATTGAATGAGATGGTGAATTCCAGCGTTGTGCCTAACGCGTTTGATTATCAGGGTCTGCTTTCGGGCAACCTTAGTCATATAGTCAAGCTTAAAGAAAATGCCGGACTGAAATTCTCGGATGAGGCCTTGGAAGACCTTAAGGACCACTTGGCTGACGTTACGGAAAAGATCTATTACGTCCGTAAAAATTCTCAGAGCATGATGAAATTTTTAGAAGAAATCCATAATGTGGACCCGGAGACAAAGGCAAAACGGTTCTTTTTGGAACTCAAGCCTTTGATGGAGCATATCCGGCGGCACTCAGACATGCTTGAAGTGGTTATATCCGACGAGCACTGGGATCTTCCGAAATACAGAGAAATGTTGTTTGTGAAATAACTGTTAGGGTCGTCGGTCTTCAGTCGTCAGTCATCAGTTAAGAAAATAATATTTTTCTGACGACTGAAAGCTGAAGGCTGATGATTTATCATTTTTTAAAGGAGAATATGGGCGATATTAAATTTGATTTTAACAACATGTTCAGTTTCAATGTGGGCGAGTGTCATGGCGTCAGCGAGCAAGATATTAAGGAACTGGAGCCAAAAATAGAAAAAGCCCACGAGCATTTAAAAGGCGTGCTTGATAATCCTCAGAGCCGTTTAAATGTCAGCCTGGAGTGGGCGGTTCTGCCATTTCAGGATAAGTTGGCTTTGCGTTCAACACAGGATTTAGGCGAAGAGATAGC
>CAYSCK010000149.1:0-3026 GCA_964429525.1 uncultured Planctomycetia bacterium
AAAGGTCCAATCGGTGGTTCTTTCCTCCGCCTGTTAATACCGCGTATTTTTCAAATACCCTCAAGAGCGGGGTAGTCTTGCGAGTATCAAGGATCTTTATGCCTTTTGCCCTGGCCTTATTTGCCGCCTGGTAAGCCTGCGTGGATATACCGGAAAGATATGAAATAAAATTCAACGCGACACGCTCGCACGACAATACAGAGCGGGCAGAGCCCCTGATAAGAAAAACCCTGTCACAGGGCTTAACCTTTAAACCATCGTTTTTCAAGATACTGACTTTTGCCGCGCGGTCAAAGTTCCTGAAAACTTCTTTAACAATTGAAGTACCGCAGACAATGCCTTCCTCGCGCGCGACAATACAGGCATCGACCCGCGCTTCTTCAGGGACAAAGGAAAGGCTCGTGATGTCGCCGCATGCGGCGTCTTCCAAGAGCGCGCCTCTGACTATTTTTTTTACGGTAATCTTATTTAAAGGCATTTCTTACCTCTTTCAGGCGGACTATTGTTTCCTTGAGATCAGACAGCTTCTTTTTCTCTTTTTCTACGACAGCCTCAGGCGCCTTACCAACAAATTCTTTGTTTGCCAGCATCTTGTCTTTGGCACTGGCCTGCTTCATAAAACCTGCTATGTCAGCGTCTATCCTCTGGATCTCCTTTTCGGGATCAACCAAGCCTTCAAGCAAAAGGTAAAGATTCGTATCCTTATCTATCAGGGAACTAAGGCTGTTTGGAACAGCTTCACCCGAAACAGATATGTTGAATTCCGAAACATTGGCGAGATTCTTGATGAGCCCTGACAGCAGCTTGGCGAGATTTGCCTTCTTCGCGCAGGTAGAAAGACAGACTTTTAACGGGATCGAGGCTGAAAGATTCAATTCGGCCCTGCGGTTCCTGAGGGCGAATACGCAACCGAACAAAAGCTCCATCGCTCCTGCTGCCGGCTTATTCTCAAATTCTTTTTTAAACGAAGGCCACTTTGCCACAGCTATCGTCTCAAGGGATTCTCCCGGCAATTTTGAAGATATCTCATCGGTAATAAACGGCATAAAAGGAGAAAGCAATAACAGCGACTGCTTTAATACGAATAAAAGCACCTCCTGCGTATTTTTCTCCGAAATAGACTGCTTGGAAATTTCCACATACCAATCACAAAACTTGTGCCAGAAAAATTCGTATATAGCGTTAAGCGCTTCATTGAATTTAAATGAATCTATGGACCTGGTAACTGATTTTGAGGTTTCCGCCAAAGAATCCAGTATCCACTTATCTTCTAATTTCAAAGCTGAGACGTCAAAATTCCCACCGGTCACTCCGTCTGAAAGATTCATCATTATAAAGCGCGACGCATTCCAGATCTTATTGGCAAAATTCCTGCCCTGCTCAAACCTCTCTGTTGAGAGGTATATATCCGACCCGCTTGCCGCGATAGTTATGAGGCTGAAACGCAGGGCGTCAGAACCGTATTGCTCTATGACTTGCAATGGATCTATACTATTGCCCAGCGATTTTGACATCTTCTTGCCTTCTTCATCGCGCACAGTGCCATGGATATATACGTCGCTGAATGGTTTCTTACCCATGAATTCAAAACCGGCCATTATCATGCGCGCGACCCAGAAAAATATTATCTCCGGAGCCGTCACAAGCACTGACGTCGGATAAAAGAAACCCAGCTCTTTTTTCCTTTCGTCCATCGTCCATCGTCCCTGCCTTGCCGGCAGGCAGGCGTCGTCCGTCGTCTTCTTTTCTGAGAACGGCCATCCAAATGTCGCGAAAGGCCACAGCCATGATGAAAACCACGTATCCAGAACATCCGGGTCCTGCGTTAATTCTAAACTGCCGCAATAAGGACATTTATCAGGCCTGGTACGCGAAACGATCACGCCTTTATCAGTTATCGGTTTATGGTTTACGGTTCGCGGCAACCGCTCACCGCTATCCGCCAGCCCGTTCTTAGAACAATCTTGACAGTAATAAACAGGAAGCCGATGCCCCCACCATATCTGGCGGGATATGCACCAATCCCTGATATTATCCATCCAATTCAAATATACCTTAGTCCATCGCTTGGGGGTGAATCTGATCTCCCCGGATTTTACGGCTTTTATCGCCGGCGTACCCAGTGGTTTCATCTTGACAAACCATTGCTTTGAAAGATATGGCTCTATTATGGTGTGGCATCTGTAACAATGGCCCACGGCATGCCTGTGCTCTTCGATCTTTAACAGGAGCTTTCTTTCCTTCAGATCTTCAATTATCGCTTCACGCGCCTCAAACCTGTCCATACCGGCATAATCACCGGCTTCGGAATTTAAAACACCATCAGGCCTCATTATATTTATAAAAGCCAGGTTATGCGCCTTGCCCATCTGATAGTCATTGGGGTCATGCGCCGGAGTAACCTTGACAGCCCCTGTGCCAAATTTTTTATCAACCATATCATCCGCGATAATCTCGATCTCTCTATCCACCAGAGGCAGGATCACTTCCTCGCCGATCAAATGCTTATATCTCTTGTCCTTAGGATTCACTGCAACGGCTGTATCGCCTAACATAGTCTCAGGCCTTGTTGTCGCGACAATTATGTAGTCCACAGCCGATGATCCCCGCACTTTTGATCTTTTTGTTTTAGCTTGCGACTTATGGCTTATGACTTGTGACTTCTTAACAGGATACTTAATATAATAAAGCTTTCCGTCAAGATCGTGGTGAGGGGCTTCTTCATCAGCAAGAGCGGTCTGGCACCTTGGGCACCAGTTAATAATGTAGTCACCCCTGTATATCAGGCCTTTTTCATAAAGGCTGACAAAGACATCCACTACAGCCTCGGAATATCCCTCATCCATGGTAAAACGCTCACGCTGCCAATCGCATGTCGCGCCAATCCTCTTCAATTGATGGATGATCGTTGAGCCATATGAATTCTTCCAATCCCAGACTTCTTCAAGGAATTTTTCCCTGCCGAAATCACTCCTCGCCTTGCCTTCCTTGGCGATCTTGCGTTCAACAACATTCTGTGTCGCGAT
>CAYSCK010000150.1:0-2951 GCA_964429525.1 uncultured Planctomycetia bacterium
AGGTATGCCCTGCACACTCTCGTTTTTAACATCCCTGATCAAGCCGCCTATCATAATAGTTTCCCCGCTCTTGATAAGCACCTGAGTTTGAGCCTCACGAGTTGTTATGCGCGGATAATTATCAGCAACTAAAGTGGTTCCGGTCGGAATAGACGTAACAGCAGGATGAATTATCATATTGATATAATTCCTATCCTTGCCCGCCACCTGCGGAACAACATTCAGCTGAATACCGATATCCTTGTATTCCTCCAGAGAAACACCGACAGTGCTGGCAGTATCGCTAGAAACCGTCGTATTAATAATGGGGAATTGCTCGCCGACCAGGATAGTCGCTTCCTGATTATCCAAAGTAAGGATATTCGGAGCAGAAAGAGTATTGGTAATCACACTTTCTTCCAACGCATGCAAAATAACCTCAAATTTTGTGCCGGTCAATTTCTGAAATACAAGCTCAAGCCCGGTATTGCTTGAGGTGATACTACTGGCCTGCGGCGCAAACACGGCCGGTGTCACTAAATTACCCAATGAATGCCCGCCCGCCTTCAAAGCATCCGTGACACTTTCAGTAACAACGGTCGAACTTGACGCGGAACCAGCCCCGCCGGTTGCGTAATCAAACCCATAATCTATAAGCTTGTTTCTGTTAACTTCCACCAGGCGTGTTTCAATCAGGATCAATTTAGGTTTAACGTCTATCTGATCAAGAACTTTTTTGATCTTTTCCAGAACAGGTGGTATGTCGGAAACGATTAATGTCTTGGATCGGTTCGTAACCTCAGTCCCGCGTGTACGCTTTTCCCTGAAAGAACCTCCAAATCCCCAGCCAGTCTGCCCCGTTACCTCAAGTATAGTAACCCTGCCCCTGGGAGAGAGCTGAGGTTCTATAGCTTTACGGGCATCCATAGCATCAATATATTTAAGTTCTACAACTTCTGTCGCAGTGGGCTGTACCTGGGCCAGGTCCTGCTCCATCTTCCTTTGCGCCGTTAACTTCTCCAAAGGAGCTACCATTATTATGCTGTCCTGCTTATCGTAGGCATAACCATAAGTCTTTAAAATTACATCAAGAGCGCGCTCCCATGGCACATCAGCTATGCGCACATTGACAGTGCCCGCGACCTCCGGGCTTGCCACAATATTGACTCCGCTCTTGTAAGAAATAATTTTCAATACATCACGGATATCAGCCTCTTTAAAATCAAGCGTTATCAGATCAGACTTTTTAGCAGCCTCTCCCGATGCCTGCGCCTCTAAAGGCATTGGTTCAAAATTTCCGGCTCCAGCTACTGCTGCCTGAGGTTCAACAACAGCTGCTTTCTCCGCGGCTTCACCCTGAATTTTATTTTCTGCCTCCTGGGCAAAAGCACTCAAAACAAAAACCGTACAAATCAAAATACATAAAATATTACCAAAAAAAATCTTAGGATTTCTGAACATCATTCCTCCCTTCTAAGCTCAATCTCGATCTTTTCATTATCCTGAAGGACAATAATCTTGTTTGGCTCAATCTCAGTCATAACTGCAGCGCCAACACTATCACCGACCCTGACAAGTTCTCCGTTGACTATGGCCATTGAATTACCGTTCGGATCATACATAATGCCTTCTAAATTGATCTTTCTGTCGTCTGCAGGCTCAAGGTTAAGAAGATATCCTGTCGGTGTTATCAACGCCATAAAAGGGTCACGCTTGCCTTGATACTTATATACATACTCTTCGCCAAATGCTTCAGAAGCGCACATAAATACTATAAAAAGAACGATCACCCGAAGATACCTGAGTTCCGATATTTTGTTCATTTTATGACTTTCTTATAATAACATCAAGGATTATTGTTAGAGAATGCTGCATATGACCCTGAGTATCAGACCGTATCTCAAGTTTTTTAATATCGTAAAATACAGGCGAGTTCTCCAAAAGGGCAATGAAACGGCCAAGCTGATGAAAACCACCTATAGCCGATATCGATATCTTCTCCCTTGAAAATTCCTTTGTCGCGCTTATATTAATGATCTTCTGAGCACCCTTAATTTCCGTCATAGGCCTTATTTTAAGGATTTTGACCGCGCTCACATCCGCGGCTTTTGATATTGCCTCAAGCGCGCGTGGAACTTCCTCCTGCAATATTGTCTTCTTATCAAGACCGGCCATTTCTATTTTAAGCACAGTCAGTTTATCCTTAAAAATCTTTGCGGACTTTGAATCTTCCCTTGCTATGCGCATATCTGATTTAACCAGATTAGTCTTCCTCCACAAGCGCGCCAAAGGCAGAAGCTGGAACTTTACGATAGCGATGCCATCAAGCAAAAAAATAAAAACCGCCACAGCCATTACGGCCTTGGCATTATCTCTTAGAGAATTAAATCTTATTTTCAGATCGCTCTGCTTCATTTTTTAAATTCTCCGATCAGAACAAAATCCACAACATCATAAGTCTTTATAGTACGGCGCTGTACAGAGCTCAGGTCGATCTTGGAAAAAATCGCGGAAAACACCTTGTTGCTCTTTAAATCCTGAAGAAATTTACCAATTATCGTCATCTCATTCTGCTGCAGAGAAACAACGCTGCCCTGTATAACCATGCCGTTATCTCCATACGAAAAACTCTCAAGCCATAACCCGTTCGGCACGGATGAACTCAGAAAAGAAAGCAATTCAGTTATGCTCGCGTTACGCACTAGGGCTGTTTTTATCTGCGCATTTTCAGCCTCCAGATCCCTGATCTCTTTTTTTACTCCGGCCGTTTCTTTTGACTGAGGTTCCATCTTCACCCAGACACGGCCAAGATTCATCGACTGGAATTTCTTGATCAACATTAACGAAAAGAAAAATAGATGCAGAAAGACCAGGGCGGCCACTATAATCACAAGGTATGCCTTATATGGAAAATTCGCCGGCAAAGACATCTTTTTTCTCTCCGCCCTGCGCATAGTAGCCGGTAATAAATT
>CAYSCK010000151.1:0-2896 GCA_964429525.1 uncultured Planctomycetia bacterium
GCTTAACATATCAGGCGTGGGCATATCTTTATATCTCGGCCGTTTCTGATCAGTACTGATCATCCCCGTTGTCAAAAATACCGTTGCCGGCAATCCTAATTCTTTTAAGATCGGATACGCATTAAGGTAATTATCTCTATATCCATCGTCAAAAGTAACAACGACCAAAAGTCGTTGTCGTCTATGGTCTATGGTCCATGGTCTTTTTGAAGCAACTCATTTAAGCCTATTACTCTATAATGTTGCTTCAAAAAAAGCATCTGCTCGCGAAACTTCGCGACCGGAACCACAAGATCATTCGCGGGCAACGTGTCATTCACGCGATGATACATGAGAACGACAACCCCATCCCGCTTTTTAAAAAAGCTGAAGAAATAAAAAAATGTACTGACTATCGTTCTGATCATATGTTTCATAATTTTAATTTAAATCTACAAGATGCCCAGCTTAGAATTATACATTTTTTAGGTAACGCCTGACATCATCGTGATTACCTGCAAGAACAAACTCTACGAGATCCTTATCCCACCGAAAGATAATGCGCGTTTTTATACCCTTGCGGACCTCCCAAAAATCATTACGAAGGCGTTTTAATCCTACACCCTTATGTAAATGCCGATCTTTAACAAGAATATCAATAACCTGAAGAGCCACCCTCTTAACTTCATCTTTTTCTTTGCCAGTCAAGGTTTTGAGGGAACTCTCAAAGGAGGGTTTAAATTCAAATCTCATAGTGACTTAATGTGCTTTTTAGCTTCTTCGGCACTGCCATAAACTTTACCCTTGGCATCAGCCGCTTTTTCAATCTTTTGCCATTCTGCCTTGGAAAAAGGCGTAGGATCAACGGATAAAGTACATCTCGACAGCACAACACCTTCTTTCGCTAAACCAAAAGCAATGGTCTGCCCTCGCCCAACATTCAAAAGATTACGGACATTTTTGGGAAGAGTAATCTGGCCTTTTGATGTTATCTTAGAAACTCCGACAATAGTCATAGCAAAACCTCCTTTTACTAAATTCCTTACATTCTTACTTCCTTACTTTACAAGTATAGCTTACAATAGGCTGATAATCAAGCCATGTCTTTCGTCCTGTGACCTTGCAGGAGGCTGAGCCTCTGAATTCGTCCCTCGTCCGTCGTCCCTCTAACCCCTAATCCCTATCCGCTATCAGTTCCCGATAAATCTCCTGATGCTCTAGCACCATCTTTTCCAGACTAAACTTCTCCTCAACTGTCCTCTTTGCATTATTTCTTATTTCGTCAATGGCTGAATCTTCTTCGTTTTTTCTTTTTTCGTCCCTCGTCCCTCGTCCTTCGTCTTTCGTCTTCTCGTCTCTCAGCTTGTAGCCTGTAGCCTGTAGCAGGCCGTCCAAAAGACTAACAAGAATCTTCTGTAGGCCTTCAACATCCCCATATTCCACCAAAAACCCGTTCACACCGTCCTGCACCAGTTCAGGCGTACCGCCTACACAGGTTGCCACAACTATAGCGCCCTCAGCCATAGCTTCAAGCAGGATTATCGGCAACCCTTCCCTGCTTGACGGCAGAACCAATATGTCAGTTATGCTCAATATCTCCCGCACGTCTTTCCTGAATCCGGTGAAAATTATCTTATCTTTCAGCTTGCAGCTTGCAGCTTGCAGCTTGAGGCTTTCCAAAAGCAGCCCATCACCGACGATCAAAATTTTTAGTCGATGGTCCATGGTCGATGGTCGATGGTTAAGCACCTCTTTCATCGCATTAAGGAAAAATTCAATCCCCTTCTGCGGAACCAATCGGCCGATAACTGAGATTACCTTCTCGTCACTCTTTATTCCAAATTCTTCCCTTAATGTATTTTGTCTGTCGTCCGTGGTCTGTTGTCTGTGGACGTCTTTCGTCCTCTCGTCTTTTCGTCCCTCGTCCCTCGTCCATCGTCCCTCATGGGCATTTCGGACATCTACTCCGTTATATACGACTTTAATCCGCTCCTTCGCCACGCCCAACTTCTGCGCGTAGAAGTTACGCACCGTCTCAGATACAGCTATAAAACAATCCGTCTTCTTAAAAAGATACTTATCTATCAGGAAATGCAGAGGGCTCTTCCAGACATCAACATTATGCTCTGTTATGACAACCGGCACTTTCGCGGCATTCGCGGCAAACCTTCCCCAAAAATTCGCTCCCCACAAATGAGTATGAACGACCTGAATATTATTATCGCGGATTATTTTGACAAGCTTCGGCACCACGGAAAAATCAATACCCTTCACCTTATTTAAAGCAAAGACCTGTATCCCCTCCTTTTTAAGCTCTTCGGAAAACCTGCCCTCATCATTAAGACAGCAGATAAACGGCCGGAATTTACTTTTATCCAAACCGCGAGCCAAGCTGATCACAACCTGCTCCGCCCCGCCAAGCCCCAGGCTCCAGATTATGTGTAATACATTAATCATTTTTTCTCCGAAAAGACGAAGGATGATCGCCTGCTTCGCAGGCTAAGACGAGAGACGAAAAATCATTTACAAAAAGACTCAGATTTCTGTTCCATCGTACTTAGCATTGCAAAGATGTGTTCGTACTTTTCATTTAGTTTATCAAAAATTTGCTGATTGATATATTTACATCTTAAAGCAAACTCAAGCCAAGTCTGTGTTTCTGCTGCTTCCGAAGAAGAATCGGATAATTTATTTACGAAAACAGCTATATAACGCCTCTTCCGCCAAGCTTCGGCTAAATTTGAACAAATAGACCTTGATGAACGACGGATTTGATCCGTTAAAGAATATTTTTCTTCCACAGGAAAACTTTTTGACAGATCATATATCTCCATTGCCGTATCAAAAGACAACCTATAAACCTCTAAATCTCTAACACTGTTTATCTTTTGTTTTCTCGTCTTTTCATCCATCGTCC
>CAYSCK010000152.1:0-2862 GCA_964429525.1 uncultured Planctomycetia bacterium
CTGGAGCGGATACTTGAAGCGATTTTTTCAAAAGAACATACACCACGGACTCTTTCAAAGCGCGAAGCCTTCGCCCCGAGCCCGGCTGCCGGCTAAAGCCGGTGGTTTAGTTCAGAAATTAACGAACGTTTCAGACAAGGGGTCATTATTAGTTTATATTCCAATGCTCTTTAACTCATCGAGCGCCTTATATATCATCTCCTGAGGATAATTAAAATCCTGCAACCTTCCTTCTAAATAATTATCGTAGGCGCTTAAGTCAAAATGTCCATGGCCGCTGTAATTGATAACGATACACTTTGATCTCTTCTCTCTCTTGGCGCGCAGCGCTTCAACTATAGCCGCGTGAATCGCATGGGCCGTTTCAGGCGCAGGCAGATTACCTTCGGTCCCGGCAAACAGAAGGGCAGCTTTAAAGATATCAGTCTGATTCACAGACATTGGCCGCGCGACGCCTTTATTTATCAAGAGGCTCAATAAAGGCGCGCAGCCCGTGGTAACGCAGCCCGCCGGCATGAATACCCGGCGGCACAAAACTATGCCCCAGAGTATACATCTTCAAAAGCGGGGTAAGCTTTGCCGTATCGCCAAAATCATAGCAAAACGGCCCGCGTGTCATCGTAGGGCATGCTGTCGGCTCAACAGCTACAAATTCAATCTTTTTACCTTTCAGTTTATCTTTAACAAAAGGGAACATGAGGCCGGCAAAATTGCTCCCTCCACCCACAGCCCCGACCAGAACATCAGGCTTTTCTCCTGCTATCTTAAGCTGGTGTTTCACCTCAAGGCCTATGACACTCTGATGCATAAGGACATGGTTCAAAACACTGCCTAAAGAATATTTGGCATCATGGTGCGTTACGGCATCTTCAACAACCTCGGATATCGCGACCCCAAGGCTTCCATGCGTATTCGGATGCGCCTCTCTTATCCTGCGGCCGGACTCGGTCTTATCGGTCGGAGAAGAAAAGACCTCCGCGCCCCAGACATGCATCAAAGATTTACGGAAAGGCTTCTGTTCATAGCTGACCTTGACCATATAAACCGTGCACTTCAATTTAAAGATATTACACGCGAATGACAGAGCAGAGCCCCACTACCCGGCCCCTGTCTCCGTGCATATCCTCTTAACACCCTGTTTCTTATTGTAATCTGCCTGAGGTATGGCGGAATTTGTCTTATGCGAACCGGGAGGGCTGACTGATTCATCTTTATAATAGATCCTTGCCGGTGTTTTCAGCGCCTTTTCAAAGCGCAGGGCGCGATGAAGCGGCGTAGGCCTCCAGATCTTGAATATCTGCCTGACTTCATCCGGGATATCTATCCAGCGGTCCAGGCTCAATTCCTGTTTTATTATTTCACGCGGAAAAATAGGTTCCAGGTCTTTCGGGCCCAGCGGTTTTTTAGTGCCGGGATTCATTGGAGGTTCCAAAGGATAAGGAAGGTCTGCCTGGACGTTATACCACTCCTCAGGGATATGCTTTTCGGATAGAACTATTTTTTCGTCATTCATTTCAACCTCTCCTCAAGTCGTTTAAGCCTGGCCGATATCTCATTTATCTTAAGATATGAACATATGAGCTCGCGGATTATCGCGGAAATTATCAGGATCACAGCAGCAACTATTAATAAAAAGGTCCATGGATGTGTCTTTAAAAATTCAATTATAGCATCTAACCATGAAGGGATCTGAGGCTTAGGCATAGACTTGATAGCCTCGCTCATTGTCTGCGTGAGCATATCCTGCATCTGGCGGCTATCCACGGCTAAACCCCGGGTAATATTGTTTTCCATAATGGTTCAATTATACCCTGTAAAGCAAACACTGGAAAGAAAAAATAGTATTTTATCAGTCTCCTGAATACCCATAAAAAGGAGAAAGGCTGATCTATTCGGATCAGCCTTATGAGATTTACGCTTGTGCGACTCTCTCGCACCCGCTCCTTCCTCGTATTAGTAAGTTTACTGATTTAAGGGCGCAAGACAAGACAAAAACATGGGTTTCGAGAAAGCGCTTTCCCGGCAACAGGCAAGCGGAATGATCATTTACTCATCGCGTTCTGCTCTTTTTTTGAAACATCGGAGACTATCTTTTTTATCGCCGGACTGTTGGTAAAATTCTGGAATTTCGCGTTGCTTTTCAGGTACTCCACATCCTGGTTCATAATGGCTTTCTGCAAAGCCGGATCAGAGAGCATCTCCACCACCTGTTTATCCTGCGCCAGCGCCTGTATAGTGGCCATTGTCTCAGGATTTTCCATTATCTTCTTCTGGTATTCATCGGCTTCGCTCTTTGGCATACTAGCGAAATCAGGCTCAGCGATCATTACAACATCCGACGCCTTCACATTAACAGCCCCCATACTGGCCGACTCAAAACGATATAGCTCGCCCTCTTTAGAAATAACTTTCGCGCGCATAACAGTGCCGTCTTTAAGCTTTATCAGCTTCTCCTGCGCGTAACATAAGGCAATGGGAAATATAAAAAGAAGGACAAATAATATGAGCCGCTTCATTTTCTTATCAGGCATTTTACAACTTCTCCTATGTACATTCGGTGGTAATCCTTATTAGGGTAATTATCCTCAATCGCCGGGTCCAAAAAATTCTCAGGATCGATCTGCTGAAAGTATATTTTTTTCAAAATAATAACGAGGCGGGCTTCCTTAAAATAGACGGCTCCCGTCTTATCCTTGACGGGAGTAAGCCCGACAGCCTCAGGCTTATTTACATCCCGGCCTGACTTCGTGCCGCAGAAATTCAGGGCTTTTTTATACTTCTTGTCAAAATAAGAGAGACTGAAATAACCGTTATTTTCCATAAATTGATACGTATAGCGCCCCGGCCTGACAACGCAAAAAG
>CAYSCK010000153.1:0-2847 GCA_964429525.1 uncultured Planctomycetia bacterium
TGCTTTAAAATGTTCAGGCAGATACAAACCCAGAGGAGAAAACACGGCAAGGATAAACAGAGCTATCCATAATTTAGAAATAGTCCTCATTTCACACCCCCTGCTGTTGCCAGAAGCGAGGGATCTTCTTTCTGGAGATATTTAATTACCAAAACTGTAACGATAACTTCAACCCATCCAAAGACCAGCAGATGTTCGCTCATCATCGCCCATAAAGCTGTTTTTATACCGTAAGGCGAATAAAGAGCCTGGCCGTCTGCGGTATGATGAAGCACTGGCTGCAAGCCAAACATTATTGCCGTTGAAAACGCCGCGGCATTAAGCCCGACATAGGCCGCTATGCCGGCCGCCAGAACACGCCTCGGAGATGTTAAAGAAGACCCATGTGAAAATGCCTTATACACACAATAACTGACAAACGGCAGGATAAACGCCATGTTGAAACAATTTGCCCCTATTGCCGTAATCCCTCCATCTCCATATAAAAAAGCCTGAATTACGAGAGCCACTGTTGTCGCGATACATGCTGCCCAAGGCCCCAGCAATATGGCTACGAGTGCGCCTCCAACCGCATGTCCCGTAGTACCGCCGGGGATCGGCACATTCAACATCATGATAACAAAACTGAACGCCGCGCCTATAGCAAGAAGCGGCACCTGCGTCGCCTTCAGCGTTCTTTTAACAACCTTTGAAGATACGGCCCAGACAGGCAGCATCACCGCATACATTACACCGCAGGTCACAGGCCCCAGATATCCGTCGGGAATATGCATAGTCTTCCTTTCTCTTTTAATCTTCTTTATATCTATTGTGTTTTCGTAAATTATAAAAACTATCAAAAATCGATCTGTGCCCTCATGCCTCCGACAAAGATACCGGCCGTGTCAGCAACCACGTCTTTACCGAATGGATTCCAGATGTACTGAAAATCGGGACTGATACGCAAATGATCATTTATATGGATATTATAATACGCTTCCAGGTGCCCTTCGGTCTTTGCGCGCAACGAAGAAGCTGATCTTCTGTAATCAGACGAAGGCACGGCCTGTCCTACGGCGAAAGCAAAGATATCTTTTTCCCTGCCCCAAGGCTTGCCTTCTATTTGAAACCCCGCGCTCCAGGACTGCTCCAGAGAATAAAACCTTCCGTCTGTCGTTGTTATCTCCGGATTATAGACGCTTGGATCCTGCCATCCATAACGCGTAAAAAGAGTCACAATGTCATTTATCTTTTGATCAAAACTCAAACCAAAACCATACGCGGCTTCGCTCGCCAGGCTCGCATCAAGCCACCTCGCATGGTTGGCATTGCTGAACCAGCCCAGGAACCTGTAATTGCCGGGCTGGCCGCCAAACTTTGTCTTGAGCATAACCTGTCCTATTTCAAAGAGATTGTCTCCGATCTCCCCCCAATCGGAATCACCGTCAAAAACAGCCAATCCCAATTCAACCCAATCCTTTGGCATATACGCCGCGCGTATGCCTGCGCCGTTATCCGGAAATTCAATCGTTGGTGAATTTCGGAATATCCTGCCTAAAAATTGGGTAGTTTCATCATTAGCAACATCATTATTATCAAAATACGCGGATGGATCTATCTTACCGAATGTCAAGACAGCCTTATCATCCAATAATGCCTGCTCATACCAAATCTCAGTCAAATGCACCTGATTCTCATCATCCGCGTCACGATTAACATTAGAATAAAGTATCAAATCATCCTCTAAAGTCTGGCCCTGGCCTGATTCCAAATGCAAAAATGCCTTGCCGCCAACCTCTTCAAATTCTTTACCTATAGTAATATCGGCAGAATAAGAAACATCCGTCCTATCGCGTTTTTCTTCTCCAGCGACATTCGTATTATTTGAACCCTGGACGATCATCGTCGCGCCAGCCCCTATCTCCAACCCTTTGGCGATCTCGATAGGAGATCCAGTCTGACGATGCAGTTCGGTATCAAACTTCTCAAACCTTGCCTCATACTTGGCGATCTTATCGTTCTGGTCAAGGATACACTTCTTCTGATCATCAATGCATTTTTCCTGATAAGCCACCTTCTCTTCAAGAACCTCAAGCCGCGCCTTTAACTGCCTGATCTCATCCTGAATAGATATCTCCTGTGCCCCTGCCATACCGGCCCAAGACAAAAAAGCTGCCAGGGCCATAAACGATAAAACCATCTTCATGAGTACCCCCTTTTATTATAATACAGTAATATTAATTTATAATTCGTGCTACTAATAAACAAAAAAATAATACCCTCAGGCCAATTCTTTTCCGGTTGAAGACATGCTCAACGTAGCATGTTTGACGCCTTTGACTGATTTCAAAGAATCCGCCAATCCCTGAGCTTCCTTTGGAATACCCTTGACTACTATAACCTCAAGGCAATTATTATGATCCAGATGCACGTGTTGAGATGATATTATTATCTTGCCAAAATCGTGCTGAAGATCCATAAGTTTGCCCACAAGTTCCCTTTGGTGATGATCATAGATAAGGGTTATCGTGCCGGCTACTTCGCCTTTTGAGCAATCCCATTCCTTATCGACTAGGTCCTGCCTTATAAGGTCACGGAACGCTTCCGACCGGTTGGAATAGCCCTTTGATTTGATAAGCGAATCAAATTTTTTTAGCAATTCACTTTCCAAGGAGACGCCAAACCTGACTAAAGACATAGGGTTACCTCAATTTATGTATCAGTAATACGAATGTTAAAATTGTAGCACTGGAGGATCTTTTGTCAAGGAAATTAAAACCTGCAGGCCAAATTAGCGCTACTATATTCTTTCAAAAAAATCATTCAGGCTCCGCTCCAGGTCCAAGGAGCGCTTACGCGACGCGCAAG
>CAYSCK010000154.1:0-2814 GCA_964429525.1 uncultured Planctomycetia bacterium
GTAAGAATAAGTAAGTATAACATATTTTAGAATAAAATGTTATTGACAAAGTAACTATATAGTGTTTTAATATTCTTAAATAAGTTATATCTCCCTTGCTGAAATTCTGTTCTCAGCAGTAATTGTTATAAAGAAGGAGCTTGAATACGATGTACAGTCTGATGGATGTGGAAGAGCTGGCCGGCTATTTGCGTCTTAAGAAGCAGACCATATACAACTGGCTCCATGAGAATAAGATCTCCGGGATAAAAGTCGGTGGTGTCTGGCGGTTTGATAAAAAAGATGTTGACAGATGGTTGCGTTCGAATTACAGGAACGCAAGGATCAAATAGGTATTCTCAGGAGAAATAGGGATGTTATCAAATTTCTTCAAAAAAGATCTCGCTGGTTTATATTTTAGTTCCAAGGGTGTTGTAGTAGTTGAGCAATCGTCCGGCAAAGTAAAGAGCCACTTGAGCCTGCCGTATCCTTTTTTAGGAGAGGGCTCCGGCCCTAACATGTCGGATGATATCTTTGATGTTTTTAAGAATCGTGAAGTTGAAATGATGGCTTTTATGCAGAAAGTCATCAGAGATTCTAAAATAGACACTTCAAGCGTTGTCGTCGCGCTCCCGCCAAAGGATCTCATAATTCGTTTCTTCGAAATGCCTAATATTCCAAAATCCGAAGTATTGGCCGGCATAAATTTTGAAATGAAGAAGTACATTCCGTTCAAGATCGAGGAATTAGCTTATGACTTTCAATATAGGGTAAGGCATAAGGCCAATATAATAGAAGTTGTTTTGTGCGGCATAAAGCAGGATCCTCTGGACCGTTACATAGAATTGTTCAAGCAATTGAATTTGGAGCCTGTTGCTTTTGAGCCCGGCTTATTCAGCCTTTTCAGGCTTTTGGTGATCAAGAACAGGGTCAGCCCTAAGAAGTCCTATGTCATCCTTGAATTTGATAATAAAGAAGCAAACATCTTGATATTGGAGAAGGGGTTTCCTTATTTTACCAGGGATATCAAGCTGATGCTGCCTGCCGGAGAAGGTAATGCCCGGGAGGAGTTTGACGCGATCTTGTTCAGGTTGATAAATGAAGTTCGTGTATCTTTGGATTATTATAAACGCCAGTTTCTCAAGAAAGATGTAGATGAGATGCTGATAATTTCTTCCAAGGATCATAGCGGCTGGGTTGATAATTTCGCCAAGGAGCTTGGGCTAAAAGTTGATTTTGTTTCTCTGGGTGGTGTCCTGGCTTTTAAGGATGTAAGAGAAGATATGTTTTCCGATGTCGGCAAGGCTTTCGGAGCTGCGCTGAGAGTTGAACGGCCATCTTTGATCACTTTAAATCTTTGGAAGGCGAAAGATAAGTCTTATAAAGCAGCAGCTTTGGCCCTGACCGGTATGTCCGGAGCCGGCTTGCAGGAAGCAATTCTTGAATTTTTAAAAAGTTCAAAACGCGCGATCATTAAAGGAGCCATAATCGCGGGCGTAATTATAGCGCTTAGCTATGGAGCTGGATCGTCAAAAGTTGTTACTCTTGAGAAAGAACTTGCCGCGGTATCAGTTAATCAGCCGCCGCTTTTATCCGGGGTTGATTTTTCAAGCCTGGAGACTGTCAAGGAGAGTGAAAGGGTTTTTATTGAGAAGAACCATGATGCCGAATCCATCGTAAAGAATTATCTGTTTTTTTATAAGAAGCTTCTGCTATTATCCAAGCTTCTGCCTGAGGGTGTCTGGATAGATTCCCTTACTTATTCTAGCAACCCTGCTTTTATGCACCTGACATGTTATTCTTATAATGATGATCTGAGTCAGGCTTCGGAGAACATCAATAAATTCATTATTAATTTAAAAAGCGATCCTGAGTTTACGGCAGATTTTTCTGTTGTTGACCTGAGATCATATCGTGAAACAAGCATGAATGATGTGCCTGTAATGCAGTTTGATGTCCGTTGTGAAAAAAAGACCGGAAAAACAGAACAGTCTTCTTTGGTATCCCGTATCTAAAAGGGAGATGGAAAGCTTATGTCTGATCTTAACGTTAATTTATCCGTTGTTTTTAAAAAAAAGGACAATGTCGTCATTGTGGTAATGATCGTTGCCGGGCTTTTTGTTTCTAGAAATATTTACCAGGAACAATTGTTGAAGTCTAACGCGATGAAAGAGCAGATTGTTTCTGAATCAGAGAGGTCCAAGATTATTGGGCGGATAGTTTCGCTGAATGAGAAAAATAAAAATCTGAAAAAAAGAAGCTGGGATACGGTAGACGCCAACGCTATCATTGATAGTATTTATAAGGTAGGGCTTGAGTCGAACATCAAGATAAAGAATATCTCGCCTTCTGATAAGCAGGATGAGAGAGAGTATGCGTTAATACCATTTTCTATAACGTGTGAATCATCATATAAAAATCTCATACTTTTTTGCAAGAAACTGGAGATTTATCCAAAGCAAATAAGGATAAAAGGCGTTGAAGCTGCCCCGGGCGGATCCGGTCCGGGGAAATCTGTGCTGCTTAGGTTGAATATCGTTGTTGAAGCTGTTTATCTGAAATAGGCGTTTATTATGTTCAGGGTCTGTCTTTTTATATTTTTTTTATTTCCATGCCTGGTTTTCGCTCAGGGCAACGAGTTGACACCTGACGCCGGCCCTGTTGAAGCAGTCCCTGTCGCGGAGATCAGCAACGAGGTTCAGGATGAAGAGAGCCTTGATGTCGTGGATCCTTTTGTTTCGGCTTTACCATCGAATGAAATTGCCGTATTTGATTTAGAGAATGGAGAAGAGCCGGCGCATGAGCAGGAGCCGGAACTTGACTTGTCTGTTTTTC
>CAYSCK010000155.1:0-2768 GCA_964429525.1 uncultured Planctomycetia bacterium
TCCACGCCTGAAACAAGGGTATTGGCGATAGCGGTATCATAATTTTCAAGCATAATGATCTTTAAGAAATCTTCAGCGCCATCAGTCTTATCTATAGTGTTCATAATATCATTTACATATGTAAAAGCGAGGCTGTCATTTGGATGCGCTTTTCCGGCGTAAAGTATCTGTATCGGGCCTATGCGTTTTGCCATTTCTTTCAGGCGTTCAACATCCTGAAAAATAAGGCTCGGCCTTTTATAAGCAGCGATACGCCTCGCCCAGCAGATAGTCAAAGTATCCTCTTTTACACGCCAACGGTAAAGGAATTTAGCCAATCTACTCTTATTCTGCTGATGAGCGTCCCATATCGCCCTGCGAAAACCAGCATCCGTTTTAAGTTTCAGAACATTACTCAAGAGCTCAGGATCACGGCGAAAATCACCTATTATTTTTGAGTAAGAATCAAGCACGCCAAGCACAGGACCTGAAATCCACGTATAAAAATGAACCCCGTTAGTAACAGCCCTTATCCTGTCCTTGTAGGAAGGAAATTGCAATTTCATCACATCGCCATGTTTCTGAGAGACCGTATTTATACTGCGCGAAGTATTCATGGCAAGGATAGTCAGGTTAACAAGCTCCCTGTTATCAGGATCCAGGCCGAACGCTTTAACCACATCAACATCTTCACGTTTCATAAGCCTCTCTATGTCATGCAAGGAAAATCTGTCATGGCCGGCAGGCACAGGGGTGTGGCACGTGTAAGCAAATTGAAGCCTGGTATTATCGTAATCCTCAGCTTTTAAGCCCCGGACTTTCTGAACAAACGCGAAAGCGGCATGACCCTCATTCAAGTGATGCAGGCCTATCTTATACCCCAGTACTTCAAGCGCCTTCATTCCGCCCATGCCCAAAATCAGGCGCTGCAATAATTTTCCGTCAAGATCGTCGCTCTTATACAATCTGTCGGTAAGCTTGCGGGTCTCTTCGCTGTTTTCCTCGGTATTCGAATCAAGAAGAATCAGTGGAATGACTGAATCATGATCGGCGCTATAAACATAATATTTCCAAAGATTCAGATAGATATCCCTGTCTTTTAACTCAAGCTTTAATTTATCCTCAAGCGGGATAAGCCCTGGAAAAGTCGACGGATCCCACTTCATCTCCTCAGGCAGTTGCCCGTATTTAAACCAGAACCTTTGCTTAAAATATCCTTTGTTCCACAATATACCCACAGCAGCAAGTGGCATCTTAAGGTCAGCCGCGGTCTTTACCGTATCTCCGGCTAAGACACCAAGGCCGCCGCTGTATATCGGCAGGTCCAGCGCAGCATCCACCTTGAGAGTGAATAAATAATCAGCGACACGGTCGTTTGAAAAAATGTCATTATCAGACATCTTATTGTCGGGCTTAAGCGCATCCTTAGACTTGAAAACATTATAGACATTTGTCGCTAAGCCATATTCCATGGAAAAATATGCCAATGAATTTTTTACGCCTGAAAGGAGCGCTTTTTCAGCATCTATTATCGGCTGGATGGGAAATCCAAAATATAGATCATCATGTATATCCGCCCGGTAACGCGCGTCATAATCTTTAATGCGCGCGAACTCCAGAAGGAGTGTTGGGTTATTTGACATCTTTATTCTCGAGCCTTATATCGGTCAATGCGCCGAGCGCGTTAATAGTGAGATAGACTTTATCTGAATTAAAAAAATCAACAGGGTCGCGATAGAACAAAACATTATCCTGCTCGATCACAGGCAATCCGTAACGGCTGACAATAAAGGCGCGCTTTGAGCCCAACTTTAATCGCTTATTTTTTACATCGCGCAAGAGAACCTCAAAACGGGCTCTCTGGGCTTCAACCTGGGCACATTGAGACTTTTGCTCGCTGTCAAGCTCCATCAATGTTCTCAGAGGCTGGCTACAGCCGGAAAATAAGCCCAGCAAAATAATAATACAAATACAACCAAAACAGTCGGATTTTCTATAATCCATCATCTGCTCAATGTTTGGTGTTCAGCAATGCCGCTCGGATAAAACCTTCGAATAACGGATGGGCGCGGTCAGGCTTAGATTTGAATTCCGGATGGAATTGAACCGCTACAAACCAGGGATGATCAACAAGCTCCACTATCTCAACCAAAAGGCCGCTTGGAGAAACCCCGGTGATCTTCATGCCGCGCTTCTCCAGTATCTTTTTAAACGCCGAGTTAAATTCATACCTGTGGCGGTGCCTTTCGTAAACTAGGCTCTTCTTATACGCAGACATCGCACGGGATCCGCGAAGAAGCCTGGCAGGATATGCCCCAAGGCGCATACTCGCGCCTTTAACTTTCACATTTTTCTGCTCTTCCAGGAGGCTTATAACAGGATGAGCGGTATTACGGTTAAATTCCGTGGAATTCGCGTCTTTAAAGCCGCAGGCATTTCTTGCAAATTCAATGACAGCGGTCTGCATGCCAAGACATATTCCAAAATAAGGGATGCCCTCTTCGCGCGCGAATTCTATGGCGTTGATCTTCCCCTCTATGCCGCGCGAACCAAAACCACCGGGCACGAGTATGCCGTCCACATTATTAAATAGATCACGCGCACAGCTTGTTTTAACGTCTTCAGAATCAACCTTGACGATCTCAACTTTGGCGTTATTAGCTATGCCGCCATGGATCAAAGCTTCGTAGATCGATTTATAGGCATCCTGTAAAGTAATATATTTACCTACAACAGCGATGCGGCAGGTTTTTTTCGGATTCTTGACAACCTCGACAACTGTCTTGCTC
>CAYSCK010000156.1:0-1317 GCA_964429525.1 uncultured Planctomycetia bacterium
GTGAATTTGTACCAGATAGTAAATGTAGGTGATCTTGATAGATTCTCCAAGGGCGCGATCGTTACCGCGAATAATCTTTTTGATGAAGGCCTTATCAAGAAAAAAGATGGCCTTGTCAAGCTTCTGGGAGATGGGGCTTTAAATAAGGCCTTGAGTGTTAAGGTTCATAAAGCAACAGCATCTGCCATTAAGAAGATCCAGGATGCTTCAGGTACAGTCGAAATTCTAAACGGTAAAAAGTAATATGATATCTGCGTTACTTAATTCTTTCAAGATCCCAGAGTTAAAAAATAGAATTTTAGTCGCATTCGCGCTTTTGGCTGTTTACCGCATCGGTTGTTATATCCCTACTCCAGGCATTGACGGTGTTGCATTAGGCGAACTTTTCAGAAGAATTTCATCCACAGAAGGTGGAGCGCTCTTTGGCATTATGAATATGTTTTCCGGCGGCGCTATGAGCCGTATGACTATATTCGCGCTTGGTATCATGCCTTATATCTCCTGCTCGATAATCATGCAGCTTTTGACCGCGGTCGTTCCGGCTCTTGAAAAGCTGGCAAAAGAGGGGAAGGCCGGCCATCAGAAGATCAACCAGATCACGCGCTATGGCACTGTTGTGCTTTCTTTGGTCCAGTCGTATTTTATAGCTCTATGGGTTGAAAGTCTCGGCCGTTCAGAAGGTTTGGGCATTGTTATGATACCTGGCTGGGGTTTCAGAGTGCTTACGATGCTGACTTTGACGACAGGCACCATTTTTATCATGTGGCTTGGTGAGCAGATACAGGAACGCGGCATAGGCAATGGCATCTCGCTTGTTATTACGGCAGGTATAGTTTCAAGGATACCTTCAGCTGGTTATCAACTATGGGTTTTGTTTTCGCCTTATTCTCCTTCCAAGAGGACTTTGGAGCCATACGTATTTTTGATCATGTCTGCGATCTTAGTCGGAGTAGTCCTGGCAATTACCATGGTGATCCAGGCGCAGAGGCGCATACCTGTGCAATACGCGCGCAGGGTGGTTGGCCGCAAGGTCTATGGAGGGCAGAGCACATATATCCCGTTAAAGATCGATCAGTCAGGCATCATAGCGATAATTTTCGCGCAGTCTATAATTCTTTTCCCGGCAACGATAGCCTCTTTTATACCGAGCCAGGCTTTTCAGAATTTCGCGCATAGCCTTGTGCGGGGGCATTGGCTCTATACAGGCATTTATTCATTACTGATTATTTTCTTTTGTTATTTTTATACAGCTATTGTTTTTAATCCCGTGGATATTTCAGAGAATATGAAGAAGTACGGCGGGTTTGTACCTGGTAT
>CAYSCK010000156.1:1327-2706 GCA_964429525.1 uncultured Planctomycetia bacterium
CCGGCCTACAGCGGAATACCTTGATTTTGTTATGACTCGCATTACGCTTGCCGGCGCGATCTTTATGGCATTTATCGCCATCTTTCCTGATGTGATAATGGCATGGCTCAAAATTCCATATCTTGTCGCTTCATTTTTCGGAGGCACTGGCCTGTTGATCACCATAGGTGTTGTGCTTGATACGGTGAAACAGATCGAATCGCATCTATTGATGAGGAATTACGAAGGTTTCTTGAAATCAGCCAAGTTAAAAGGCAGGAGATAAAGTTGAAATTAATTTTGTTTGGGCCTCCGGGCGCAGGAAAAGGCACGCAAGCTAAGTTGATGACAGATAAGTTTAAGCTTGCGCATATTTCAACAGGAGATATTCTCCGAAGCGAAGTCAAAAATAATACTGAGCTGGGGCAGGAGGCAAAAGGTTATATGAATTCCGGCAAGCTTGTTCCGGACAGCCTTGTAACCGAAATGGTGAGAAAGCGCCTGCAACAGGAAGATGTTAAAAAAGGTTTTATCCTTGATGGTTTTCCGCGTACTGAATCGCAGGCAAAGGCGCTCGATGGCATGCTTATAGGCGGTATTGATAAGGCTATCTATCTGTCGACATCGGAAAAAGTGGTTGTGCAGCGTCTGACAGGCCGCAGGGTCTGTCCGAAATGCGGAACAAACTATCATCTGATAAATATGCCGCCGAAGAAAGATATGATCTGTGATCAGTGCCAGGTGTCGTTATTCCAGAGGCCTGATGACAATGAAGCCACAGTTACAAACAGGCTTAATGTTTATTTGAAAGAGTCAAGCGCGGTTCTTGAGTACTATAGAAAACAGAATAAGCTTGAAGATATATCAGGAGACATTGATTCGCAAGAGGTTTTTGAGATTGTTTCAAATAAGATAGCAGCTCTTTTACATGAAGCCCGGTTTAATGGATCGAAGTGAACGTAAGTTTGCGGCTGAATTGATCCTTTGCGCCTGTTTTGAAACTATTTTTAACTATGCAGTCAGGGACGCGTCCTTAAGATGATTCCTATAAGAACATGTCAGGAAATTGACAAGATGCGAGAGGCCGGTTACATACTGGCCGGGATAATGGATGTATTGGAAAAACTGGTTAAGCCTAATCTTGCGACGCAGGAGCTGGATAGGGCGGCACTTGCAGCGATGACTGAGAAAAAAGTAAAGTCAGCTTTCAAGGGCTATCATGGTTATCCGGCAAATATTTGTGTTTCAGTGAATGAGGAAGTAGTGCACGGTATCCCCGGGAAGAGAAGATTGGCAGAGGGAGATATCGTTAGCATAGATATAGGTATAGAGCTTGACGGATTTTATTCGGATATGGCGAAAACATTTGCCGTAGGGAAGATATCCGAACAGAAGCAGAG
>CAYSCK010000157.1:0-2680 GCA_964429525.1 uncultured Planctomycetia bacterium
GAGCTGGTGCCAAAGAAAAATGTAGCAGATGTGGCCTCTTAGATAAAAGAGTCCTTGCTGTGCACCGCAAAGATAGCAATAAGAAGAATAATAAAATCCATAATCTTGAGTGGCTGTGTCATAATTGTCACTATCTCGTTCATTTAAATGAGCGATTAAGTATTCAACATGGTAGGTGTAGCTCAGCTTGGCAGAGCGCTTGACTGTGGCTCAAGTTGTCGCGGGTTCAAATCCCGTCACCTACCCCAGTAATCTTAACTCATTGTGCCACAACGAGATACATCACATCACCGACGGTCGACGATCGTCGGTGCTTTTTTATCTGGCGACGTCCCTAGGCGTTAGGGCATATAAGGGTAGTTTTCTCGATGGAGAATTATCTTTGCAACTCTCTGTATAATAGACCTCTCTGAATCGAGAGGTTTTATCTCTATAATAGGCCAAAACCTCTCTTAGTTTATGGTCTCTAGTTTATGCCATATATGCGAAGATATCGGCTTGAATCTGGGCATAAATCAGAGAGGCCAGTATTTACCGCATCCCTGGGTTCCATTAGGCTATTAAATAGGAATTGATTGAAAATAGAGGGAGGCAATAAGTACAAAAGGGTAATGTCAAATAAATTGTGTAAATTCATCTAAAGGATTAGCTTCCCATTTGGCATTTAGCTTGCTGAATATAGCGTAAATGACGCGTTGAACGCTGTCTGTATTTTTAAAGCAGCTCATCGGTCTTGTCCTGCGCCTGACCTCTCTGAATGAGCGTTCGATGATGTTGGTGGTTCGTATCTGACGTCTAATGAAAATACGATGTTGTTCTTTGATCGGTATGGTTAAAAAGGCAAGTAAGGAATCCAGATCTTTTTCGATGCGTCTGACGGCTTTAGGATAAGCCTGGAACCATTTGTTCTTAAGCCGCCTGAATTGCCTGACCGCGTTGCGATGGGAAGAGGCGTTGTAAATCCTTGCGGCATCTTTTTTGAAGTCCGGCAGATCGTTCTTCCTGAGCGTCTTGGTCGCGTTTCTCAAGGCATTGACCCAGCAGCGCTGACGCAACGCGTGCGCGTAGACCATGCCGATGGCGTGAATAAAGCCTTTGGAGCCGTCCGTGATGATAAGTTTTAAGTTTTTGCCTTCAAATCCACGCCTGAATAAATCATCAAGGAAGCTTTCACGGGCGACGCCTGATTCCGAGCCGGCTATTCTAAAGGCCATAAGCTCTTTCTTGCCGAACAAGGTTATTCCGTAAGCAACCAAAACGAGTATCTTTTTAGCTTTGAGAGCTCCTTTGACGGATATCGTTATGCCGTCTAAGAACAAGAACTGATATTCATCCAGGAGCTTGCGGTTATGGAATTCCTTGACGTTCTTATCCAGGCGTTTGGTTATGCGCGATACGGTTGAGGCTGAGAACTCAAAACCCAGGGCCGGCCTTAAAGCCCCGGCCGCATCACGCGTGGATATACCGCGTAAGAATGTATTGCAAATAATCTGATTCACGGCTTCTTGGCGTCTTTGATAACGTTGGAATACCGTAGGTTTAAATAATCCGTGTCTTGAACGAGGTACTGCAATGTTTTCAATAGAGCCTATGGTTGTATCAAGATCGCGATAGTAATAACCATTACGGCTATCTATTCTTGGTTGTAACGTTCTTTGATAAGGCGATGTCTGCGTGTATTGAATAAGCTCTTCTCGCATTACGTCTTCAATAAAACTCTTAGTCAGCCTGCGCGGATAAAGGTTCGCGTCTACCCAAAAGTCCTTGGGTTGGGCGTAGGCAATAAATTCCTTGACCCGGCCCCAGCGATGGTTTAAAGTTACAAGCGCGTTATTCATAGGCGTATCCTTTCTGGTTAGGCGGACATTGGCGTGTCCAGCCTGGGTTGATGAAGACTTCCAAACAGAAAGATACGCCTTTTATTTTAATGATGCAAAGCTAATTTACACACAATATGGTATATCACCGTACAAAAGAATAGCCTTGACAATTTAAAGTTATACTTTAAAATAGCAAGTATGTATAAAACGCGTTTAGTTGAGAAAACTTTAAAGGAAGCCGTAAGCTTCTTTCCAGCTGTTTTTATCGGCGGCCCTAGGGGATCCGGGAAAACGACTTTATCTAAGTCATTCCTCAAGGGGTATAATTATGTGCTGCTTGATGAAATTGACGTACGGTCACTTGCCATTGAGGATCCCCGAGGTTTCCTGGAAAAATACCCGCCTCCCGTCATTATTGATGAAATTCAGAATGCGCCCGGACTTTTGTCCCATATTAAAGCCCGTATTGAGCAGGATAAGAAGCCTGGGCAATGGGTCCTCACGGGTTCTCAGCAGTGGGCGCTCATGAAAGGCATTAGTGAGACCTTGGCAGGCCGCATCGCTATTTTACATTTATTGCCATTTTCTTTGGAGGAAGTGCAAAATACAGCGCGGCTTAAACTAAGCGATGCGGATGGATTCATCAATTCCCTTTTCCATGCCGCTATGCTTCCTAAAAAAACCGTACCTCTTGGTAGATGGATTCTGCAAGGGGGTTACCCCGAAGTGGTGCTTAACAGGAGAATGTCCCGGAAACTTTGGTTTTCCAGCTATCTACAGACCTATGTCGACAGAGATGTTCGTAGTTATATAAAACAGTCAAACTTGCACGATTTTGAGAGATTTGTGAAGCTTTTAGC
>CAYSCK010000158.1:0-2659 GCA_964429525.1 uncultured Planctomycetia bacterium
ATATTGTTCTTGCCGGAGGCGCTGATTGCATGAATCAGCTTGTTTTGGCAGGTTTTGAGAAGCTTCGTTCTTTGGCGCCCGAAAAATGCCAGCCGTTTGACCGTAACAGAAAAGGATTGGTTGTCGGAGAAGGCTCCGCGATCGTCGTAATTGAGAGTTTCGAGCATGCTCGTTCAAGAAAAGCAAAGATTTATGCGGAGGTTCTTGGTTATGGCCTTGGGTCGGATGCTTACCATCCTGTAGCCCCTCATCCTGACGGAAAAGGCGCTATTAAGGCCATAAGAGAAGCGCTTGATAACGCGCGCCTGAATCCTGAGGATATTGATTATATCAACGCGCATGGAACAGGTACGAGCTCAAACGATAAGATAGAGACCGGGGTCATTAAAAAAATTTTTGGCAGGAAGGCTTATCGGATCCCAGTGAGCTCTATCAAATCCATGCTTGGGCATACTATGGGCGCGGCAAGCGCCATGGAAGCCGTAGCCTGCGCTTTAGCGATCAAGGAGGGCATTATCCCTCCGACTATAAACTATGAGACGCCTGATCCGGAATGCGATCTTGATTATGTTCCGAATAAAGCAAGAAAACAAAAAGTTGATGTCGCATTGTCAAATTCTTTCGCTTTTGGAGGAAATGTCGGAGTGCTGCTATTAGGTAAATTCAATGGATAATAAAGTTGTTATCAGCGGTATAGGCGTTGTCAGCCCCGTAGGAGCAGGCAGGGCAAGATTTTGGAGCGCTCTTTCAAGAGGGGAGAGTGGGATCGCGCCTATAACATTATTTAAAGTATTTGATGAACAACGAAGCCTTGCCGCTCAGGTTAAAGATATAAATTTTACCAGTTATCTGGGTCGCGAAGGTTTGAAATGGCTTGATCGCAGTACCAAGCTTCTGCTTACGGCGGTTCATTTGGCTATGAAGGATGCCAAGTGGGAAAAAGGAAGAAAGAAAAATTCGAGATCGGGCATTGTTGCGGGTGTGGATCTGGCGTCTATACAGAGCACTTATCGTTTTGATGCCATTGTATTAAGAGACGGTCCAAAGCAGTTGAATCCTACGGATTTTCCATTAGCAAGTTCCAACGCTATCGCCGGTTTTGCTGCCATGAGGTTCGGACTGGAAGGCATAAACACGACCATTTCAAGAAGCTTTACTTCTGGCATTGACGCGATAGGGTATTCTTTGGAAAAGATAAGAAATGGTATCTGCGATAATATTATTGCCGGGGCTGTTGAGAATCTTTGTATAGAATTTTATTCTTTTTTAAATAAAACAGGAAGATTATTTCCTTCGCTCGGCAGAAAACATGGGAATTCCGGGATCGTGTTGGGCGATGGAGCTTGTGTCTTTATGATGGAGAGCTTATTGTCTGCCAAGAAAAGAAAAGCTCAAGTCTTCGCGCAGGTTTTGGGTTATGGTTTTTCTTTTGGAGACACTAAAGAAGATATGAAGAGAAGTATGCTCCTTGCCATAGAAGATGCGGGCTTGCGGAAAACTGATATCGATTATATCTGCGCTAATTTTAACGGTGATAATAAAAAGGATTCCCAGGAATCGAGGGCTATTTCAGATATCTTTGGCGATAAATACCCGCCTTTAACAGGCACGATCAAGCACCAGATGGGTGAGGGCCTTGGGGTGAGCCCGGCTATGCAGGTTTCTTCTGTGTGCTTAACTTTTAAAAAAAATATTGTGCCATTCGGGTTTTCTGATAAAAATGGGATTTTCAGGTATTTATTCAATGGGAGCGCGCCATGGGTAAAATTAAAGAATAAGAAGATGGATTTTGCTATGGTTAACGCGTTCGGCTTTGACGGGAATAATGCCTGTTTAATTTTAGGGAAAGTCTAAATGCCTGATTTTGATGTTGTAATTATCGGTTCAGGGATGGGGGGGCTTGTCTGTGGTAATTATCTGGTCCGCTCAGGCATGAAAGTCGCGATCTTTGAGCAGCACACGAGAGCCGGAGGGTATTGCTGTTCTTTCAGGCGTGATGGGTTTACTTTTGATTTCGGCCCTTTCATGACAGGCGGGTTGGGTGAAAGAGGGGTTTTGAGAAAGATATTTAAGGAATTGAATATTTTAAGTAAGATCAGTTTTACGAGGCGCGATCTCTGTGACGATATTATTTTTCCTGATCTTAAATTTTCGTCCGGAGGGGACGGGCGGCGCATGAGGGCAAGGCTTAAAAGATCTTTTCCTGGAGAGGCAAAAGGGATCGATAAATTTTTCGATCTGATTGAAACAGGCAATTTTATGTATCTGGATAGTTTCCTGCGTAATAAGACTTTTACCAGGTTTTTAGATGAGTATTTTGACAATATCCAGCTTAAGAGACTGCTCCATACGTTGATCGCGGCTTTTGGGACTGTTCCGCGCGATATCTCGGCAAAGGGCGCCATTCATTGCTATAAGAGGTTTTTTTTAGAAGGAGGCTGTTATATACGCGGCGGCATGCAGAAACTGACGGATATTTTAGTTGAGAATTTTAAGGCTGAAGGCGGAAAGATCTATTTCAAAAGTTTTGTAAAAAAAATCATTGTCAGGAACAAAAAGGCTGTTGGTGTTGTTTTAAAAAACGGCGATAGATTCATGTCAAAATATGTTGTATCAAATGCCGACGCGAAACAGACCTTCTTTAAGCTTATCGGGCCGG
>CAYSCK010000159.1:0-2631 GCA_964429525.1 uncultured Planctomycetia bacterium
GATGAAAGAGGGAAAAATACTCCGCTAAAAAGGAACATCGGAGTAATAAAAAGAAAAACAGGAAAATTAAACATTTCAATATTTTTAACAAGCGCGGTAAAACACATCCCCATCGCTGAAAACGCGAAACCGGCCAGAAATGAGACCGGTAATATGATCAACGCCTGCGGAAATTCTAAAAGTCCGAAAAACCAGACAACAACAAACATTATCACGCTTGCAAAAAAAGCCTTTGTAGCTCCCCAGATCAGCTCTCCAAAAACCACATCCTCAAGCGTTAAAGGAGTTGATAAAATAGCGTCGTAAGTCTTCTGGAAATACACGCGCACGAACGAAGCATACGTCGTTTCAAAAAAGCTATGGTTCATAACGGCTGTCGCGATGAGGCCCGGGGCGATAAACGCCAGATAACTTACAGGCGCTCCTTCATAAGATATATCCTTCACAAGGCCGCCTAAACCCATGCCAAAAGCCAAAAGATACAAAAGAGGTTCAAGGAGAGGAGGTATAAAATTCACCTTCCATGTGGCAAGATAGACATCAAAATTTCTCTGCCACACGCGCCACGCCCTCCAACTTATATTCTTTATAAAATTATTCATGTTTTTAATGAGGCCAAGCCTTTAGATCTATTTTTCAAAGGTTCCGTAATGTTCCTTGAGGTTGCTTTAGGTTGCTTCATGTTACTTTTGTAACTTCAAGAAACTTACCGCAACTTTAAGCAACTTCCCGTAACCTAACAATTCTTTCGTCCTCTCGTCCTTCGTCTTTCCGTCCTATGCCCTTATATCTATTCCCTCAATTCCCTTCCTGTCAGCTTAAGGAACACGTCTTCAAGGTTTGCCATGCGCAGGCTGAGTATCTTGTCTCCGAACTTCTCTGAGATACGGTCAAAAACCTGAGCGCCGGCTTCTGAATATATAAAATAATGCGTCATCGTCTTTTCAAACGACAAGTTCTCGCTTTTTAGAAACTGCTCTATCTCATTGAATCTCACAGGCACTTCAATAACATGGCTCTTCGCGTACTGGCTCACAAGCGCGCGCGGAGATCCCTGAGCTATTATGCGGCCATTATCCATAATTATCAGCCTATCGCACAAATGAGTTGCTTCATCCATATAATGAGATGTAAGAAGCACGGTGGTTCCGGTATTTTTAAGGCCGATTATCGTCTCCCACACCTGATGACGCGCCTGGGGATCCAGGCCGGTTGTAGGCTCATCCAATATCAGGAGTTCAGGCCTGTTTATCAACGACCGCGCTATAACGAGCCTGCGCTTCATACCACCTGAAAGCTCCTCAACAGAACTCTTTCTCCTGGAATAAAGCCCTACAAAGTGAAGCAGCTCATCACAACGCGCCCTCGCGTCTTTTCCTGTTATATCAAAATAGCGCGCGAAGACGATCAGATTATTTTCAACAGTCAGATCCGGGTCCAAATTATTTTCCTGCGGACAGACACCAAGCCGCGCCTTTATAATTCTCGGAGCTTTTAGGACATCCTGCCCCAAAACACTCAAACTGCCTGAGGTAGGCGGGATAAAACAAGAAGTCATCTTGACGGTTGTCGTCTTGCCGGCGCCGTTTGGCCCAAGAAAGCCAAAACATTCCGACTTAAGAACATCAAAAGAAATATCATCAACCGCGACGCAATCATGGAATACCTTCCTTAATGATCCGGCTGATACAACTGCTGTTTTCGCGTCCACGGCGCCTATCATCAAAATCCTCTCTTGCCTTGCCGACACTGGCTCTATATAAAATCCAATGATTTTATAATATCCCTGTTACATCTTTTGATATAGCTTCATAAGCGGCCTCGCATACGCGTTTACGCGATAAACCGCTCTCTTCTTCCGGCACAACTTCCAAAGCCGGATGGATATTCACCTCAACTCCAAGGCCGCTTAAACACAAGAGCCTGAAAAAATGGCCCAAGAACGTCATATCACCGTACCAATACACAGAATCCCTGTTCTCTTTTGTCAAAATCCTTCCGTCAACAGATTTATAGACCAGGCTTACAGGGACTATCGAAGACCGGGCTTCTATAGCTGCTTCAAAAAATGCCGGTTTAAAAGGCAGAAGCTCATCGCCGCAGGTAGACGTGCCTTCAGGGAAAAAAAGAATATTAACACCGCCGGCCAAAGCTTCAGATATTGAAGATCTGTACTCGGCGATATGATTTTTTCTGGACCTGTCAATAAAAAGAGTCCCCGAAAAATCGTTCATAAGGCCTATAAGAGGCCATCGCTTAAGCTCAGCTTTACCGACATAGATGACTGGGAATAAAAATCCTAGGATAAACCCGTCACAATAACTCAGATGGTTACTGACTAAGAAAATCCCGCTTTTTCCTCCTGCCTTCTGCGGCAATATCCTGTTTATGGTTATGCGGATATTCATGATCCGTATAAGGCATGAATTAAAGACGCGGATAAGCCTGCTGACGGTCAGCCTTTGAGCGCTGCGGCATGAAAAAGCAAACACAATGGAAAGAAAAAATACCGATGAAAAGAACAGTATAAAACAGAAAAAACGGCAAGAAATTTTAACACACCCCTGAGAATCACTTGCGTCCAAATTATGATTGAAAAAGCCTAACCGAATCCTTATGATGGTGATAGCT
>CAYSCK010000160.1:0-2586 GCA_964429525.1 uncultured Planctomycetia bacterium
CATTCTTGCCTCGCGCGATAAGATTAAAAAACTTTATGAATCAAACCTTCGCAAAATCAGGGGAGTCTCTATTTTTAAAGATCCTACTGATGTGGTTTCTGTAAAAGAAAATTACCCTATACTGTTTCACCACAGGGATAACCTGCGTGCATTTCTGCTAAAAAACAGTATTAAAACAGACCTTCCTTATACGCCGCTGCATCATTTAAAAATTTTTAAGGATCATATCCGGCCCAAAGATGCCTTTCCTGTATCAGAGTCATATTTCAAGCACGGTATACACCTGCCTCTTTACAGTTTTATGACCGAAAAAGACTGCAATTCTGTTATTAACGCAATCAAGCGGTTCAGATAATACCATGTTATTCCAATACACAACCTTTGATAGATCTAAAAATATTGGAATTCAGATCGCTCGCCTCTGGGAGCGCGAGCAATACGCCACGTCTATAGACAAACAGCATATTGCAGCTCATATCCTTTGGAAATACAAACCTCCATTTACAAGGCTTGAACTAGTAACAACAATTGCGCGGATTGTCAGTTCCTGTGGATCCATACATCAAGAAGCTTTTTCCTGCCTTGGAAAATTAAAGATCATGTGGGGAACCGATGCTTTAGCCGATAAGAATTACAGCAAAAAACATCCATTTCTTTTTGCACATGCCTACCGTAAAATATTGGGTCCTGAAGTACGCGTCGAAAAAGACATCACATTCACTTTTCCTAATAAAAATTTTATTAATCAATTTTTACGGATAGGATGGAAAAAAATACAGAGTGCTCAAATATACGTTAAATGCTTTACATCCGCAGGCCTACGCCATGCCTACCCAAGCAAAAGACATAGCCTTATCATCCAGGCCTTACTAGCGCAGCATAATGACAAAAATACAATAGACAAGCAAGATCCTGCTATGCGATATATGAAAATAAAAAAGTTCCCTCCTGATTGGGACCTCTTCGTCAAAAATGTATCAAAAAAATATAGTTTTATTCCATTACGATCTTCCAATATCCTTAAATGGCGCCTTCTAGAATGCCCTACGCATAAATATGATGTTTACCTTGCCATGCAGCACCGGAAGATCATTGGTTATTTCGCGCTACGATACGAAAAAAAGAATAACGTCAAAATCGGCTTTTTGACAGACATCCTATGTGATCCAGACAAAACAATTATCTTAAACAATATTTTAAGACAAATATGCACAATTTTTAAAGAAAAAAAGGTAGATATAGCCCACACCATAGCAATTTCCAAACAACTGAAACAAATGCTCCAAAAAAATGCTTTTTACCCTGGGGAAAAAGTTGACATGCTTTATTTTTCCACGAAAGAAAGAAAGTTAAAACATTTACTTTTACGACAGGATAGCTGGCACATCTCTATGGCGGATGGAGATTTTGAAATGGAGAACTAACATCGAACGATAAAGGTTTCGGATCCTAAGCACATAAAATCTTACCAAACAATTCCTGGAAAACGTCTTTCAAACCAAACCTGAAAAACAATTAAAGATAAGATTTGTCTATTAGTACTGCGACGCAGTATTTCTTTCAGATCATTCTTTCCTAAAAGCGCGCCTAAACACTGAGATCTTTCTACTTTAGGCAAATAATGCGCTATAATGGTTTTTTTTGCCAGTTCGGGAATGCGAGAGACAGGAAGATTAGGTTCAAAGTGAACTTTATCAAGATCAGTGGCAAGTGATCTAAGAAGATTTTTTCCCTGTTTAAACCCAAGCGGCATCTCCAAAGCCAGTTTAACCATGGAATGAGCCACAAATGGAAAGATAAGGCGGCTATGATGCGTTGAACATACCCTCTCATGAAGAAGAAGCTCCTGCGGTAACTTCTGCCCCGCAAACATGTAAAAACATCTCCCGTCATATCTTCCTGTGCTTGACTTTAAACGGTCTCCAAATAGCTCGTCGCTGCCAAACCCGTGGAATATAAAATCAATATCTTCGGGAATAGAGCCAAGCATACTAAAAATAATCGCGATGTCCATGTCAAACACGGGCTCATCAAGATAGCCCATAACTTCGGCAAAAGCCGCCACATATTCGCGATTTGTAAGATTTATCTCGTGGTGAAATGTTTTAAATAATTTTGCTATTTTTCTACTTTGCAAAACGGCGTTACTGACGCAAGATTCAATTCCCAATGTAAAAGTATGAAGCTCCCGACACTCTTTTGCGATCTTACCGCAGAGAAATGAAGAATCATACCCACCGCTAAGCATAAGACCGACTTTTCTATTTTTTGCGTAAACGGATATAAAATCCTTTAACCCTTTCAAAATAGATTCTTTAAACCATTTTTCATTGCGGAAGATCAATTTTGAACAATAACGATGATAAGACCTAACTATTAATTTCCCTTTATCTACCACAAGATAACATCCCGGCTGGATTTTTTTGATTCCTGAAAAAACCGTATCATCACCATAAATATAGCCTTTAAGAAAATACTTAGTGAAAGATTCTTTTGATATATCTGGAGTTAAATTATGGGAACAAAAACTTATATCACTTGATACTGTAACACTCCTGTTTTTTATCGCAAAATAATAAGTAAAGT
>CAYSCK010000161.1:0-2573 GCA_964429525.1 uncultured Planctomycetia bacterium
AAATTCAGGGCCAAGGTATACATGTTGCATCTTTTCGATCTTTTCTCCGTATTTTGCTCCTATATATACCGCGGCCCCAAGCGAACCGCCAGCATCATGCGAAGCTGGCTGAACCCAGAGCCTTTTTATGTTTGGATGCTGCAGGAGCCTTCTGTTCAAAGAAACATTCAGCGCGCAGCCTCCCGCAAAGCAGAGTGAGCCATGTTCTCTTAATTCATCCGAAAGATAGGCGTCTATAAGTTTAAGCGCGACTTCTTCAAGCTTGGCTTGGGTGGCAGCCGCGATATGAATATAGGGTTCACTTAAGGCGTCTCCGGTGCGCTCAGGCCCCAATTCATCTACCATTTTCTTTGAATAGACCTTATTGACATTCGACCTCAATGAGCGCTTAACCCAGACGTAATCGTCATTACAATGGTAAGTCTTCTTTTTTTCATCCCACCATACGATATGGTCTAAATTGATCTTTTTTGCTTCGCCATAAGGAGCCATACCCATAACCTTATATTCTCCGTCTTCTCTCTGGAATCCCAGATAGTCGGTCATTGTGGCGTAAAAATTCCCGAGAGAATCAGGGGCAACTATCTCTTTGATCTTTTGTATCTTTCCTTCGCGCGCTGCTCCCAATAGCGTGGAAGTGATCTCGCCACCTCCGTCTAAAGACAATACAGCGGCTTTGTCAAATCCGGAAAGGTAAAAACTTGAGGCTACATGAGCTATATGGTGTTCAACCCATTCAATCTTGATCTTGTCAGGGTTAAAGTCGCACTCAGACAAAGTGCTGAAAATAAAATCTGTCTGTCCGTTGAATTCTTTTACGTTGCGGAAAAATTTTTTATACGCCCGCGATGGATTATTGAAAATTGTCCTTCTAAAATATTCCGCCCTCTTTTCTCTTAACGCGGCTAAAGACCATGTATAGGCTATATAGTCAATTTCGTCAACTGTTACGCCGGCAGTCTTTAAGCAAAACTTAACGGCATTTACCGGATGCTGGCTGCTTGCGTGTTTTTTCCTGGTAAAACGCTCTTCTTCAGCAGCTGCGACCACTTTACCGTCGATCAATAGTGCGGCTGAGGAATCATGGCCAAAAGGGGCTGCTAATCCTAGTATTTTCATTTATATACCTGTTTTGAATTTACCATAAATTCCTGCCATGCCTTCTTTTGCGTTGTCAGCATTTAATTAAATATGCTTTTCAACCTTCTTATCCCTGCTTTTTCTTCTCAAGTAGCATTTGCCTGTATTTCGCGTAACTCATGATTTGATAAAGCGTGTCAAAAAACGCGACCATGAAACCTATGAAACCGTCTTTATAGCCTTTCTTGCCGATAAATCTTCTGAAAAATCTATCTATGGCGCGCCAAGCAGCCCTCCCCAGAGACATCTGTCTGTTGGTTCGTATCCATTTTTTGGCTTCTAATGTAGTTTGTTTGTTGAGTTTATTCAAAAAGTCTTCATACCCTTTATAAGAATAATGGATCATGTCCTTTTGTAAATGTCCACATTCGCCATCAAGAAAAGCACGCGGGTGCACTTCGACTTCCTCAAATCTGAATTTATCCTTCTTGAAAAGTTTAATCTGAGCGCTAGGATACCATCCCGAGGACCTGATCCATGTATTACCCAAATAATTCCTACGGGGGATAGTGAACGCGGTCTGAGAACAATTTGATAAAAGGATTCTGGAAATCTCGTCCTTTGATTCCTCCATCATCCTTTCATCCGCGTCCAGGCTTAAAACCCAGCTATTCTTTGCCTGAGCATATGCCCAGTTGCGGTGGGTTCCTTCTATATCCATCTTCCGGGTCAATATTTTATCGGCAAGACTGCTTGCTATTTTTACCGTATTATCCGTGCTTAAGTCGTCTACTATGACGATCTCATCAGCCCATCCTTTTATTGACTCAAGGCATTCAACAATATTATTTTCTTCGTTTTTAGTTAGGACGACCACGCTTATCGGGATTTTATCCATTTTTTACCAATCCTTTCAATTTAGTTAGGACGCACTTGCTTTTAGTAACGATAATTCCTGCCATAAACCAGAATAAAACTGCACCAATAGATGATTGGAACGCCGATTCAAACAAGCCATGTATTAAGAAAGCTGCCATACCGGCTATTAAACCTGCCAGAATGTATGAATCAAGCGACGCTTTATCATTCTGGCATAACTTCTGTTTAGCCTGCCTGAACATTTGATATAGTAAAAACATGAATATAAAAAACGAGGCGATACCGGTTTCAGCAGCCATTTGGACATACATATTGTGCGCTGCAGGAGGGCAATCTCCGAAATACGGGTCACTCGGGGCACAAACGATTGCTAAAAAAACTCCGATACCGGAACCAAAAGCGAAAGTAAATCCTAAAATAACTAAAATTAAAAAAATATTATTAATCCCCTCGTTTTTTTCCATCCTTTTGCAAAAAGTATTCCTACCGAAAAAAACAATGGGACAAAAAAATCCAGATAGAGCCCTAAGGTTGCCGCTTGTTTAAAACTGGCGGTTACCCTGTTTATCCCCAGGTGAGAATAAACCATAAGCGGCCTTGAAGAAAAAATATCA
>CAYSCK010000162.1:0-2540 GCA_964429525.1 uncultured Planctomycetia bacterium
GGCTCAAGCTTAAACTCCTCCGCTTCGGCATATTCTATTTCAAGAGTCTCAGCCAATTTTTTCGTAAGATCATCTCCCCCGATAAATATATCCCGGCTTAAACAAGGAGACCCCTCAACAAGAATATCAATATTAGATACGGTTTTACCGATATTTATTATGCAGGAGCAAGTGCCTTTTTCACGCAGGCCTGCGATCTCTGCCGCAAAATTGGCCAACGCCAAGCAATCCAAGTCAATGGCCTTAAAATTTAAATTCACCTCTTTAGCCAAAGCGCACTTTTTTTGTATCAGATCATTTTTCGCGGCAGCGACCAATACTGACATCTTGGCTTTATCTCTCATCTCATGCATGACGGCAAAGTCAGACGAGACTTCCGCAAGCGGGAAAGGAACATATTTTTCTATCTCAAACTTCATGGATGATTCAAGCTCAGACTTATTCATAAACGGCAGGTCTATATAGCGAGAAACTACTCCCTGCCCTGAGACAGAGATAACAGCGCTTTGATCCTGCAGGGCCTTTGCCTTCACCAAAGCCTTGCTGATCGCGTCACAATAATTTCTATTAACAACCTTCTCGACCCCAAACCCGAGGACATTAGCCCCATCCTTACCCGTTTCAAGACGCACGATATTAACGGAATAAGAACCAATATCAACCCCTAACGACCCGCAGGAAGGCGCGCCCTGCATTAGAGATTTGGAAAAAATTTCGTTAACCTGCGAAAAAATACGATCAAACACTTTCATCAAATACCTCTTTACCTAACTTACGTTAACCGCTGAACTTATTGTGAGAGAAAACAGCCTAAAAGTCAATCATTTTCTCTCAAAAGTCAGCAATTTTTGAGCGATATCCACATTCTTTTTTGCTATATGATAATCAGGATATATGGCAAGCGCCTGCATCCAAAGCCCTATAGCATCCCAAAGCCTGTTATCTTGCGCGTAAAGCTGGGCAAGATTATTGTAAGCCTGATAATACTGCGGATCAACTTCCATAGCTTTTTTAAAAGCTTCTTTTGCCGCTTCTTTATCTCCAAACCTCTGCAAAACCAGACCGGCATTATTATAGCCCTGTGGCATATTAGGGTCAAAAACAACAGCTAACCGATATGCCATAAGCGCCTCTTCGAACATAGAATACTTTTCAAAAATAATACCCAAATTATAAAAACAAGAAGACTTTGCCTTATCTTTTTGAACCCGATCTTCCAAAATATCAGAATATGTCAATAGCTCGCGATACTGCGCCTCAGCGTCACCATAACGCCTTGCATCAAGATAAAGCGCGGCAAGACTATCGCGCGCCCTGATACTGTAAGGAGAAAGCCGTACAGTATTTTCAAAGAAAACAAGCTCATTCTGCCAGTTCTTATTATTCAGCCATCCCAGCGTGATAAAATAAACAGATATAAAAACCAGCAATATTCTTTTTCCACTCTCCTGTTTCAGGCCCTGAACTGAAAGAGCGATAAAAAAACATAATGACATCGAAGGCAGATATAAAAAGTGCTCAGCCATTATCCTGGGAAAAATAAAAGCCGACTGGGGAAATAACCAGACAAAAAACCAAAAAATGAAAAAACCAACCACTTTCTTTTTATCTTTTTCAAAGCCCTTAAACCTCGCGCACAATACCGCGCATAAAAATGCCGCGATAACAATGCCAAGCCAATAAAAAAGATTCATAGATTCATAAGCAACGATCCTCTCCAGGTGAAGCCGAACAGGCGCGAAGAAAGAACCAAAATAAATCAGAAGTGTCTTGAAAAAAATCATCACCCTGGGCCAAAGCCCAACCTCCAGAACAGCAAACCCTTTCTTTTCCAAAAAAGGGTTTCCAGCCGCAAAATTCAGAATTGTAAAACGCATTACGATATATACGGCCGCCATCGCGAAAAAGGGCAGGGCTTTTTTAACTCCCCAGAATATAAGTATCAAGGGCAGCATTATTGCAGTTTCTTTTGTCAACAAGGCCAAGGCAAAACACAAAAGACTCAAAAAATAAGACCTCTTTGTAAAAGCAGCGCTGAAGAATAATAGAGCAAACATAATGAATACAGCTGCCAAGGAATCCGCCCTGCCTGAAATATAAGTTACTACCTGGCTATGGATCGGATGTATGGCAAATATCAGGCTTGAGGCAAATGAAATGAAGGAGTCGCGGGTCAATCGATACAGAAATAAATAGAATAAAACAGTGACACAAAAATGCGAAAATATATTAACTAAATGATAACTTAAAGTGTCTGATTTTGAAATTGAATAATTAAATGCCAGAGAAAGCTCAAAAATCGGCCTGTAGTAATTGGCACGTGTCTTCTCATACAGGTCGGATAAAAAAACTTTGCTTAAAACACGCGGATCCTTTATGAAGGAATTATCCGCGATAAGCGGCTTATCATCCCAGATAAAACTCCCTTTTAGCGAACTTCCATACGCTAACAGACTCAAAAAAAACAGGACAATAAATACGTATTTTGATGATTTCATGCGAGTTTCGATTAGTGGATCACCACCGGCTTTGTCGGTGGC
>CAYSCK010000163.1:0-2533 GCA_964429525.1 uncultured Planctomycetia bacterium
ATGTAAAATTCGCAAACGCCCAGGAAGTTCCTAATATTTTAAGCATAATTCTTACCAAGACAGTCGACGGGGATGAGATTGTTTTAGAGGTCGCAGAACATTTATCGGGCAATGTTGCAAGGTGCATTGCGATTAATTCCACCATAGACCTTCAGCGCGATGAAAGCGTTAGCGTAACAGGTTCTCCCATCCAGATACCGGTAGGCGATGTATTGTACGGTCGCATTGTTAATTGTCTGGGTAAACCAATTGACCAAAAAGGCGACATAGATTCTTTAGAGTCATTCAGTATAAGAAGATCCGAAATGGGAAGCGAGGTAAAGATAAAGGAGAAAGTACAAAAGTCTTTCGTTGTCATGGAGACAGGCATTAAGATTATCGACCTGCTTTTTCCCGTTGTTAAAGGCGGCAAGACTGGCATTTTGGGAGGCGCTGCTTTAGGAAAGAGCATTTTGACATTGGAGATAATACAACACATCGTCAAAAAAATTCAGGGTAGCTGTGTATTTGTAGGCGTTGGTGAGCGTATACGCGAAGGAAACGAACTTTATTTTGAATTGTTAAAGCATGACGTTCTGTCAAAGACGATGATGGTATTCGGCCAGATGAATGAGCCTCCGGGCGCGCGTTTCAGTGTTGCCATGACCGGCATTACGATAGCCGAATCCATACAGAGAAAAAATCAGGACGTTCTTTTGTTTGTTGATAATATATTCCGTTTTATACAGGCCGGCGCCGAAATTTCGACATTGTTGGGCCGCGTGCCTTCAGAGACCGGTTATCAGCCGACGCTTGTGTCAGAAGCGAGCGAATTCCACGAAAGGATACGCACCACTAAAGATAGCGGAGGCTCTATTACTTCTTTTGAGGCGGTTTATGTTCCTGCCGATGATTTGACAGATCCGGCTGTTGTGGCCATTTTCACATTTTTGGATTCGATTCTGGTCCTTTCGCGCGAACGCATACAGCTGGGGCTGTATCCTGCGATTGACCCGCTTTTATCGTCTTGCGCCAATCTGGATATTGATATAGTCGGCAGGAGGCATTTTGATATAGCGCAGGAAGTTATAAGGACATTTCAGAAATATGAGGAGCTCCGGCGTATTGTGTTGGTCGTAGGTGTAGATGAGCTCTCATCCAGCGACCGGATACTTTATGAACGCGCGCGTAAACTGCAGAATTTTTTGACTCAGCCTTTTTTTGTCGCCGAAGCATATACCGGCAGAAAGGGTGAGTATGTCACATGCGAGCAAACTCTTGAAGGATGCGAGAGGATCATGGGCGGAAGGGTAGACAATAGGCCTGAGGGTGATTTTTACCTGATCGGAGCATTGCCATAAGATGATTAAGGGCGGAAAGAAGATTGGCGAAATCCTGATTGAAAAAAAACTGATCACAGATGAGCAACTTCAAAATGCGCTACAGGAACAGGCAAGGACTAAGGAATTTTTAGGGGATATCTTATTGAAGAAAAGATATATTCAGGAAGAGGATTTGCTTCTAGTTTTGTCGCAGCAATTTAATTTGCGGGTCGTTGTATTGATCAACCGTTATATTGACTGGGGTGTGGTGAAAAGTTTTTCTTCGTCTCTTGTATTTGATTATAAATGCGTGCCTTTGGAGAAAGACGATTTTGAAGTGACCATGGCGATCACTAACCCTCTGGATTCAAAGGTAATGTCAAAAGCGCAGGAAGAGTCGCGCGGCTTGAAGGTGAAATTCGTTTTAACGTCTAATAAAGATATCGAAGATATAATAACCAGATATAAAACGCATTTTAAGGGTAGTGTAAATAGGTTATTTGAGGAACAATAGAATTATGCCTAAGAAATCGGATATTACTTTGTTTGAGATTCTCGTCGATAAAAATGTATTCGACAAGAATACCTTGGAGCCGTTGCTGAAAGAGTCAGACAGTTCGGGGGAAGGCTTGCAGCTGCTTTTGATCAAGAAAGGCCTGATAAAGGAAAAAGAGGTTTTAAAGCTATTGTCTGAAAAGCTTGGCATTGCTTTGTGCGACTTAAAGGATTTTGCCATAGATAAGTTGGTTTTAGACAAAGTGCCTGTTAAGGTGGCTACTTATTATGGTTTTATGCCAGTTTCTTTGCAAAATAGAACATTAACAATAGCTGTTTCAGCGCCTCTGGATTTGAAGATTCAGGATGAGGTGAGGACGCAGTTGGGCTATGATATCGTGGTTGTGTTTGCTTCTGCTGCGGACATCCTGGAGAGTTTCAGGAAATTCTATGGTTTGGGTGCTGAAACGATAGAGCGCATTGTGTCGCAGGAGCCGCAGTTAAAGACCGCCTTTGTAGAGACAGGACGTGAAAGAATAGAAGATATCGAAAAAATAGTCGGGGATGCCTCCGTAATAAAATTAGTCAATCAGATAATCCTTGAGGCATATAGAAAACGCGCAACAGATATCCATATAGAGCCTTTTAGGCAGGGCGTTAATTTCCGTTACCGTATTGACGGGATACTTTATGATGCTAACGTTCCTCCGGAAGTGAAGAATTTTATGGATGCTATC
>CAYSCK010000164.1:0-2437 GCA_964429525.1 uncultured Planctomycetia bacterium
CGGCGGGCGCTGGTTATCCAACAGGCAATTGATAAATTTCGGGATAACCACCGCGTATTCATCATCCAGCGCCTGCTTTGGGCCATAGACATTGAAATAACGCAATGCCACGCTCGGAACCCCGAAGAACTGCGCGTAAATTTTCGCGTAATATTCGTTGGCGAGCTTTGAAAGCGCGTAAGGCGAAATAAGCTCAGGGTAGAAGGTCTCTTTTTCAGGAAATTGAGTTACGTCCCCGTAGACCGAGCTTGAAGACGCGAAGACAAATCTCTTCACCTTGGCTTTTGACGCCGCCTGGAGCATATACAGCGTGCCGTTGATATTTACGTCATTATAGCTTTCAGGGTCTTTCATTGATTTAGGCACAGAGCGAAGAGCGGCCTGGTGAAGCACGTAATCCATGCCTGCGCATGCCTTCTCGCACACAGCTTTATCGCGTATATCGCCCCGGATCAGCTCAAAGCTCTTAGCTGACAGTTCACGGGCAAAAGATAAATTTGATTCTTTGCCTGAAGAAAAATTATCCAATACGCGCACATAATTGCCTTCTTTTAAAAGCCTCTCCGCGATATTGGAACCGATAAACCCGGCTCCTCCGGTGATAAGGTACTTTTTCATTTCCATTTCCATAATGTAGATCTCCTTGATTTCGTCCACGGTCCATTGTCCATGGTCCATGGTTAAAACTGTTTTAATTTAATGACTTCCTGAGCGCTTGCAGCCTGCAGCCTGCAGCTTTTACTATCAGCTTTGAGCCTATTCGACTATCGACCATCGACTATGGACGACTATGCTCTACAATTTTACAACTTTAGTATTCTTCGCTTTAACCGCGTTGCGCGTATCAACAACAAGCCTGGAATTTGCGACGACCCAAGTGTAATCATAAGCGGAATGATCCGTTATAATGACCACGCAATCCGCGCTCTTTAATACCTGCGCTGTCAGCTTGACGCTCTTCATCTTTAACGCGCCCTCCTTAAAATCAGGCACATGCGGGTCATTATAAGAGACTTTCGCGCCCTTGTGCTCAAGGCTATGGATAACTTCAAAAGCCGGAGATTCGCGATAATCGCTTACATTCTTTTTATACGCCACGCCAAGGACCAGTATCTTTGAGCCTTTAATGCTCTTTGCCTGTGTATTCAAAGCCTCGGCAACGATCGTTACTACGTGGTCAGGCATAGCGCTGTTGACCTGCGCCGCGAGCTCTATGAAACGCGCTTCAAAACCAAAATGACGCGCCTTCCACGAGAGATAGAGCGGGTCTATCGGTATGCAATGCCCTCCCAGGCCGGGCCCGGGATAAAATGCCATAAAACCAAATGGCTTTGTCTTTGCCGCGTCTATTACCTCCCAGACGTTTATACGCATCTTGTCGCACATCATGGCAAGCTCGTTCACAAGCCCGATATTTACGGAGCGAAAAGTATTTTCAAGAAGCTTGACGGTCTCCGCGACTCGGGTTGAGGAAACAGAATGCACCGTATCAATAGATAATTCGTATAACGCTTTTGCCGCCTCGGTACATGCCGGAGTAACGCCGCCGACAACCTTGGGGATATTCTTTGTATGATATGTCGGATTGCCCGGGTCCACCCTCTCAGGTGAAAATGCCAGAAAGAAATCTTTGCCCACCTTCAGGCCTTTAGCTTCAAACATAGGCAGAAGCACTTCATCCGTCGTGCCGGGATAGGTGGTGCTCTCCAAAATTATAAGCTGGCCTTTTTTGAGGTAACGGGCTATCTGTTCAGCCGATTTGACTATGTAGGAGATATCCGGCTCTTTGGTCTTGCGCAAAGGCGTAGGCACGCAGATATTTATGGTATCCACATTCATCAACGCGCTGTAAGCTGTGGTCGCGCTGAGCATACCCTTTGAAACAAGAGCCTTCACCTGCTCAGCCGGGACGTCCTGGATGTAGGATTTTTTCGCGTTTATCGCGTCCACCTTTGACTTATCAAGGTCGATACCCACAACCTCTACTCCGGCTTCCGCCAATTCAACAGCCAGAGGCAGACCGACATAACCCAAACCTATCACCGCGCTTCGTATCTTTTTTTCTTGAATTTTTTTAACAAGATCCATATCTTCTCCTTATAAACTACAGTTGACCTGATTGAATAAACAGACAATCTTTGGAATGAATATTATGATACCTATGACAAACGAATTGAGCGCCGCGACAAAGACGCCGCCCGCGCTGATATCCGTCAGAAGCTTCACATCAGGATGGAAGCGGTCGCCGTGCACAAAATCCAAAAGCAGTTCAAACGCGGTATTGGCAGCCTCGGCGATAAGGACAAGGGCGATGGAAAAAATGACAAAGATAAATTCAAGTTCGTTGACTTTAAATATAAAACAGCCCGCCACAGCCATAAGAGCGAACGCGCAATGTATCTTCATATTGCGCTCAGTCATGAATATGAACTTCAGC
>CAYSCK010000165.1:0-2423 GCA_964429525.1 uncultured Planctomycetia bacterium
AACAAACCCCTAATTTTCTTATCACCCCAAAATGCTATTAAGTTGACACTCATATTCATGTCATATATAATGATGCCCATCCAGTTGTATTTTAGCGCTATATGATATATCCATTAGTTTAGCTTAACTCCCCAATAATCTTAGGGTTATAACAGATATTTGAAAGGTAATATCATGGAATTGAATGAGATAATTCAGCAGAGAATAGACAAAATAAAGTTTTTCAGGGATGCCGGTATTGAGCCTTACGGGCGCAAGTTTGACAAGACCTGTTCTATCAAGGATCTATTGGCTTCGTTCAAGGATGGAGATAAGGTTATTTTGGCAGGCAGGTTGATGGCAAAACGCAAGCACGGTAAAGTTTGCTTTGCAGATCTGCGCGATCAAGATGCCCGTATTCAGCTTTATGTGCGCAAAGATGATCCCATGCCAGAGGCACAGTTCGAATTGTTTAACAGCCTTGATATCGGAGATATAGTCGGCGTTGATGGTGAAACGTTTAAGACCCGCACCGGAGAGCCTACCCTTAAGGTTATTGCCTTTACGCTTTTGTCGAAATCGTTGCGCCCATTGCCTGAAAAATGGCACGGCTTGAAAGACGTACAGATACGTTATCGTCAGAGGTATATCGATCTTATATCAAACTCTGAAGTAAGGGGCATTTTTACAATGCGTTCAAAGATCGTCTCTTTGACGCGTGATTTTCTGAATAAACGCGGGTTTTTGGAAGTTGAGACCCCGATGATGCATATAATCCCCGGCGGCGCGGCAGGCAGACCTTTCAAGTCGCATCATAACGAGTACGATATGGATCTGTTCTTGAGGATAGCACCTGAATTATACCTGAAACGCCTTATCGTAGGCGGGTTTGAGAAGATATATGAGATCAATCGCAGTTTTCGCAATGAAGGGGTATCGACCCGTCATAATCCCGAATTTACCATGCTTGAGCTTTATGCCGCTTATTGCGATTACGACGATATGATGAAGATAACAGAGGATATTTTTGTGCATATCGCTCAGACCTTATTCGGGAAGCTGAAGTTTGAGTATCAGGGCAAAGAGATTGATTTTACGCCTCCATGGCCGAGGCGCTCTTTCGCCCAGGCTGTTAAGGAAAGATTCGGTATACTGCCGGATGACGAAACGTCTGTCATGGTAGATAAATTAAAAAAGAAGGGAAGGCCTGTTGAAGACAGGTTGTCCCGTTCGCAGTTAGTCCGCGTGGTTGAAGAGATCCTGACCGAGGATGCTCCGACTCAGCCTGTGTTTTTTACGGAATATTTCAGCATTCTGTGCCCTTTGGCTAAAAATAAGAAAGATAATCCTTATATCTCAGACAGGTTTGAACTTTATATGGCGGGTATGGAGGTGGCGAACGCGTATTCAGAGCTTAATGATCCAATAGAACAGAAAGCCCGTCTTTTGGAAGAACTGAAAGACGATGCCGGCGCGGCGAGGTGTTTAGATGAAGATTTTGTTCACGCGCTTGAATACGGTATGCCACCCACGGGCGGATTAGGGATAGGCATAGACCGGATGGTGATGATATTTTTAAACCAGCCTTCTATACGTGATGTTATATTATTCCCGTTGCTTAGGCCTGAGAATCCTTCGGAGGCCGGCGAATAAAAGATGAATTTTGAATTTTTTATCGGCTCTCGTTATTTTTTAACTCTCCAGAAGGAGAGGTTTATTTCGGCGATAAGCGTTATTGCGGGGCTCGGTGTTGCCATAGGCGTCATGGCGCTTATTGTGGTTATAGCTGTTATGACGGGCTTTGATAACGATTTAAGAGATAAGATAATAGGCGCCAATCCCCACATAATATTGGCAAGTGAAGAAGGCTTCTCCGATTTTGACGCTCTTTCAAAAAAGATAAAAGCGGTTAAGGGCGTACGTAATGTGGCTCCATACGTAAGCGGCCAGGCGTATTTGTATTACAAGGACAAAGTTTTGAGCCTGAATATTAAAGGGGTTGAGCCGGCCCAGGAGGAGAATGTTACCAGGATAAGAAGTTATTGCCTGAGCGGGAAGATGGATCTGCCTAAAGGCGGAATTATCCTGGGGCAGGAATTAGTGCGCGCTTTAGGCCTTGAGGTGGGTAACGAAGTAGTCTTGTCATCTCCTGTCCTTGGGCTTAATACTTCGTTTCGCGTAACAGGGGTATTCCATACAGGGATGTATGATTACGATCTTAATCTGGCTTTTTTAAATATCAGGGACGCTCAGGAATTCTTCGGTGTCGGCAGCCTTGTGACCCAGATAGGTATAAAAACGGCTGATCCTTATCGCGCCGCGCTCATTAAAAAAGAATTAGAGAAGGTTCTGCCTGGCAGCCTGCACGCGCGCACGTGGATGGAGATAAACCAGAATTTTTTTGCAGCGCTCGCGCTTGAAAAATTGGCGATGTTCATTATACT
>CAYSCK010000166.1:0-2391 GCA_964429525.1 uncultured Planctomycetia bacterium
TGTGTTGGGTGTGTTTGGGGTTTTTTTTCACTCCCTAAGCGGAAAGTTCCGACACTTTTCAGGAAAAAGGGGAATATACGCTTAGGGAGTGAAAAAAAATGAAAATATTTCCGTCAGGTTGGCAAATTTCTTCGTATATAGCTAGTAGGAGGCACTGAGACTATGAACGAAAAGAATTTTGAGGCAGGGAATCTCTATCTGGCTACGTATTTGCTTTCTTGCGGGTTTGCTATGAAGGGTATTGAGGGATCGGGACGGCTTAAGAGAATCCTGTTTGACGATATCCCGGCCGTGCATAAGGCATGCGAAGAGTTTTACGCTGATTCGGAGGCGCGCAAGCTATTTGATTGTTACCGGAGGGTAAAGGATTATTTATTTCAAAACGGAGTTTAAAAATGGAAGACGAGAGAAGAAAAGAGAAGAGAAAAATGGAAGAGATTATACCGCAGGAATTGCTTAAGCTCCCGAGCTGGGTTGGATATCAGCTCAGGCGTAACAAAGACCGCATTGATAAAGTTCCCATGAACGTCCTCACCGGACGTCCTGCCAAGACAAACGATCCAAGCACATGGACGGATTATACGACCGCAAGCGACCTTGCGCTTCAGCGCGGGTATGCGGGCGTTGGTTTTGTATTCCAGCCGCCGTATGTTGGCGTGGATATCGACCATTGTGTTAAAGACGGGGCGGTCGCACCGTATGCGGTCGAGATTCTAAACGTGCTTAATTCATATTCGGAATATTCGCCAAGCGGCACAGGTATTCATATTCTTTGTAAGGGCGAGATTGCCCGGGCCTGCAAGATTTCCAAGATTGGCTTGGAGATTTATGCCAAGGGTCGATTCTTTACCGTTACCGGCAACCGCCTTGAAAATTATCCGGCTGAGCTTAACGAGTGCACTGATGCGCTTAGAGGAGTATTCAGTAGGTTTGTAGATAAGTCTCCCGCGAACGATATCCTTTCCTTGATCGCTAAGAGCAAAGACGCGGAAAAGTTTCAGCGGCTCTATTCCGGCCAATGGCAAAACGATTACCCGTCCCAGAGTGAAGCAGACCTTGCGCTATGCAACAAGCTGGCTTTCTGGACTGGGAAAGATGCCGGGCAAATGGACGCGTTATTCCGGCAGTCGGGCCTTATGCGGTCTAAGTGGGATGAAAAGCACTTTGGTGACGGCCGGACCTATGGCCAGTCGGTTATCGAAAAGGCGGTGAATGATTGTCGTGAGGTTTATGCGCTGTCGCGGCCAAACCTGCTTATCACAAGAAAGGTTAACGCCAATGAAGTCGCTGACGAGATCCTCAAGCATCATCGGCTGATCAACTTCGCCGACACCTATTACGAATACAGCGGCGGGTGTTACAGGCCGCTCTTTGTCGAGGAAGTGCAGAAGTGAATTAAGGATGCGTGCGGGGCCGGGTTTTCGGCGAGCAAGCTTCGCAATGTTCTTGTTGCGCTTAAGACCGAGACTTTCGTCAAGCCGGACATCATCAATGGCATTACGCTCTTTAATGTCAAAAATGGGCTTTATGACATCGACAAAATGACGCTCTTGCCGCATTCGGCGGATGTCTATTCCATCAACCAGCTTAATGTGACATACCGCGAGAACGCCGAGTGTTTGTTGTGGCAGAGGAGTCTTGATCAGATCTTTGAGAATGATGCGGCCCGGATCATGCTTCTTCAGGAGTATTTCGGGTATTGCCTGACTCGGGACAATGATTATGAAAAGGCGCTTTTTCTGTTCGGCGAGGGGGCAAACGGCAAGAGCGTTGTTTTGTATGTGCTCGAGGAGCTTATCGGCAAGGACAACTGCTCATCCATTCCGCTTGAGAAGTTTAACGATTCCCACTATATCGCCCGGCTTCGGGACAAATTGGTCAATATCAGCCTTGAAACAAATGCCAAGACAAATGTCTATGACAATATGTTTAAGGCGATCGTGACCGGCGATACGATCTCCGCTGACGAAAAATACGGCCAGCCGTTTCAATTCAAACCATACTGCAAGCTTCTTTTCTCAACCAATAATATGCCGCGCGTAGGAGATAAAACCGAGGGATATTACCGCCGTCTTTTAATCCTTCCGTTTAACCGGCAGTTTTCAATAGAAGAACGCGATCCAAAGCTAAAGCAAAAGATCGCGGCCAGCGAGCTGGACGGGATTTTTTTGTGGTCGCTTAACGGTCTTACGCGATTAAGGAAGCGCGGGTATTTCGAGGAGAGTGCCTCGATGCAGACCGTGAAGGACGCCTATCGCAAGGAGAACAATAACGTGATCATCTTTGTGGAAGAACAGTGTGTCTTGGACGCTCAGGCGGATATAAACAGTGATGCCTTGTATGTGGCTTATCGGGACTGGTGTCTGGAGAGCGAGTACCGGCCGTTTAGCA
>CAYSCK010000167.1:0-2342 GCA_964429525.1 uncultured Planctomycetia bacterium
ATCACTGGCCCGGTTACTTATTTGCTGTCGGTAACGAAAAAAGACAGGCAGTCGTTGATTTTTGACAATGAATTTGCCGAGGCTGCAACCCTGGGCTTGGCGATGAAAGAGCTCTGGCAGGCGCAGGAAATCAGAAAAACCGGTAAAACTTCGATCCTTTTCTTCGATGAGCCGTTTTTGTGGGGGATGGGTTCGGCTTATATGCCCGTAAGCGATGAAAAGATAGTTTTTCTTATCGATAGTCTGATCAGTTTCATCAAGGAGCATGATAAGGACCTATTGCTCGGGTTGCATTGCTACGGCAATACCGGTTGGAGAATGGTTTTTGATTCAGGAGTTGATATTGTCAGTTTTGATGCTTATAACTTTGGGGATAAATTGGTGCTTTATCCGCAGGAAATTAAACAATTTTTGCATCGAGGCGGATTTATTGCCTTTGGTATTGTTCCTGCGTCGGAATATAAGGAAGGGATTACGGAGGACGAGTTGCGCGATAAGTTCATTTATGTTTTGGAAGGGTTTGAGCAAAAAGGGATTCACAGAGAGCTGTTATTGAACAACGCGATTTTTACTCCTGCCTGCGGCATGGGGCCTTTGCCGCCAAGAGACGCAGAAAGGGTGCTTAAACTTACCGCTTCATTGGCAAAACAGATACAGGATAAATATATAGAGGTTTGACTCAATCGGAGGATAGCATGGAGATATCTATTAAGGAAGGTTTTAAGGGAATAGTCAAAAGAGACGGCGAAAAAGTTAGCTTTAACGCCCGCAAGATCACCGATGCCATTGCCAAGGCAGGCAAGGTAACCGGGGAGTTCCAGGAAGATGCGGCAAAGATGCTTACCATCAAGGTATTAAGCCTGGCCGGCCAGCTTGAACTGGGGGAGATGCCGACGGTAGAGCAGATTCAGGATATCGTTGAGGAGGTTCTTTTAGCTTCGCCGTATAAGAAAACAGCTAAGGCATATATTCTTTACCGCGAGCAGCGCAAGGGAGTCCGTCAGATAACTTCAAAATTCAATGTTGACCTGGTTGACCAGTATCTCTCTAAGTCCGACTGGCAGGTCGAAGAAAACAGCAACATGGGTTTTTCTTTGCAGGGCCTGAATAATTATATTTCGTCGGAAGTAAGCAAAATCTACTGGCTTAATAAAATATATCCAGAGGATATTAAAAACGCGTATCTTGAAGGCGATTTTCATATCCATGACCTGGGGATTATTAGCGTTTACTGCGTTGGCTGGGACCTGCACGATTTGCTTCTTGAGGGTTTCCAGGGCGCATCCGGCAAGGTGGAATCAAAACCGGCAAAGCATCTGCGCACGGCATTAGGCCAGATAACCAACTTTTTCTATACGCTCCAGGGTGAGGCAGCCGGGGCCCAGGCATTCTCAAATTTCGATACATTGCTCGCGCCGTTTATCCGTTTTGATAGGCTTGATTATAAGGGGGTAAAACAGGCGCTGCAGGAATTCCTGTTTAATGTTAACGTTCCCACCCGCGTTGGCTTCCAGACACCTTTTACTAATATCACGCTGGATCTTACCGTACCTTCCTATTATGCCGATCAGGGAGTGATTATCGGAGGAGAAACGCAGGGTGCCACTTATAAGGAATTCAAGGTCGAAATGGATATGTTTAACCGGGCATTCCTGGAAGTTATGCTTGAGGGTGATGCCAAGGGGAGAGTTTTTACTTTTCCGATCCCCACGTACAATATTTCAAAAGATTTTGACTGGGATAATCCTAATCTGGATGTTCTCTGGAAGGTTACCGCTAAATACGGCTTGCCGTACTTTGCGAATTTCATTCATTCAGATATGAATCCGGAGGATGCCCGTAGTATGTGCTGTAGGTTAAGGATAGACAACCGGGAATTACGCCGTCGAGGTGGCGGGTTGTTTGGGTCATCGCCTCTTACCGGGTCAATCGGTGTAGTTACTATTAATATGCCAAGATTAGGATTTATTTCCAATGATGAATACGATTTCTTTGAGAGGCTGGGGCAGATTATGAATTTGGCCAAGGAGAGCCTGGAGATCAAGAGAAAAACTCTGGAATCTTTTACCGAAGAGAATCTATATCCATATATGCGGTTTTATCTGCGTAATGTCAAAACGAGGTTTGGTAAATATTGGAAGAATCATTTTTCCACTATAGGCATTGTCGGAATGAATGAGGCTTGCCGGAATCTTCTTAAGGAAGATATCGCAAGCGAAAAAGGCAGGGCCTTTACGCTGCGGACTATGGATTTTATGCGCCAGAAACTTCTGGAGTTTCAGGAAGCGACAGGCAACTTCTATAATCTTGAAGCTACGCCCGCAGAGGGAACGTCATACCGC
>CAYSCK010000168.1:0-2293 GCA_964429525.1 uncultured Planctomycetia bacterium
AACTAAAAATCCGAATTTAAAACTGATCTGCATAAAAAACCCGGCAGTCAGGACTCCAAGCCCTCCGGCAACAAAACGCACCGAACTATTGAGGCTGGATATCTCCTTCATGAATTCTTTATTTAAATCCGTCAGAAACGTGGATAACCCGGCATGATTGACCGTCCAGCCGAATCCCCACAACAACATTAGTAACGGCATCACTATCAGAGACCTCACAAAGATCAGCAAAAGCACCGAAACCGTCATCAACAACAATCCAAGCTTAAGCGTTACAACTCGGCCATTCTTATCAGCCATCAGGCCGCCTAAGGCTTCTCCAAAGATACCGGCCAGGCTTATCACTGTCAGAGTGATGGAAACAAAGAATTGCTTCATACCAAGCTCTTGGGCGAAATAAACCCCCAACCACTGGCGCACACCATGATAAAGAAGGCTGACAAAAAATATATAGATAAAGACGCGAAAAACAGCCCTGTCTTTCAGTGCAAGCATATACCTGCTGCTCGTCCTGCTCTTGCCTGAAAGCGCGCAGGGAAAATGCCTGACTGTAAAAAAAATAGTTACTATACCTAATACAGCAGGTATGAAAAACATCGCGCGCCAGGGCAGGATCCCGCTCAAAAACAGGCCTATTAAATCAGCAACAAATGTCGCGCTGAAAAAAAAGCCGATCATCTTGCCTCGCGAAGACTCATGCGCGTGCTCTGCTATATAAATTAAAGACAGCGGAGTAATTGCCGCGGCAAAGATCCCGACCATGAACCTGTAAACAAAGAGCGATTGATAACTGCCGGCTGTGCCGGATAAAAAACTAAATACAGAAAAAAAAGCAAGGCTTGCTATGGCTATGCGCTTATTGTCAAACGCGCGCGTTAAAGGACCGTATACAAGCGCGACCAGTCCATACGGCAGCATGTACGCCCAATTAATGCGCCCAACCACAAACGCCGACAGGCCAAATTCATCAGCTATCGCAGGAACTATAGCGGATACCGACGCGACGTTAAACGCGATACAAAATCCCTGCAAACAAAGTATGGCAAAATCCGTCCGCTTGATGAATAGCTCCAATTAAAACAAAAGGTTAAAAGATCAAAATATCACAAGCTAAAACAACCAAAAAACGGAAAAACATAAAAACTTATGAACACATACATTTTTAATCTTATTTTTAGTTTTTTGGTTTTTCAGTCTTTTTGTTTTTTGGTTTAATATTTTAACAAGCGCAAACCGTTCACCGTTAACCGTTAACCGCACACCGGTATTCATACGCTACTTATTTGCTTCAGCTTCAATAACTCTCCTAAATATCTCTAAATTCTCTTTTGAATGCTTATTTATAAAACCTTCGACCTGCTCATCGTTAAACTTGGCTTTCTTATCCATGCTGAAATGCTGTATCCATGTCAATATCACTCCGTCAGGCGCGGGCGTATAAAGCCAGATGATCTTCATATACTCAAACGGGAATTTCGGATCAAGCCTCTCAGCATAAGCAAAAAAATTCTCTTTAAAAAGCAGCCTGAAAGACTGCCACGAACGGCCTTCATCATCCGTAAGCTGAAAGACGATCCCGTTGCCTTCGCGCTTGACGATACGCGCTTCCTTATATTCCCCTCCAAACAATTCTGTCCAGCGAGGTATATCGTTTGAGATATCAAATATTTTTTCGTATGGCGCTTTTATCGTAATTGAATTACACGTGTGACCCATGCGCTAACCTCCGAATTCAGTTTTACGAGTTCAACGAGTTGCGAGTATAACGAGTTAGAAGATTTAAACTCGATCAACTGCTAACTCGCGTACTCGCATACTCATTAACATATTTTATTCATCCAATAATGCTACCACTCTTGCCCAACCCGCGCCAGCATCCTTGATCTTTACCGGAAGGCATGAGACAGTAAAACCAAAGGGCTTAGGCAGGGCGCCTAAATTCCCAAGCCTCTCCATATGGGCATATTCCCTCCGGCGGCCTAAAAAGTGGCAAGGCCATATCTTTGATTTATCTTTTGTAGCCAAAAATTCGCCAAACATCTCAAAACACGGACGATCGAGCCCTATTGAATCGATCCCAAGCATCTTAACGCCGTGATCAAGGATAAATTCAAGCCCATCCGGCATCATGCCTACGTATTTATGAACATAATCATTCGTTCCAACCAATTTATCCGCGCCGGTATAGATCAAGACAATATCAAGCGGTTTAAGTTTATATGAGATTTTGTTTAATGCCCGCTCTATATCAGCCTTCGTGATATTCTGAGGGTATTTTAAATGCGTAAGATCA
>CAYSCK010000169.1:0-2280 GCA_964429525.1 uncultured Planctomycetia bacterium
TTATACAGTTTTATGTAAACCTCAAAACAGGAATTTGAAACTACATAATTCACTATGAAACAAGAAGTTACAACAAAAAAAGTGTTCATTAGGACACTGGGCTGTCAAATGAACGTTAGGGATTCGGAGGTCATAAAGGGGTTGCTTGTGGCTGGAGGCTATAAGCTGACGGATGATCCTAAGAAGGCGGATGTGGTTCTGTTCAATACGTGTTCTGTGCGTAAACATGCCGAAGACAGGGTGTGGAGTGCTATAGGAAATATAGTTAAGATGAATCGTGTCTCCCCTATATTCCACGCAAAAGGAGCACGAAATCTGAGCAAACGGGACTCCTCGCCCGATAAAAAGATCATCGGCGTAGTCGGTTGCATGGCGCAAAACTATAAGGAGAAGATCTTTAAACGGGCTCCGGGTGTGGATTTTATCGTAGGACCGTCGGATATAGGACAGATACCGGAAATAATCCAGAAAATAGTCCACGGTCGACAGTCCACAGTCCACGGAGAAAGCAAAAAAATTTGCATTACGGATATGCGAGGACGTGTCGAAGAGATTTATCATACAGGATTTTGGGAGGATAAAAAGAACGCGTATGTGGTGATCTCCGAGGGGTGCGATAATTACTGCACTTACTGCGTTGTGCCTTATGTGCGCGGCAGGCTGCGCCATAGGCCGGCTAGCGAGATAATAAAGGAAGCCAGGAGCGCTGTTAAGGCGGGTATAGTCAACATCACTTTACTTGGGCAGAATGTTAACTCTTATAAGTCGTCAGTTGATTTTGTGAGCCTTCTCAAGGAGGTGGCAAAAATCAAAGGGTTAAAGAGCCTGTCATTTCTTACGTCTAATCCGAAAGATACATCAAGAGAATTATTTGAAGTTATGCGCGATCATCCGGTGATCCAGAAATATCTCCATATGCCTCTGCAGTCGGGTTCTGATAAGATACTTAAAGCCATGAACAGGGGCTATACCTCAAAAAAGTATCTCAAGCTCGTAGACGAATACCGGTCGCTTGTGTATAATGGAAAAATAGGTACCGACATTATCGTGGGTTTTCCGGGCGAACGCGAAGCGGATTTTAAAAAGACCCTTGAGCTTGTCCGCTCTGTCAGGTTTGATACGGCGTTTATCTTTAAATATTCACCACGCCCCAGGACAAAGGCCTCTTTGATGGAGGATGACGTGCGCGAAGACCTCAAAGACAGATGGCATTCGGAACTGCTGGCATTGCAGAGAAAGATATCTAAGGCCACAGTCAATGAACGATAGGTTATGGACGATGGAAAACATGAAAATTAAAAAATTTCTATTTTTTGTTATATGCTTATCTATTTTTTCAAATTTATCATCTGCTTTCGCGCAGGACGCGCTGGGAAAAGCTGAAAACCTGTTTTTGCAGAAGAAATACTGGCAGGCTGTGGAGGAATGCACCGCGCTTATCAAGGCGAATCCTGATAAGCCTGAGGTCTTGTCTAAAGCCAATTATCTCGCAGGGGCGAGCTACGTGAATCTTTTTGATTTCCTTACAGGAAAAAAGAGTTTCATGACGGTGGTTGCCAAATACAAAGGGAGCGCTTATTACGAAGACGCTTATCTCGCGTTAGGAGATGTGGAATTATTGCAGGAGAATTATAAGGAAGCTTTGGCCGCGTATCAGGAATTTTACAATACCAACCCGTCAAAAAAGAGGCGCGCGACACTTTATTTCAGGCTCGCGGAAGTTAATCTGAAGCTTAATGACCAGAAGGAATTCAAAAGATATTATAATATGCTTCAGGAGGAATTCCCGAATTCTTTTGAAGCGCGTGACGCGCGCCGCCTTGAAGGATTGGATACTATTTACACGGTTCAGGTCGGGGCGTTCACTAATTACGATAACGCCGAGAAGTTAATCCAAAAGCTTAAAGCTAAAGGTTATGATGTTTATTCTGTGCTCTGCATGCTTTCAGGCAAGAAGCTCTGCCGTATACGTGTCGGTAAGCTTAAGACTCATGAAGAAGCCGAGGAACTGAAAAAGAGGCTTGAAAAAGACGGTTATTTCGCAAAGATTTTTCCGTAGAAAAATCTTTGATTACACAGATCGCTAAACTGATCACACAGATTAAAAATAGATTTAAAAAAGTTGTTTTCATTGTTGGGCCCACGGGTGTCGGCAAGACTCAGGCCGGCCTTTCGCTTTCCGCGCTGCTTCCTTGTGAATTCATCTCCGCTGATTCCATGCAGATTTACCAGGGCATGGATATTATTACCGATAAACTGCCTCCTGATTTGAGAAAGAAA
>CAYSCK010000170.1:0-2235 GCA_964429525.1 uncultured Planctomycetia bacterium
TATCCCTTGACGATAAGCTTTCTACTCTTGCTTGCGGATGCCTGCCTGAAGTTATGGGCCTTATTGAAAATAAGGAATTTAAACCTATGAAACAGGATAGCGCTAAAGCCACCTACGCGCCGCTTATGAAAAAAATAGACGGGCTCATACTCTGGGAGGATACATCCAGACAGATCATTGATAGTTTCAGAGGCTGCTGCGGATGGCCAGGTTCTTATACATATTATAAAAATAAGATCATAAAGGTCTTGTCTATGGAAGAAGCTGAGTGCTCTCAACCCTCGGCTCCAGGACAGATCCTTGAAGCCAGGGATAACCGCCTTGTGGTAGCGTGCGGAAAAGGTTGTATTGCGATACACGAAGTATTACCTGAATCGCACAAAAAGATGGAGGTTAAAAGTTTTTTAGCCGGCCACGACGTAAAAATCAGCGAAAAATTAGGCTGAAAGGCATTGAAAAATGCTTGAATGTGCTTCAAATTATGCTAAAATTGAGAGCGTTGAAAAAATGAACCCGTACAGTGTAATCATCCACAAATAAATTTATGCCGGAACTAAGAAAAGATCCGATCCTTGGGCGATGGGTAATTATTGCCGTTGAAAGAGCGCGGCGCCCAAAAAGCTTTACCCCTCCTTATTCAGTCCCCGAAGAAGGAACGTGCCCGTTTTGCGAAGGCAATGAAGCTGACACACCTGCCGAGATCTTCTCCATCCGCAAAGAAGGAACAAAACCGAACCAGCCAGGCTGGGATGCAAGAGTTATTCCGAGCAAGGCTCCATTTTTAAGAATAGAGGGCGACCTCAACCGCCATGGCCGCGGCATCTATGATGTTATGGGAGGAGTCGGAGCGCACGAGATAGTAATAGAAACACCAAAACACATCGCCAATATCGCAGAACTCAATGACGCTCAGATAGCAAAGAGCATTACATGCTGGATAGACAGGTTTATTGACCTGTCACGCGATGAACGATTCAAGTACATACTAGTCTTCAAAAATTACGGATGGGCTTCCGGCGGCGGGCCTATAAGGCACACCAGGACACAGATCATAGCAACCCCTGTAACTCCAAAGAGGGTAAAGGAAGAGCTTGTAGGAGCAAAAAAATACTACGATTATCACGAACGCTGTGTTTTTTGCGATTTGATCCGCCAGGAACTGCAGAACAAAGAACGCATAGTGCTTGAACAGGATGGTTTCGTGGCGATAGCGCCATTTGCTTCAAGGTTTCCATTTGAGATCTGGATACTGCCCAAACAGCATAACTGCGATTTTTCCTCCCTGGGCGTTGAAAGCAGGCTTTATCTGGCACGCATCTTAAAAAAAGTGCTTTTAAAATTAAAAATAGGCCTGGATGACCCTCCGTATAACTTTGTATTACATACTTCGCCTTTACGCAGAAAAAAAGCAAAATCAAGCTACTGGAAGACAATAGACGACGATTACCACTGGCACTTAGAAATTATCCCAAGATTAACAAGCCCGGCAGGTTTTGAATGGGGCACGGGTTTTTATATATGCCCTATATCCCCTGAAGAGGCGGCTAAGTTTTTACGCGAGGTTGAGATATAATGAGCGAACTCAGGCGGGATCCTATTGTAGGCAGATGGGTCATAATTGATAACGATAATCCAAAATGTCCGGCTGATTTTCATATTGAGCCGCATCACTATGACGATCCGACAAACTGTCCGTTTTGTTATGGAAATGAATTTATGACCCCTGCTGAGGTGCAGGCGTTCCGCATAGGAAAGACCCGGGCTAATACAGCCGGATGGCAGGTACGCGCAGTGCCGAATAAATTCCCAGCTCTCCAGATAGAGGGAAACCTTGACAGAAAGGGATTGGGTTTATTTGACATGTCTAACGGTATCGGCGCCCACGAAGTAATAATTGAAACACCTTACCACACCAAAGACATACCGGATCTCGAACTCGATGAAATTGAAATGGTCCTTGAGATGTACGCTCTGCGCTCTAAAGACCTTGAAAAAGACAAACGTTTTAAATATATAATGATCTTTAAAAACTACGGCAGCGCGGCAGGCGCCACCATCGACCACAACCATACACAGCTCATAGCCCTGCCCATGATACCTAAAAATGTCATAGAAGAGATCACAGGCGCGACCGAATATTTTGAATTCAGAGACCGCTGCATTTTCTGCGACATGATCCGTCAGGAGCTTGACGAAAAAGAGCGCATCCTCGCTCAGAATAAAAGTTTTGTATCT
>CAYSCK010000171.1:0-2218 GCA_964429525.1 uncultured Planctomycetia bacterium
GATGAATTGCTTCTGGTAAAAGGAATGACGCCGCAAGCTTTCTCTAAAATAGCTAATTATATTACGATCTATGGCGACGGAAAGGTCAATGTCAATACGGCTAAAACCGTGGTATTATTGTCTTTAGGCATAAACAGGAATATAGTCGAGAAGATAGTATCTTTCCGTAATGGCTTTGATGGTGTAGCTGGTACGACAGATGATAGTTATTTCGATGCTCCGGAAAGCATCGTTATAAAACTCTGCGAGGTTTGCAGTTTAAATGAATTTGAAATGAACGAAATTAATTCTATGGCAAGCGCATTCTTAGTTACAAACTCGAATAATTTTATGGCTCGTGTCAAAGCCCGGCTTGATAACAGGAATTATTTCAGCGAAGCGGCGGTTGTGGTAAACCGATCGGGCAGGGTATTATATTGGCGGGAAATGTAATTATGATAGGTTTCAACATAAAGAGAATCCAGAGTCTGGTAGGCCTGGTCCAGAAGGACCTGGTCGCGATAGATATCAGCGGCAATTATTTGAAGGCTGCGCATGTCAAAGTCTCTCCTCACAAGAAAGAGCTGATTTGTATTATAGGCAAGAACATTAAGGATTTCGGCGATGAAGATATATCCAGGGCTATAGGCAGTTGCATTGCTGAGATGAAGTTGAGCAATTGCGTAATTGCTTTGTCGGTATCTGCGCAGCAGGTCATTACCAAAAACATCGAGATTCCCTCCGTAGATATTCAAGAGATCAAAGAGATTATGGACCTTCAGGCAGGTAGGCATACGCCTTATTCCCGCGAAGAGATCATAATTGATTTTGTAAATATAGGGGTCTATAAGCACAATTATAGTAAGATCCTTTTATTTATCGTGGCTAATAATATAATTAATAGGCAGCTAGTTATACTTGGCAGAAATAAGCTGAAAGCAGACAAGGTGTTTTTTGCATGCGAGGCCTCGTCCTGGTTTTTGTCCAAGATTTTAAAAACCGATACTACTGAGTCGCCGGTTATTCTTTTGCATATCGATGAGACGTGTACTGATTTTTTAGTCGTTTTTAAAGAAAAGGTTATCTTTATCAGGTCCATCCCGATAGGGGCGGAACGTTTTGTAGATCTCGAGGGTATTTACAGAAAAAAATTTACGGAAGAAGTCAGGCATTCGCTTGAGGCATACCAGAGCGAAGATATAGAAAAGACCCCTACGTCGATGATAGTAACCGGCGTCGTCGAAGAGGTGGGATCCATGGAGATGGTATTAAACGATATTTTGCATATCCCGATAAAAGTTGTGCCTTATTTAGAAAAGGTTAAGGCAGCTGGCGAAGCCTCTGCCATTGAGTCTACTGCGAAATCACGCTCTTTCTTTAACGTTATCGTCCCTCTTTTAGCTTATGATGACATGAAGGTGAACTTTGTTCCGGAGAATGTCAAATTAAGCATGAACGTCCGGGATAGGGGAATGGAGTTGATCAGGGTTGGAATACTTATTTTGACTGTTTTCGTTTTTTTGTTCAGCATATTCGCAAGCAGGATTTATTTTAAGAGCCTTTATTTGAAGAAACTTGAGAGAGAATATAGGCCGTTGAATGAAAAGGCTAGGAGTCTTGAGAATGATTTTACGCGCGTAAGCCTTATTAGGAATTATTTGATAAAGAGAGGTTATTCTTTAGATGTATTGGCAGAATTTTATGAAATCATTGCTTCTGATGTAGAGATCAGCGAGATACGTTTTGACGAAGAGACCAAGCTTATCATACGCGGTACGGCAGAGGCGATGTCGACTGTTTTTTCTTTTGTTGAGTCTCTGGAGAAGTCGGCATATTTTAAGGATGTTAAGACCAAGTATACAACCAAGAGAAAAGATGGGCAAAAGGACGTTACGGATTTTGAAATAAACGCTTATTTAGACAAGGCTGCTGTAAGGCGATGATTAAAATACAGGACGTTTTATCCCGGGTTGAAAAATTATCCAATAGAGAAAAATTGGTATTGTATACCACTGCCATAGTGGTTTCATTGACTCTGATAGATCGCTTGTTTATAGCGCCTGTTTTTGATAAGCTTAAGATGCTTGATGAAGAGATTGCCGATAGGGAGGCCTTGATAAAAAAGAACCTGCATATCGTAGCCTTGCAGGACAAGATAAGCGCCGAAAGTTCAAAATATAATGCTTTGATGGGTCCTTTGCAGGGAGGCGAAGAGGAAATAACGTCTATTTTAAAGGAC
>CAYSCK010000172.1:0-2209 GCA_964429525.1 uncultured Planctomycetia bacterium
GACAGGCTTTTAACCAGGAGGTCGAAATGACGCAATTGAAGGGCAAGACTGCGATAATTACCGGAGCAAGCCGCGGTATAGGGCGCGCTATAGCTGAAAGCCTCGCGCGTGAAGGCATGAATCTCGTTATCGCCGCGCGCGGAAAAGACGCGCTTGAGACTGCCGCGCTTGAGATCAGTAAAAAATACGGTGTTAAAGTTATCGGTGTGCCTTGCGATGTGTCCAGGCAGGCTGATCTGGAGAATCTTGCCGATACGTCGATCAGGGAATTTAAAAAAATAGACGCGCTCATAAATAACGCCGGTGTTTCAAGCCAGTACCCTTTTCATGAGCAGCCGCTTGAAGATATCGAGAAGCTGATGTATACGAACTTTTTTGGTTACGTGATGCTCACGCGGCTTCTGATAAATCATTTTGTCGCCAATAAAGGAGGCTCTGTTATTAATATGGTATCCGGCTCGACCATGGTTGATCCTCCTCCAAGGAATTTTATAGTTTACACTTCTTTGAAATGGGCCTTAAGAAAATGGGGCAAAGGGCTTTTCTGGGAGATGCGTGATTTTGGCATAAAGGTTACTTCGCTCCTGCCGGGTGTGACTGACACTGAATTAACCGGAAAGCTTCAGGATGTTTCAAGCGACAAGTCGCGCCTTATGTCAACGCAGGCGATAGAGGATGCCGTAAAATTCGCGCTGACGGTCCCTCTTAATGTCTGCCCGCTTGAGATATCGGTGATAAATCAGCAGACGCCGTGGACGAAACCGATAATACCATTGAAGCAGAATCACCCGGATAAATAAGGCACAAGGTCAAAAAGACATGAGGTCGCAGAGTTAGCGGATAGGAATTAGGAGATAGAAAGACGAAGGACGAGAGACGAGGGACGAAAAGACGAGAATTAATAGTAAATAGTTTGTGTAGTGGATAGGAAGATTGAAAGGGCAAAAGATATGGAGGATACGAATGAAAATTAAATTAATTTTACTTTTCGCACTTTTTTTTGCGGCAGGAAGTTGTTTCGCTCAGGAAGGAAAGAACATATTGGTGCTGGATGATTTTGAGGGAGAGATAGTGGCCGGCCCGAACGGCACTATTGACGCGGGCGCCGGCAATGGTTCTTCTGTCGAGGTCAGCGGTGATAAAGCGAATAAAATGAGCGGTGAGCAATCGCTGAAAATAGCATACGACGCGGTTTCCGGGGGCTATATCTGGGTGGCGCGGGGGTATGGCCTGGATGTCAAAGGCGCGGCAAAATGGATCAATGAGCCGGATAAGATAGACTGGACGCGTTATGGGGCCATCAGCCTGTTCATGCTTGGAACCGGATCAGGCGCGAAGATCGCCTTTGATGTAAAAGACTCCGGCAACGAGATATTCCGTTTTATGCTTACGGATGATTCCAATAAATGGAAACCGGTTGTCTGTCTGTTTGATCAATTTTTTGCCAGAGGCGATTGGCAGCCATCGAACGCGGTAACAAACGGCACACTGGATTTTCCAATAAAAAGTTTTCAGTTTGAGCCTATCGCGATAAATAAGAGCACCGTTAATATTGATGAAGTTATTTTAGAGCCTTTAAACTGATCTATAGAGCTGAAGTTATATGATCATAGACGCGCATAGTCATTGGCTGCCTCAGGAGATAATTGATAGCGCTCATTTTTATTCTAAGGGGTGGGGCGATATCGAATCCCAGGTTGCCGCGATGGATAATGCCGGTGTGGACAGGGTTGTTTTAAGCTATCCAACATCTGATGCCCATCTGCGCATGGGGAGCCTGGCTAAAGTTGTTGAGATCTACAATGAGCGGGTATCCGCGATATTAAAATTGCGGCCTGAGCGGTTTATCGGCGCAGCGATCCTGCCTGTTAATGATAAGAAAGCCATACTGGATGAGTTTAAGCGCTCTACGCATGAGCTTGGATTCCGCGCGGTGTCTTTGGCAACGAGTTTTGACGGCGTTTTTCTGGATGATGAGCGCTATTTTCCATTATATGAAAAGGCTCAAAAACACAATGTCCCTGTTTTTGTGCATCCTCAAATCATTAAGCCGATAGGCTCGTCTTCCGTGGAAGACCCGTTATTGACCCCTGTTATAGAATATATTTTTGAAACGACCATGTGTGTGGGAAAGCTTCTCATGTCTGGTGTTTTTAAACAATTTTCAGGACTGAAATTTATCTTTGCTTATTTTGACGGCGTTACCCCG
>CAYSCK010000173.1:0-2203 GCA_964429525.1 uncultured Planctomycetia bacterium
TGTGTTGGGTGTGTTTGGTGTGTGTGTTAAGTTCAGCCGGATAATTTTCAAGGCGATTGCCGGTAACGGTAAAAAATCTGCCCTTGGTATAAATCTCAAGACCAATCTTTGAAATCTTGCAGGCCCGGGCGATTGAACCTCTACAAAGAATATAAATGCCGGTGCCGCTGGGTGAATATTCCGAATATGAGTTGAGCGTCTGGAGGATTTCCAAAGCATACGCCGCTATCACTCCATCTATAACGCAATGGTCGATATCCACGCCCACATAAGGCGGTTGAAACATAAAGCCAACACCCGCGTATCCACGCTGGCTCACCAAATCAACGGCAGCCTGATAATCTGTCCATGTGCTGGGATCGTTACTTTTGGCAGGACGTCCGGTGAGGACGTTCATGGGAACTTTATCAATGCGGTCCTTGTTACGCCTAAGCTGATATCCAACCCAGCTCGGTAGCTTGAGCAATTCCTGCGGTATGATCTCTTCCATCTTTCTCTTCTCTTTTCTTCTCTCGTCTTCCATGTTTAAACTCCATTCTGAAATAAGTAATCCTTTACCCTCCGGTAACAGTCAAACAGCTTGCGCGCCTTCGAATCAGCGAAAAACTCTTCGCATGCCTTATGCACGGCCGGAATATCGTCAAACAGTATCCTTTTGAGCCGCCCCGATCCCTCAATGCCCTTCATAGCAAACCCGCAAGAGAGCAAATACGTAGCCAGATAGAGATTCCCCGCTTCAAAGCACTTGTCTTTCATAGTTTCACTGCCTCCTACTAGCTACATACGCAAAGAATTGGAAAACTGACGAAAATATTTTCTTTTTTTTCACTTCACAAGCCCCTCTACTAGCTATATACGAAGAAATTTGCAAAACTGCCGAAAATATTTTCACTTTCTTTACCCCGTTAGAAGGCTTTGCGCCCATCTAACGGGGTGAGCTATTTTCACTCCCTAAGCGTATATTCCCCTTTTTCCCGAAAAGTGTCGGAACTTTTTTGCCCAAGGCGTATATACAACCTTTTTTGCCAAAGTGTTGCACCCTACTGCGTATATACAGATTTTTTCGCTCAAATGTCCCCCCTTACGCGTATATACGCTTTTTTCCATCAAAGTGTCTCACCCTCACTGCGTATATTCGGGATTTTCTGTCAAAGTGTCGGGATCTTTAACCCCCTCGCCTATGAACACGCAATATTTTTCAAAGTGTCGAAGCCTAAAATGAAAAAACCACTTCCTGCCAATTGACTGGAAATGGCTTTCTGCAAACGGTAACAGTGATCAGCTGTCCCGCGAATCTGTCTTGATCTTACAACAACGGATTATTTTGACAATGGGGTCGTTACTACGGATTGGTAATAATTAATGGAGGGATTTTTGAATAGGCTTATGCAGAGAAGAATAATTTTAACGAACTGCCGCGCGACCAAGTAGATCAAGAACGCGCCCACCCGGACGTAAACTAATTGCCGTATATCGATGGGCCAAAGCAATGGGGGCTAATGCATTCTTGTAAAGGTCTGTTTCGACCTCTGTTATCAAACGCAATGCGCGTAATAGTGAGGGATACTTCTCGATCTTAGCTTTTTCTGATACGAAATCAGTTACTGATTTGCTGTTAAACGGATACGGCAAAGCGAAAACAAATAGTTTTCCACTGGGTGTTTTGAAAACAAAATCATGTCCATAATAAGTTTCAGAACCAAACCCGTTTTCTGATGGCTCGGTACCAAGATAATTATAGCGGAATTCATCTGTGATGCTGAATAGTCGATTCGACGGTATGCTTTTCTGCAACATGGTCATATACTCAGCCACATACCCGCCCTTTTGCAGACCCATGACTACCGGTTCTCTCTTATCTTTGCTTAATCCATGAAAAAATTGCATTATGCTCCTGTGCAACCATGCCGCATTCCCGAATACCGCCAATGGTCCATCAATAAGAACTGCCACATCATTTAATCTCTCTGGAGAAAAATCTCTTAGGAAGCGAAGGTAATGAACGGGCAGTAAATGCTCGATATAACTCATAAAACGTGAAGCGGGCTCTTGATCAGGATAAAAGTCGTTAACAGCCTCCCATACTCTGAGGCAATCGCTGATATACAGCCGCCTTTCACAAGATGGACATACTTGATTGTCCTTCTTGGGGTCCAAATAAATATTTTCATGATCACAATTTTTTTGGGGACACTTATGTATT
>CAYSCK010000174.1:0-2201 GCA_964429525.1 uncultured Planctomycetia bacterium
TGATTGAGGCTTCGCCTTGACCAAGTGTTTTGCTCAAAACCCTCTGCCTAAAAAGCAGAGGGTTTTTTGCTGTAGTAGACAGCATACCCGCGCAATACATTATAAGCGCGGGGTATAAGCAGCAGGCGGCATATGTTTTTGACACACTTTGAGCCTGGCTCGTTTTGTCTCATTTACGTGGTATAATAAAACTATGAATAAGTTTCTTCCAACGACAAAACAGGATATGAAAGAGCGAGGTTGGGACGCCTGCGACGTAATTTTTATTACGGCTGACGCGTATTGCGACCATCCGAGCTTTGGCGTAGCGCTTTTATCGCGGCTTTTAGAGGATGAGGGATATCGCGTGGGAATAATCGCCCAGCCTGACTGGCGCAAAGATGATGATTTTTTAGAGCTTGGAAGGCCGCGGTTATTTTTTGGAGTTACCGCCGGAAATCTTGATTCAATGCTGAATATCTATACCTCCAATCTTAATTTCAGGGGAGAGGATCGTTATTCTCCCGGAGGGGTTTTGGGCTTGAGGCCAAAATTGCCCACAATAGTTTATTCAAATAAGGCCAGGCAATTATTTCCGGGCGTGCCTGTTGTTATAGGCGGCATTGAAGCCTCCATGAGGAGGCTGGCTTATTACGATTATTGGTCGGATAAGGTGAAGCGCTCCATACTGTTTGATTCAAAAGCCGATATACTTGTTTATGGCATGGCAGAACGGCAGGTAGTTGATATCGCAGACCGTTTAAAGAAGCTCGAGGCGCTTGAAACCCTGAATGATATACGCGGCACCTGCATTGCGCGAAAGGATCTGAATTTTCTGGATAGTTTTGTAACTCTGCCGTCTTTTGAAGAAGTGGCGGGCGATAAACTTAAATTTCTTGAGGCGTTCAATCTTTATTCCGGGGAGCTCAATCCTTTTACCGCAAAGCCTGTAGTACAGAGAATGGACGCGCGTTATTGCGTAGAGCTTCCGCCGGCAATTCCCTTGAGCACGCAGGAGCTGGACAGGATTTATGATTTAAAGTTCACAAGGAAGTGCCATCCCAGGTATGAAAAGGCAGGCGGGATACCCGCTTTAAAAACAGTTGAGACTTCAATCACAAGCCATCGCGGCTGCGCGGCAAGCTGTTCTTTCTGTTCTTTGTCGTTTCATCAGGGCAGGGTTATCCAGAGCCGTTCGCCTGGATCAATAGAGAAGGAAGCCGGGAATATCGCCGCGCAGAAAGATTTTAAAGGTGTGATTTCCGACGTGGGAGGCCCGACGGCCAACATGTATGCGGCTGTCTGCAAAATAGCCAACAGGTGTCTTAGGCCTGATTGCCTCTGGCCTGAAATCTGTTCTAATTTTAAGGTTGATTTTTCAAAACAGGCTGAAGTGTTGTCTGTGGTGCGCGCCATAAAAGGCATAAAGAGGGTTAATATACAGAGCGGCCTTCGTTTTGACTTATTGCTTTTGCCTCAGGCTCGCGATTATTTTATTGAGTTGTGCCGCCACTATATATCGGGCCAATTGAAGGTTGCGCCTGAGCACGTTTCGGATAAGGTCTTAAAACTTATGCGCAAGCCGCCATTTAAAACATATGAAAAATTCGTAAAAAAATACGAAGAGCTGAATAAGGAGCTGGGGAAGAAGCAGTACCTCGTCCAGTATTTCATTACAGCGCATCCGGGTTGCGATCTGAATGACGCGCTTGGTCTGGCACGCTATACAAAAAAGATGGGTTATACCCCTGAGCAATTACAGGATTTTATTCCCCTGCCCATGACGCGTTCCGGGGTTATGTTCTATACCGGTTTTGATCCTGAGACGAAAGAGAATCTTTATGTCGCGAAAAATAAATCGGACAGAAAGGCTCAGAGGAAGATGATCCAGGATCGCTCAGTTTCCGAAGCTGATTTGTCTTGATTTTTAAACGGGCTTGCCTATAATCGTAAGAGATGACTAATACTTCCAAGCAGATCCACCAGATGCCTTTGACACATTTAAAAAGAGGCCAGAAAGCGCGTATCGTTGAAGTAGCTCCTGGAAAACAAGCCAGCCAGCGCCTGTCTTCTTTAGGCCTGCGCAGGGGTGCTGTTGTCGTTAAATTCAGCGCGTTCGCTCTTCGCGGCCCTGTTACGGTAAAAGTCGGTTCAACTACTTTGGCGCTTGGCCATGGCGTGGCTGAGAAAGTGCTTGTTGAGCCTTGCTGACTTACGCTACC
>CAYSCK010000175.1:0-2118 GCA_964429525.1 uncultured Planctomycetia bacterium
AATTTGAAGGTGACGGTGAAGGACAGCCTGTCGTTTCCCTGCAATGCTTTTGGGAAAGCCGGAAAAGGCGCTGCTTCGCGGATACTCCTTGAAGCTATAGAGCGAAGATAGATGCTGCCCAATGATCTCTGGTCGTTTACAGAAAGCTCGATCAATGACCCGTCACGGGCCAGGGAAAAAGTGAGCACTACTTCGCCTTTTTCCAATTTGTTGAAGTGCGAGTAGACGCGCCTGCGTATTTTTTCTCTGATGAGGTAGTAGTAATCTTTGTGTTCAGGGGATTTAAAGATCTCCCCAGGGATATTGGGCATACTCACGATCTTCTTTTTAGAGTCTTCTCCCATCGTTATCTTGTCTTTGAATATTTCCTTGCGCGTGAGATTCAATTTTTTGTCAAAATTATCCCATTTTTTAGCCAATGCCTGCAGATCAGGCAATTGCGCCTTCTCTGCCTCTTTTTGTCCGTGGTCTTTCTGGTTTTGCGCAGACATGTTTTTTGAGGCGAGTATCTGTTGATAGGCTACCTCGATCACTCTTTTTGGCTGTTGTGGCTTCAAGGGTGATTGAGGCATGGATATCAAGGCGAAAATTCCGATGTGAAAACCGATCGAGGCAAGGATACACGATGTGAATAAGGCATTCTTCATGGAACAATTCTAACAGTTTTTACGAATATTTAAAATTCTATTTTTACTCCGGTGGTCAGGTCAAATCCAGGCATAGGGTAACCCAGGACCGACTGGTATTTTTTGTTTAAGGCATTATCTATATTAAGATAAAAAGTCGTGCCTCGCGCGAGTTTCCTGGAAGCTGAAAAACCAAGAGTGAAGAATCCGTCCATCTTTGTGGTGTTTGAGGCATTGTCATACCTTAGCCCGACCCAGCCGCCTCTTAATGTTATCGCGCATCCGAATATATTGTGGTGTTTTATTGAGAAGTCTGTTTTGTGCTCAGGCTGGTATATCAGGAATTTATGCGTATCGGTATTTTTGGCTATCTGGTAGGTATAGCCCACGTTTAGCTCTATGTCTTCAGACGGAAGGAACCTGTTTTTCCACTCTATGCCGTTGATCAGCGCGCAGGACACATTTGACGGCATCCAGACTATGCCATCATCCGAGGCCCACTGTATCAGGTCTTTATAATAATTGCGGTAATATGTTAAACCCGTCTCAAAATATCTGTTGATCTCCGAGGTTATGCCTACCTCTGCGCTTGTGCCTATCTCCGGCTGAAGGCCGGGATTTCCTTTTGCCCAGCCTTCATCAGGCCAGTAAAGGTCGTTGAACGTAGGGGCCCTGAATGAACGGCTTATCAGGCCGTGCAATCGGTTCTTTTCATTGATCTTGTATGTGGCGCTCAGGCTTGGACTGGCTTGGAGCCCAAAGTTTGAATAATCATCCAGCCTTAAGCCAAGGTCAGTCTTCAGGTTCTCAGATACATTGAATTCATTGTTTATGTACCAGGCAAAGACCGAGTATTTGTGTTTTGCGCTCGATGTGCTATTGTTGAGGTTGAGTATATAATTGACCCCGCTTATGGCTTTGTAGAAGTCGCTGAATCTTCTCTCCAGTTGGATGTCTATTCCGCGCGATCGGGTCGTGTGTGTGTATCTGGTTGAACTGTCTTCTATGAATTTCAGGCGCTCTTGATTGTTGTATAGCTTTATAGAAGCATTGGTGAGTTCATCGATAGATAAACGCCAATTCAGATCTATAAAATCATTTGTCCTTTTTTGTTTGTCGTCTAAATCAATCCATGTGGTAGGGCCAGGAGTTCCGGCAAAACTTGTGTAGAAACCTGTATTTATCCAGATCCTTTGATCATTTGAGATATCGTAGTCCATCTTAAGTGAAAAGTCCTTGCTGTCAAACTCGCTATCTTCACGCGACCCCTGTGAACTTTGATAACCTCCGGATAGTAAATAGCCGAACTTGCCGAGCTTTTGACCCTGGGTAAGCCTCTCCTGATATGTTCTGAAAGTACCAAAACTACTCATTATCTCTGTGCGGCTGCCTTCTTTCGGCGGATCCTTTGTTATTATCTGCACAGTGCCTCCCATGGCAGAAGAGCCGTAAAGGCTGGATGCCGGGCCGTGCATGACTTCTATCCTTTCAA
>CAYSCK010000176.1:0-2112 GCA_964429525.1 uncultured Planctomycetia bacterium
TGCTGAGTTGAATTATTTTAAGGTGAACGCGAGTAAGCCTATGTTCTATTGGCAGGATAAAGGATAGATAGACCTCTAGGATCCGCGCGGATGGTTCCAGTGGTATTGTCGTTATTATATGGGAAGGCGCCTGGGGAGGAGGACAGGAGGCAGATCAGGAGATGGAAGGCGATTAAAAGGCATATAGCGCAGCTCAGGAAGCATTGTCCAGAGGGCAATGCTTTATGCCGCCCAAGGCAGCGTCAGGCTCTTCTTCACTGGGCATATGACAGTAGGAAGATTTAGCTCCAAGGAAACACAATAAATCAGAAGGCAGCGTATTCATATTTTTGGTGTATAATTATGCTCAATGGATAGAATAAAGACAAATATTCTGATAATTGGCGCGGGAAAGGGCGGAAGCGCCCTTGTTGAACTGTTCCATGATGACGCCTCGATAAATATTGTTGGCATTGTTGACCCGCGCCTGGATGCCCCCGGTATAAAACTCGCCGTAGAATTTTCCATACCAACATCAATGGATTATAAGGATTTTATAAATATTGAAGGGTTGGATGAGATTATTGATGTTACCGGAAGCAAGGCTGTCCAGGAGGGCCTTCTTAAAGATAAGCCTGAAGGTGTTGAGGTAGTAGGAGGGCATTCAGCGAAATTGTTATGGGATCTTGTGTGTAAGCAGAAGGCATCTATCCAGGAGATGAAGCGCGCCAATGATATTCAGTTTACGATGAACCTGCTCTTGAGGCTTTCATTAAAAGACCTGTCTTTGGAAGAGCTTCTTGATATAGCGCTCCAGACAATCATATCCATACCATGGCTTGCCCTTGAATCTAAAGGCGCGATATTTTTGGTTGATGAGTATGGTGAAAAACTTGAAATGAAAGCCCATAGCGGCCTTGGGGCTGAGCTTTTGACGATGTGCGCGTTGGTTCCATTAGGAAGGTGTCTTTGCGGCAGGGCTGCTGCTGAAGCAAGGGTAATTTTCAAGGATCATATAGATGCAGAGCACGAGAATTTTTACGATGATATTAAGCCGCACGGGCATTATTGCGTGCCTATCATATCTTTTGAGGCAAAAGTTATAGGCGTGATAACTCTGTATGTCATGGCAGGGTATGTTAGAGAAGAGAGAGAGTATGAATTCCTTTCGATGGTTGCCAATACTCTTGCAGGGATCATTGAGCGTGCCAGGGCTAAAAAAGATCTTCAGGCGGCTTATGACAAACTGAAAAATGCTCAGCTTCAGCTTATACAGGCGGAAAAAATTGGCGCTGTAGGCGTGCTTGCCAGCGGCGTCGCGCATGAGGTAAAGAATCCGTTATCTATAATAATGCAGGGGATTGATTATCTGGAGAATGTGCTTATCAGCGGGGAGAAAGGCACTCATGAGACGCTTAAGATCATCAAGGAAAGTGTTAAGAGAGCGGACAGTGTTATTATGCCGCTTCTTGATTTTTCAAGGGATTCCGTTCTTTCGCTGGAGGCTCGAGATCTGACTGAGATCCTGGAAGAGTCTCTTAATCTGGTGAAACAAAAGCTGAGATCAGGGAAGATAGAGATTGAAATGCGCGTGGATGCCGGAATGCCTAAGATCATTGTGGATAGGTACAAGATTGAGCAGGTCTTTGTAAATATAATGTTAAACGCGGTGCAGGCGATGCCAGGCGGCGGCAGGCTGATCTTGCGCGGTTATACAAAGATGGCGGAAGGAAAGAAGGCTGTTATAGTTGAAATCGAAGATTCGGGTGCCGGGATAGCGCCGGAAAATTTAAGGAAGGTGTTTGACCCGTTCTTTACGACAAAGGGCCCCAGGGAAGGCGTAGGGCTGGGGCTTGCGGTGACGAAAAATATAATTGATCTTCATAATGGGTTGATCGAGATAAAGAGCGAACTCGGTAAAGGTACGACTGTTGTTTTGACTTTAAGGGCTGAGGGGTAGATATGGGGGTGGATATGGAAAAGAAAAAAGTAATGCTGATTGATGACGAGGAAGATTTCCTTAAGTTAACGAAATTAAATCTTGAAGCTACGGGCAGGTTTGAAGTTTTGGCCTTGACGAGCGGAGTTGATATCATCCTTCGCTGATATGATTTTAAACCGGATATCATAGCC
>CAYSCK010000177.1:0-2071 GCA_964429525.1 uncultured Planctomycetia bacterium
TTTTGCAATTATGAGATAATAAATAACAATTTTACTCTTGTCTTGGGCAGTCACAATGACATCCAGTTTCATAACAAACATTCAGAAGCGGGTTGGCGGATTACTTTTGCTGACACTGGTTTAACGGCACGCAAGGGAGCCCGCCTTAAACGTATTGAAAAATTTATCGATACTGATATCTTTATGTGCACTTATGGAGACGGGGTTTCAAATGTAAACATATCGGATCTCTTGAAGTTTCATGTCCGCCACAAGAAACTTGCTACTATTACCGGTGTCCGCCCGCCTTCGCGTTTCGGAGAACTTATCATAAAAAACAACAGGGTGGAACGTTTCAGCGAAAAACCTCAAACAAGTGAGGGTTTTATCAATGGCGGGTTCTTTGTATTTAACCGGAAGGTTTTACGCGTGCTTGATGATAGCGATGAATGCGACCTTGAATTCGGACTTTTCGAAGATCTGGCAATCAAGCATCAGCTTATGGTTTATAAACATACAGGTTTCTGGTATTGTATGGATAATGTCAGGGACATGGATCATTTAAATAAATTATGGACTGAATCAGGAGCTCCTTGGAAGGTTTGGAAATAATAATGACTTTTGAAAAATTTTATCAACATAAAACAGTACTTGTAACCGGAGGTACTGGTTTTATCGGCAGCAATCTTGTAAAAAGGCTTCTTGAGGCTGGAGCGCAGGTCAGATGTATTGTTCGCTCGGGATGCTCAACGTGGCGGCTTGAAAAATCAAAGAAGCTTGTTTTATGCGAGGCTGATCTTTCGAAAGGCACAGAGCGCGTATTTTCATCAGCGTGCAGGGGTGTGGATATAATCTTTCACCTGGCTGCCGCGGGTGTTCATAATCAGTCCGCGTCTTTATCGGAATGTCTCAAGGTGAATGTGGCTGGAACAGCGATCTTGCTTGAAGCAGCGCGTAAAAATAATATTAAAAAGTTTATTTCGGCCGGGACTTGTGTTGAATTCGGAAATGTTAAACATCAGGGTTTTATCACAGATAGTACGCCTGTCGCTCCTGCAGGTAATTACGCCGTATCTAAAGCCGCGCAGACCATCCTTACGGATCTTTTTCTAAGAAGTAGCAATATGCAGGGTTTTGTTTTAAGGCTTTTTTATGTATACGGCCCAGGAGAATTGCCTCCAAAATTTATTCCTTCATTGATCAAAGACGCTTTGGCAGGCATTCCTATTCGCATGACCGGCGGCAAACAGGTGCGTGATTTTTGTTTTGTAGATGATATTGTTTCGGCTTTTTTACGCGCGGGTCATTGCGGCCGCCTTGCAAATCAGCCTGTTATTCTAAATATCGGTTCCGGACGGTCTTTGACTTTGAGGCAGGCGGCTAAAATGATCCTGGCCCTAATCCCTGAAAGCGACGGGATAAGCAAGCATTCATTGCCTTATCGTGTTGACGAAATCTGGCGGCTTGTTCCGGAGACAAGGCCTGCCAGCCGTTTATTATCCTGGCAGTCACAAACATCTTTTAACGAAGGCCTAAAAAAAACCATCATTTGGTTCAGGCAAAAAGGTAAATTCCATGCAGTTTAAGATGAATGATATCGTTAGCGCTGATATGTGTGAAATTTTTTCCAACTTAAAGGATAAAATCAGGGCCTTTGAAGGACGGGTAGTACTGATAACAGGAGGAGCTGGATTTTTGGGTTATAATTTTATTCATTTTCTTATTTATGGAAATGCTAAAATCTTTAGGCTGTCTTGCCGGATCATTGTTTTGGATAATTTTATCCGTGGATTGCCTTCCTGGCTTAAAGAAATGGAAGCCGGTGGTTTGATAAAACTTATAAAAGCAGATATTACAAAATTTGATTATAAATGCTTGGAGGATAAGCCTGATTTTATTATTCACGCGGCTTCCATCGCCTCTCCCATATTTTATCGCAAGTATCCAATAGAGACGATGGATGCAAATGTCATTGGCTTGAGGGCTATACTTGACTACAGTCTTGACAGAATAAAAGAGGGTAGCAGCTTAAAAAGCGTTCTTTTTTTCTCCTCAAGCGAGATATACGGCGATCCTCAAAAAGATTTCATTC
>CAYSCK010000178.1:0-2062 GCA_964429525.1 uncultured Planctomycetia bacterium
GATTGATGATTGTTGAACCAACACCAATCATAAGGGAGTCCACCTTCAGGCGAGCCCGAGGGCCGCTGAGAGGACGCCCACGTGTTTAAAACGGGTTCAGACCACCTAGCCGACGACAATGCGGGGATTTTTTTTGCCGAGTATTAAAATTGAAAATTTTAATGTTTTGTCGGGTCAACTCGCCCTAGCGCGAGTGAGTATATTATGTCAAAGAAGCGGGTAAATTCTAACGGATCGTCTGGGTTATTCTCGCGCGAGACTAAAAAGACAGAGCCGCTGGCAAGCCGTATGCGCCCGGTTTCACTTGATGAGTTTGTCGGGCAGGCACATATTTTAGGCAAGACTTCGCTTTTGAGAAAGGCGATACAGGCCGATCGTCTAAGTTCGGTTATTTTTTTCGGACCTCCGGGTACCGGCAAGACTACTCTGGCGCACTGCATAAGCCGTGCGACACATTCCTATTTTGAGCCCTTGAACGCTGTTACCGCGAACGTTGAAGACCTGCGCCGCGTAATAAAGCAGGCAGGCATGAGGCAGCTCTCCGGCGGCCAGAAGACCATCCTTTTTATCGACGAGATCCATAGATTCTCCAAGTCGCAGCAGGATGTGCTGATGCCGGATATAGAGGATGGCAGCGTTACTCTTATCGGCGCGACAGTGCAGAATCCTTTCTTTGCCCTGACCGCGCCCCTTCTGTCGCGTTCCCTTATATTTGAATTCAAATCGCTGACCCCTGAGGATATTGTCAATATTCTTACGCGGGCGATAAAGGATAAAGAAAAAGGCTTCGGGGTTTTAAAGATAGAAGCAGATAGTCCGGCTCTGGAATTTTTGGCCAAGGCATGCGAAGGCGACGCGCGCCGCAGCCTTAATGCTTTAGAGATAGGTATTGCCCACAAGAACAAATCAAAAGATGGTGTTATCAGGTTTGCGTTATGCGACGCGCAGGACTCAATTCAGAAGAAAGCGGTTGTCTACGGCAGGGATGAAGACGGCCATTACGATACGATATCCGCGTTTATTAAATCTATGCGCGGTTCTGACCCTGATGCTACGCTTTACTGGCTGGCGAAGATGTTTTACGCAGGCGAGGACCCGCGTTTTATAGCCCGTCGTATTATTATCTGCGCGGCTGAAGATGTGGGGAACGCGGATCCTCAGGCGCTCGTTTTGGCTAATGCGGCGCTTGGCGCCCTGGAATTTGTAGGTATGCCTGAAGCAAGAATTCCTTTGGCGCAGGCCGCGGTTTATATAGCGTGCGCACCCAAGTCTAACGCGGCATATCTTGGCATAGAGATGGCTTTGAAAGAAGTAAAAGAGGGCCGGCTCCAGGAAGTGCCTAAGCATCTGAAAGACGCGCATTATGATGGAGCGGGAAAACTGGGGCACGGAGAAGGATATAAATACGCCCATGATTTTCCCGGGCATTTCGTCAAGCAGGATTATATGACAGAAAAAATTAAATTTTATGAACCGCAGGATTCAGGGTACGAAAAAAAGATAAAAGAGAGGCTTAATTTAAGGCAGGCAAAAAACAAGGTTTAAAAGTCGCGAGGTCAACAAGTGTCAGGGGATAGGTGTCAGGTTCCAGAGACTAGCTAACGCCCAGGACCCAACACATAGAACCTAAAACCTGATCACTGCTTTTTCGGTTAGCGGTGCGCGGAGAACAAATGATTGTTACAAAGCAGAAAACAAAACAGGAAATTTTAAAAATTCTTGAAGGTAAAAACAGGGTCTTTATAATCGGTTGCGGCGATTGCGCGACCGTCTGTAAAACAGGCGGCGAGGAAGAAGCGCTGCAGATGAGCTTCTTTTTAAAAAGCAACGGTAAAGAGGTGACCGGCATCATCGTGCCTGACGTTACTTGCGTCGCGGCGCAGGCAAAGACGGCGTTTGCTAAAAACAGGGAAGCGCTTAAAGTTTCTGATGCTGTTTTAGTTTTAGCCTGCGGCGCGGGGGTGCAGAACATAAAGGAAAACGATCGCGCAGGCCTTGATATATTGCCTGGCTGTGACAGTTTATTTTCAGCCCTTGTCGATAAGGATGGCATTTTCAGGGA
>CAYSCK010000179.1:0-393 GCA_964429525.1 uncultured Planctomycetia bacterium
GAACACTAGCCTTCCAAGCTGGTTATGTGGGTTCGATTCCCATCTCCCGCTCTTTCTTTTTATCGTCGGTAAATCTTCCAGAAGTGCCCACCAGAATAAAATAAGCTATGACTAAGAATATGACTAAAATTTCAAGTTCTCAATAGAATTGTCGATGCTTTCCGGTGATAGGTGGGCGTAGATTTCGGTGGTTTTTATGTGGGCATGGCCGAGCAGTTTCGATACTGTGTAGAGGCTCACTCCGCTGGATACCAGGTGCGATGCGAACGTGTGGCGCAGGGCGTGGACGTTGCCTTTGACTTTGGCCGCTCTTAGAACATCTTGAAATTCCTTCCTGAAGTTCTTCTTGATACCATCAAAAATAGGGCCGTGGTCGCGGCTGGCAGGGGCCGG
>CAYSCK010000179.1:403-2053 GCA_964429525.1 uncultured Planctomycetia bacterium
TCTTGGACTTGGTCTGGAATCCGGCTTTGTTAAGCACAGATATCCGGTTATTTTTAAAGTCTATATCCGGCCACTCAAGGTTAAAAAGTTCAGCCTTGCGCATACCAGTGTAGAGGGCCGTTGTTATAAAAAGGCGAATGCCAGCGTCCTTTGCTTCTTTGAACAATTCTGCTATTTCGTTTTTTGTGAGGTAGCGCGGAGGGTGTTCAGGCTCAGAGAATTTCTTGACTTCAATGGCAGGATTCTTAGACAGATATCCTTTTTTGATACACCAGTTCAGGAACGTCTTGACGCCGCGGAGAATATCATTGGCCGTTATGGGTTTAATTCTTCTTGTAGAGCGTTTTCGTTTAGATCGCTCAATTACAGGGAGGTCCGAAGTGATGTTCTTGATCCGATCGAAGAGATATTCTTCAATAGCCTTAGAGGTGATGTCTTTCAGTTTGAGAGGTTTTATTTTATCAAAGAATCTCTGGAGGTTCCAATAATCAACCTCGAAGCTTTTAGCGGTCTTATAGCCTTTTGAATAGTCCAAGTATTCATGAAAGGCGTCTTGGAAAGGGACATCTTTAAGGGCAGGGGGGAGGCCGCCTTCAATCAACTCTTGTTCTTTTTTGGCGACCAGATAATCAGCGGTTTTGGCATCTACGGTTTTGAGGCTTTTCCGGATCTGTTTACCGTCTTGATAATATTCAATCCACCAGAATTTTGATCCTTTTTGTCGGTATTTACATGCCATGTTTTTTTAGATTATTTATTCTTTTTTGTTGACACTTGGTGGTTCTTATCCTATACTTCCAGTAGACAAGTCATCCAGAACCCGCTTATTGCCGTAAGGCGATCAAGTGGGTTTTGTGATTTTAGGGTCTTCAATTAGCTCCCATGCGGATTTAAATTTATCAATGGGGCAATAATGATCCGCTGCTTGAATCAAATCCTTAGCAACATGTCCTCGCGTAGAAATCACAATAACCTTTTTCTTTTGCCCCCGCAGTAGATGTACTAATGATACAAAATCGCTGTCCCCGCTCATTATAACGGCTGTATCGTATTTGTTGCTCATTGATACGGCATCCACAACGATATCGGTATCACAGTTCCCTTTCAAGGTAATCGTCCCATCGTGATTCGTTATTTTGCGAATTTTTTTAGTCCGCATAATAAAACCCTTCCGGCTTAGCATTTCAAAGAAAGATGTTTGTTTGGTAGATTCCTCGAAAAAGGCGCTGTAATAATAAATTCCAACAAGCGTACATTTTGACTCAAAGTATTTTTTAAGTTTTTTAAGATCAATCTTCCATCCGGTATCACCATAACAATGAATGATATTGGCAGCATCAATGAATACTGCTACTTTTCCGCAAAGATGGGCCTGGTTGTTTAATGGGGCCATTTTTATAGACCATTATCCTTTCTAAATTATTTATGTAAGATTCTTGATATCTTGGCGAAGACGGTCCTTGGTGAATAAAGATCAAGCCAGCTGAGTTCCTTAACAGGCCCACCTGCCGTGTCAAACTGAATAGAGCCAAAGCTGTTGGCATACCAAAATACTTTGCATTCCGTATTTTGTATCTTATCAAGAGGGCATTCTTTATGGCTTTTCCCAATTAATCCTTTAAGCGTGATCACGCGCTTGTTGGTTAAAGC
>CAYSCK010000180.1:0-2028 GCA_964429525.1 uncultured Planctomycetia bacterium
TGACGATCCATAAAGTCAGATTTTTATAAAAAGGATTCAATATATTTTACCTCCAAATAATTATTGGTGGACTCGTAAAAAATAACTCTCACACAAAGATCACGGAGGACACAAAGAAAAACCTGAATGTTTTTAATAGACATTTCTTCGTGCCTTTGTGTCTTAGTGGCAAAAACTGACTTTTTACGATTTCATCATTATTCGTCATATTGCATAATAATCATAATTATATATTAGGCAAGAAAAAGTTCTGCCCTGAGTGTTTTTCTTGTAGTTAAGGTCACCTTGACCGAATCGTCAATAATATAACCCGCCAGCCAGATTATTTTACAATTGCTCAGCATAACAGGCAATTTTAAACGGCTTTCTCCAGGGACCTTTTTATTTATCAAATATCTGGAAACCTTTTTTGATCCGGTCATTCCGAGGGGGGTAAAACGGTCCCCCGGCAAACGGTTTCTCAATACAAGAGGAAAACTTATTTTATCCATATCAAAAAAAGCGATTCCTGGTCCTGATTTGCATATGTCTTCAAGAGTTACATTCTCTATTTCAGAAAATACGACTTTAAAGCCCTCTTTTTCGGCATTAACCCTGCCCGGTTCATTAATGACATACTCGTAATAATCCTGATCCCTGATGCCGTGTTTTGAAACAATGCTCCGCAGGGTATTTTCTTCTTTTGAAATAACAAGGTTGCCTCCGGTTCTTGAAACTCTTATACGATCCGGAAGATCAAGGCTCCATTCATCCGAATTGCCTTCAAGCTGGGCCGAAACAAGCTCTATGTGCGAGTAACTTATCCGCCTTAAGTCTCCTTTGACTCCTGCAACAGCGCTTCTTGTTGCTCTTCTTTTTGCAGCAGGATGAAGGGCGTTCATGCCGGATACGGAAAGAATAATTCTGTTATTTTCCGTAAACAACGTATTTTTACTCAAAATGAACTTCAGCTCATTTTCCATCCATTCCTCTTCCGAACGGACAATGGAAGCAAGCCTGTTTAATGTCTCAACTATTTTTAGATTGTAACCGGCCTTTAGCTCCGGAATAAGACGATGCCGGATCCTGTTCCTTAAATATTTTTCATCCAGGTTGGATTTATCCGTAACATATGAAAGATTTTTTTCGGAAATATAATCAATAATTTCTTTCCTTGCTGTTTTAATAAGAGGACGGATGATCGATAAAGCACTTTTAAGACCGGGGCGAACCGGAGGAATTCCTGAAATACCCAAAGGCCCGCTTCCGCGAATCAGATACATCAGGACAAGTTCGGCATTATCGTCGCATGTATGTCCCAATGCGATTCTGTTATATCCCTCCCTTTCGGCGATATCTTCAAAAAATGCATACCGGACACGTCTTCCGGCCTCTTCAAGGGAAAGCCCGTTCTCCGTTTTATATTTAATGACATCTTTTTTTTCAATGAAACAAGGCAGATGCAGCTTGTCTGAAACGGAAGCGACAAAACGGGCGTCATTGTCAGATTCGTTACCGCGCAAGGACTGATTAAGGTGGGCAATCCCAAGCTTCAATGAAAACAAAAGAGCAATCTCATTTAGTATGTGAATAAGAGCGACGGAATCCGCGCCTCCCGATACTCCGACAAGGACGGAGTCATTCTTTTTAAGCATATCGTATTCGGAAACAGTCTTTTTAACTTTTTTTATCAGGCTGTTATAAGATTTTTTTCCAGATGAAAGCATAGAAATTTATAAAACCCGCCTTTCGTCCTCTTTGTGTCCTTCCCGGTAAAAAAATCGGATTCTTTACGAAGCCGTCAATATCAGACATTATTCCTGCAGAAAGTGAGATAATATAAGGAAAAACGATTACCGATTTTCTGCTAACCCATCATAATTGCCCGTTTTTAGCAAGAATTCTTTTTATTCTAAAACTTTCTCTTGAAAAAAATCAAATCAGGAGTATATTCACACTCGGTTGTGCGAGGCAGTTAAGCGCCTGATTCTCTCTTGGTAATTTTCCTTAAATACCTGTTACTTGCCGGACACTGCGCAACAGACGGTT
>CAYSCK010000181.1:0-1964 GCA_964429525.1 uncultured Planctomycetia bacterium
ATTCGTAATCCGCCTAACTTACCTGCACTTTACGCATTTCTCAAGCGAAAATTTATCCGCGTTTGAAAAATGCACCGGATAATCACCGGTAAAACAGGCCGCGCAATACTTCTCCTTGCAGAATTTTACAGCCCCAAGCATGCCTTTGAGGCTCAGATAACCCAATGAATCAACCTCAAGATAATCCTTGATCTCTTTCATTGAATAGCGGTTGGCGATCAGCTCCCCGCCACTCGGAAAATCTATGCCATAAAAACACGGATGCTTGTGCGGCGGGCAGGATATGCGCATATGGACTTCCTTTGCGCCGGCGTCACGAAAATTCTTGACCCTTATCTTGGAAGTCGTGCCCCGCACTATTGAATCATCTACGATAACAACGCGTTTACCCCGCACCACCTCGCGTAAAATATTAAATTTAACCCTGACCCCAAGGTCGCGTATGCTCTGATTCGGCTGTATAAACGTACGGCCAACATAATGGTTGCGGATAACCCCGAACTCCAGAGGTATGCCCGAAGCATGGGCATAGCCCAATGCCGCGGAAGTCCCGGAATCAGGTATCGGTACGACAAAATCCGCGTCAACCGGATGCTCCTTTGCCAGAGTTTCTCCAAGCTTCCGGCGGACAAGATGCACCGTCTCTCCGAAAACTATTGAATCAGGCCTTGAAAAATAAATATGCTCAAAAATACAATTAGCGCTCTTTTCAGACACAGGCGCGAAACGGATAGATTCAACGCCTTTTTTTGTAATGCGCACTATCTCTCCGGGTTCTACCTCTCTTACGAATTTCGCTTCTATAAGATCAAACGCGCATGTCTCAGACGCCAGACAATAAGCATCGCCTTTTTTCCCAAGGCAGAGCGGCCTGAAACCGTTAGGGTCACGCACGCCGATAAGCTCATCCTCCGTCAGAAATACAAGAGAATAAGCACCTTTAACGCGCTTGAGCGCGCTCTTAAGCCTGTCAACCATATCCGTTGATCTGGAGCGGGCCATCAGATGCACAAATATCTCGCTATCGCATGTCGTCTGAAAAATAGACCCGGCCCTTTCAAGCTCGCGCCTTAAAGGCTCTGTATTTACAAGATTTCCGTTGTGCGCGACCGCCAAAGAATTACCCAGATAATCAACGAATAACGGCTGCGCGTTTTTAACAAGGCTGGAGCCGGTTGTAGAATAACGCACATGCCCTATTCCGCGGTCGCCTTTTAAAAGTTTCAGATTCTCATCATTAAAAACATCGGCAACAAGCCCCATGTCCTTATGCAGATAAAGTTCGTCTGAGTCGCTCGTTACGATGCCGCATGACTCTTCACCGCGATGCTGTAAGGCATATAACCCGAGATAAATAAGATAACTCGCCTCAGGAGCGCCATAGATCCCGAACAGACCGCAATAGTGTTTCGGATAATCCTTATCGATCATGATCCCTCACCTTCCATCGCTTAGATCTTATTTAAAATAATTTATCGCGTTCAAAAATATTTTAAAACCATCACCATGCCGCTTCAACCCCTCGCGCGTCCAATGCGGATTCTGCAAACTGATCAGATGCCGCTCAGGATGCGGCATCAGGCCGAAGACCCTGCCTGAACTGTCGCAGATACCGGCTATACTGTCCATAGAACCATTGGGATTAACCGGATAATCGCCTGATTGGCCGCGCGCATCACAATACTGAAAGACTACCTGCCCGTTATTTTTCAACCGCTCTAAAACTTCCTCGCTCTTTGGTATAAATTTACCTTCACCATGAGCTATAGGTAAATAAATAACCTCAGGCAACCCTTGAGTCCATACACATCTGCTTTGCGGCACAGAACCGGATGCTGAGGACTTCAAATATATCCACCTATCCTGAAAAACACCGCAATCATTATTTGACAGCGTCACTTCCTGATCAAAAGAATCATTGCCGGGAAGAAGCCCGGCTTTTACCAGGACCTGGAAACCGTTAC
>CAYSCK010000182.1:0-1961 GCA_964429525.1 uncultured Planctomycetia bacterium
CCGCCTGATTTTGCGCTCTCCTTTGGACAGTCGCTACGCCTTGAACGATTTTTTCCTCTTAGAGGCCACCGATAAAGTCTTTGTTGATTCACTTAGAAATCTTCGTGCCAGATATTTTTCTTGGGTAACTCTGTGGGTTTTTGTGTTTGAGACGGGACCTGAGGAGCCTTGTCTTTATGTACCGCGTACAGGATGACAAGAAGTACCAGTATGAGCACTATGAACATGCCATAACGCTGGATTTCATTCATGATGGATTCCATGAAAGTCATCTTCTTTTTCAGTTTGATTTCCTGTTCTTTGATCATTGCCTGGAATTGTTTTTCAAAAGAAGGCACGGTAATTTTTTGCTGGTTCATTGTTGAAACAGGTTTAATGGCCGTTAACTGGGGTTTATAAGCCGGTTGAATGGCAGCAGGGATTTGGGTGCTGATATCTTGTTGAACAGGAATAGAGATAGTTTCCAGTTTTTTCGGTTCTGCCATGGCTGGCCCTTGGGAAGAGGTTATGACAGTCTTTGGGATCGCGGGAGTCGCGGTTATTTTTAAATTATTATTTTGAGTTGTGTAATCAGTTGATGTTGAGGTATATGAGCTGAATTTTTCAGCACAGGCTGGATTAACGCTAAAAGCCGATATAAGCAGTGCTAAAGTCAATATTCTTTTATTCAATATAATTCCTCCGGCTCATATTAACATCAAAAGCATAGCATAAATTCATAGCTCCCGCAATGACTGGAGGACGGCTGCGAATTCTTCTTTTGTCCTGACCGGGTTTATATTCTGGCGCAATGTGCGCACAAATTTACGGCCCCTGAAGTACCATCCCGCGAATTTGCGCATAATGGGGACAGCGTTCTTTTCCCCATGTTCGGTTATTGATAAGTCGAGGTGGTGGAGCAGGGTGTTGATTATCTCATCCGTCGAAGGAGGATCGATTTGCCTGTTGTGCGTGAAATACTGGTCAATTTCTCTGAATATCCAAGGGTTGCCCAATGCGCCGCGCGCGGCAAGTACCGCGTCACAGCCTGTTTCTTCAAACATCTTTTTTGCATGCATGGCTGACCAGATATCTCCGCTGGCTATTACAGGCACAGAGACATTTTTTTTGACATCTTTTATTATTTTATAGTCAACAGTGCCTTTGTAAAATTGCTGCCTGTCGCGGCCGTGGATGAATATGGCTTCTATGCCGCAATCTTGGGCAAGAAGGGCAATATCTTTTGCGTTTTGCGATGTTGTGTCCCATCCGCTGCGAAGTTTTATGGTCAGGGGTTTTTGCCAGCGCGCCCTGATCGCTTTTAAAATATCTCTTATTTTTTCCGGATCTTTCATGAGTGCCGCGCCTTCGCCTCTTCTGCAGACTTTCTTGACCGGGCAGGCTACGTTAAAATCCAGGAGATCAAAATCGTATTTTTCTATAACGCTTATGGCATTGAGGATATAAGGCGTTTCACAGCCGATTAATTGTATGCCTATGGGTTTGTCCTTTGGGTCTGTGACCAGCATCTTTTTTGTCTTCTTGTTCTTGTGCGAGAGCGCCCGGGCATTGATCATCTCAACAAAAGTAAAGTTTGCGCCGAATTCACGGCAGATGAGGCGAAATGCGGAATCGCTTATGCCGGCCAGAGGGGCCAGGAGCACGTTTGACTGGAGTTTAAGTTTTCCTATTTTCAGCATGGCGCTATTGTATTAGAAATCAGGCAAATAGTCCATAAATTCTGATAAGAACGGTGTTCGGTGAGCGGTGAGCGGTTAGCGCTAATCAAAAAGACTGAAAGACCAAAAAACTAAAAAGAAGATTATAAATATGTGTGTTCTTAAGTTTTTATGTTTTTTCGTTTTTAAGTTGTTTTAAATTGTGACCTTGTGACCTTTTGACTTTTAACTCTTGCCTTGCAAGCCGCATTGACAAAATATAGACGCTGTGGTAAAGTAACCCAATATGAAAAAGAGATTCAT
>CAYSCK010000183.1:0-1951 GCA_964429525.1 uncultured Planctomycetia bacterium
AATGAGCGCCATCCATCTGCTTTATCCACCTCGGCGACGCTTCAATCTGGCCGTCGATACGGGTGCTTGTGCCATTATCTATGACGAAGTGGTATCCGAGGCCCCTGTCAAAACCGCGGCGCCGATGGATAGCATCCAGGGACTGGGCATCCCCGGAATCCGTGACGCTGTGATGAATAACGATATATCTCCACTTGGCGGATTTAAATACCGGGATCACGGGCCGTAAAGGCGCGGCTTCAGGTATATATAATTTCTGACCTATCCTTAATTCTTTTGGATCAGAGATATTATTCGCCTTAAATATAGACTCTATAGGCACATCATACATCTTGCTTATACGATAAACCGTTTCAGCAGGGCCTATAGTGTGATAAATACCATGCCTTACAAAAGATGTATCCAGAGGTTTATAAATTATATCAGTGATAGTGCCGGAGGGAGGAACGCTGGCGCAGGAAGCAAGTAATAGGCCCATACCCACAAAAACAACAATCTTCAAAAAAGCCTGTTTTGCGCTATGGTTCATATTTTATCGAAGAACATAAGGATCCCGAGAATCACGAATAGACAAGCCCCAACCTGTTTTATCAGATCAGGCTTCAGGTATTTCGCGGCTACAGCTCCGACAATAACAGAAAGCGCGGTAACAATAATATAGGCGGCAACCGAACCTAATAAGACCTGTACCGGCTTGCCGGATTTAGACGCCATGCTTATCCCAACGAGCTGTGTTTTATCCGCGAGTTCCGCCACAAAGACCGCCGTAAAAGTCGCTAAAATTATTTTCCAGTCCATATCCATCACCTTGCTTTTGCCTTATATTTAAGTTTATCTTCCCCACTTTTGCCTTCTATTTAAGCAATTTTCCTATAAAAACCAGGCTATTTTTACTTCCTGCCTAAAACTTTTTCTTTCAGAGGATATTTACCGCAGGTGAATTTTTCCCCTTCAGGGCAATACCCCAGATCATAACACTTGGCGCCAACTCCTTTAAACACTTCAGGCAGATTCTCAACGCAAATTCCGAGCATCCTGTCAGCAAGCCGTTTTATCTCCCACTGCGCGCGCGCACAGCAACGCACGTGGAAAAAATGCAAAAGCTCCCTTACATTCATTGTAACCACTATCTTTGTCTCGGCTGCCTGAGGCAGGACAAAACGCGCATCTTCATTGGCGCGTTCCCCGGTCCTGCCTGCGTCTTTCAACTTGTCTGAAAGTTTATTATAACTGGCCTGTATGGCGGACATGCTATTCAAAAACTCTTCCCTCATGCCTTTATCAGCGGCTATTGAAGGAGGAATAATATAATCAAAATTGGCTTCTTTCACATAACGCTGGCTCTGCTGCGAATATGAAGCCAGGCGATGACGCACCAGCTGATGCGACAGCGCTCTTGAGATCCCCTCAACCGCAAAGGTGAATTTGACGTGTTCAAGCGGGCTCTCATGGCCTGAAGCAACGACCTTGCGGATAAACTCAGCCTGCTTCTGAGAATTTTCAATTTTTTCATCAAAGAGATCTCCGGCGAACTTCGGCGAATAGCATTGCCTGCATGCGGCATATATAAGCGCTATAGCATCCTTTGTCACTTCCAGCAATCTCACGTTCAGATACACTTCCGGCATGATCGCTCCATTTAATTATAATTCAGAAAATACGCGTTAACGCTTATCAATTAAATAACGATTAATATGATAGCAAATATCCCTGCATTTTTGGAGCGATATTTTATTATGCTCTCATATTTAAATTATGAGGTGGCAATAACGTCATCTTGGGTCTGTTTTCCGTCAGGGATGTTTGTTGCGTCCCTGACGAAAAATAAACACAAGGCAACCCACATAGACCAAAGCTCGAACCATAAAATATCTTACATCTAGCTGATCTTGTCTAATTGAGCTTACAAGTGGAATCAACACTACGATGTTCTTTAAAAAATCATTCAGGC
>CAYSCK010000184.1:0-1894 GCA_964429525.1 uncultured Planctomycetia bacterium
GCATTTTTGCGCCGTTAGGCGCCGCTGGATTTTCTGCTCTCCTTCGGCAGTCGCTATGCTTTGAAACAATTTTCCCAAAGAACAACCACCAACTAAAGTCGGTGGTTGTTCACTGTTGCAATTTGTATTATTGATTTGTTTCAAGGATGGATTGACAGAGGTCAATTTTTAACGTATGACAAAACGATACATAGTAACATTTTTCTTTTGCCAGGCAATATACGCTGCCCTTCATCTTTATCTGGAATTTTTCTGTCTTGTCTTTTGTGTTCCGGTGTTTTATGACAAAAACCTCAGGCTTCTCAGTTTTGTGCGCCTCTTCTTTTTTAACTTCTTTGACGATATAAATAAGGTACTTATGGATCTTCGTGAGGATACCGTCCTCATTTATGGTCTCAGACGCCCATAAGACCCTTTTCTTCCTGTCCTGCGAAGTCATGTTTTTAAATATCATGTCTCTCATTGTAGGTCTCCATATAAAGCAATAGCCGAGTTGTCATGCAAAATTGCTGAAGATACTTAGTCGGACAACTCGGCTTCCGTCCAGATCCTTATGCAATAAAAATATAGCATAGATAAACGATTGAATTCAATGCGAAACCGTTGTATTGGGAAAGCGTTACCTTTAAGATTTTTTGAAGATTTTAGAGAGGAATGCGCGGGTATTGAAGCGGCTTTCTTTTTTTTGTAACAGCCTGTAAACATTAGGTTTATGGCGTATTAACGAAAAAACAGCGATAATAAAGACAAAGCCGATTATCTCTTTTGGAAGCTGGAACAGGATCGCCAACAGCGGTAAAAGTGCTGAGGCGATGACCGATGCCAGAGAAACAAAACCTGAGTATAGAAAGATCGCAAGCCACAGGCATATGACCAGTGCGACTATTAAAATAAATTTTGGTATCAGGACTGAGAAGGCTATCAAGGAGCCGAGGCTGGTTGCGATCCCCTTGCCTCCTTTGAATTTCAGGAATATTGTCCAGTTATGGCCTGAGACAGCCATGATCGCGGCAAGGCAGATATAGAGGTTCTTTGATACGGTAGGATTTTCAGAATAGAATAAAAGCGCGGCTGACAAAACGGCGATAGTGCCTTTTAAAATGTCGAGTATTAAGACGATCGTGCCGGTTGTCTTACCTAAGACTCTGAAGGCATTGGTCGCGCCCAAGTTTCCTGAGCCGCATTTTCTTAGATCTATGCCCTTGGTTATCCTGCCGAAAATATAGGCGGTAGGTATTGACCCAAGCAAATAGCTAAATACCAGCCCTATGATCAGTTTTGTGAGAGTTGTGTCCATGTTCCGGGTTGTTTAAGGCATTGATGCCTTTTCGTACATAGTCAATCCCTGAAATGATCGTGAATACTGAGGCTATGCACCAGAAGATCCAGGCGCCTCTTAATTCCAGTATTACGCTTATTATTGTTATCATCTGAAAGAAGGTCGTCAGTTTTCCCCACCAGGTAGGTTTGATCTCAATATTATTGCCGGTGGCAAGGAGTATTCCGCTGCCGATCAATATTATTATGTCACGGCTGATAACTATCAGGAGCACCCAGAGAGGCAGCGTGACGCTGAAATATTGGATGCTTACATGCCGCACAAAAATAAAAGCTGTTATGAGCAGGGCTTTATCGGCCAGAGGGTCCAGGATGGCCCCTGCTTTGGTTTTTTGCCTCTTTGCGCGCGCGATATAGCCATCGATCACGTCAGATATGATGGCTAAGAGAAAGATCGAGAGCGCGATGATCTTGAGATGGCTCTTCTCAGGCGTGTAGAAGATAAGGCAGGCGACGAAAAATGGTATGCTGATTATCCTGAAAAGAGTTATTTTGTTTGCGAATGTCATTTCAGTATTTTTATCCTGTTCAATGGCCAGTATACCATGACAGCTTT
>CAYSCK010000185.1:0-1865 GCA_964429525.1 uncultured Planctomycetia bacterium
ACAAGCTACAGGTCACAGGCTAAAAGCTGAGAGACGAGAAGACGAAAGGACGAGGCCTGCCTGCCGGACAGGCAGGGACGAATCCAGAGGCTAAGTCTTTGAAGGCGAAAAATAGGTCTCAAGGCTTAGCCTCTTGCAAGGTCAAGCGAAAGATTAATCTCAAGGCTTAGCCTCTTGCGGTACGCACAGACTGAAGACTGAAGACTGACAATGACTATACTTTTTTTCATCAGCCTTGGAATTATAATCTACACTTACCTCGGATATCCGCTGGTTATGGCGGTGTTTTCTTCTGTTGTCTCTATCCGGGTGGCAAAGAAGGATATCTGTCCGCCAGTCTCGGTGATCGTTTCAGCTTATAATGAAGAGAAGAATATCTCGGCGAGGATAACCAATCTTTTATCTCTGGATTACCCGCGCGATAAGCTGGAGATCATTATCGGTTCCGACGGTTCAAGCGACGAGACATATGAGATCATTAAAAAATTCGCCCAGGAGCAAGGTATCCGTTACGCTGTTTCGTTTAAGAGGATAGGCAAGCCGTCCATGATAAATAAGATGACCAAGGACGCGCAGGGGGAGATATTTATTTTTGCCGACGCGCGCCAGCGTTTTGACCGCGATGCCATCAAAAAGCTTGTCGCTAATTTCGCGGATGAGGATATCGGAGCGGTAAGCGGAGAATTGATGATTGAAGATAAATCTTCAGGCACCGGCAAGGGGCTCGGGCTTTATTGGGAATATGAAAAATCCTTAAGGAAGGCTGAAGGAGCGCTCGGCGCGTTAACAGGGGCAACAGGCGCGATATACGCCATTAGGCGCGAGCTCTTCAGATATCTTCCTGAGAATATATTGCTCGACGATGTTTTTGTGCCGCTTAACGCGCTTATGCTTGATAAGCGGGTTGTTTTTGAGCCTGAGGCGAAGGCGTACGATACGGTGTCGGAGACGACGGAGAGGGAGTTCACCCGCAAAGTGCGCACTCTCGCTGGTAATTTTCAGATATTCGCGATATTCTCCGACGCTTTGAACCCTTTCAAAAAAGGGCTATTGGCGTTTGAACTTATCTCTCACAAACTCATGCGCCTCCTGGTGCCGTATTTCCTGATCTCAGCTTTTATTGCCAATATTTTTATAATGAATAAGGGGAGTTTTTATAATATTGTTTTTATGGCGCAGGCTGTGTTTTATTGCCTGGCGATGATAGGGGCGCTGATGGATCATTTGAATATTAAATTAGGTTCTGCTTTGAGACTGCTCTATGTGCCTTATGAATTTTGCGCGTTGAATTGCGCGGCGATAGCGGCACTATTGATGCATATATCCGGCAAATATGATGTGAAATGGGAAACACGATAATAATGCTGCCCGGAACCGATCCTAAACGGCGGTAATCAAACGAGGTGATCGTTATGAAAAAGACTTTAACAAAATACATCAAGCCGCAATATGTCAGGCCGGCGATAATTACCGCGTTTTTGCTCGTCATTTATTCTCCCACGATATGGTGGATGGTTGACAGATGGAACGCGAAAGATTCGTATTACAGCCACGGGTTTCTCGTGCCTTTCGTCTCTCTTTATGTGCTCTGGCTCAAGAGGGAGAAGCTTTTTTCTATCAGGCCTAAACCTGCGGCGATAGGGCTTTGGCTGTTGATCGCTGGGCTGGTTATCCATGTGATAAGCGCTTTGTTGAGGGTCTATTTCACTTCTGCTTTTTCGTCGCTATTGGTCATAAGCGGGCTTGTTCTGTATTTCAGCGGCAGGGAGATGCTGAAAGAAACGCTTTTTGCCATTCTGTTTTTAATTTTCATGATACCTCTGCCATTGATCGCTATTGTCGGGATAACTTTTAAGATGAAGATG
>CAYSCK010000186.1:0-1851 GCA_964429525.1 uncultured Planctomycetia bacterium
TAAGTTCAGCCAGAGTCTTGTTCAATTCTCCGCTCTGGCGGTCAAGGTCTTGCTTTTTCGACGGTTCAAAAATAAATTTAATGGAAAATATACCACACACCAGCAGACCTGCAGCCAATGTGCCTATTATAATTTCCATACATTACCTCCAATGGTATTTTTTGAATCTAAACTGTCTGTATTATACGCCTCTGAAATAAAAATGCCAAAGAAATAAAGGGGTCAGCCCTTGAAAAGTGAAATCTTTGATTTCAGAACCTTTTCTATCTAGATGAGATATAAGCAGTTTTGATAAAAGTGGGTAGATTCCATAATACAATATGCTAGCACAAAAAACAAAAGGGTCAGTCCAGTCTGACCCTTTTTTGTTATTTCTTTCGTCTCTATGATTGCCCCCTTGATTTCTCCTAAAAAATAGTCGAAATCAAAACGGCTAAGGCTATTTTGGAAGTTCTAAGATCGCTTTGTTAACCAATCTTGTCCGGTGTTTTTGTCTCTTATCTCTCCAACTTATTGTATTGAAATAAGTAGAGATATGTCTAACCTTGAGATAGTCTGCTAAAAAATCTTTGACAGTTTCATTTAAAGGCACTATTCGCTCTTTATTCTTAGCAAAAACTCTTATGTATCCCCTCTCTAAATTAAGATCATTAAGCTTCAAATTCAATAGCTCTTTTCGGCGAATACCCGTAAAAAGGAACAAAGCTACTATAGCAATATCCCTCAACCGCTTTGACTTATACTCTCTTTTTAGAGCAATGCAAGTTTGTAACAAATCTCTCGCTTCCTCTTCATCTAAAAATACTGGCAATTTTCTTGATAGCTTAGGCTTTTCGAGCCCATCAAAAGGATTTTGCGAGAGATGATTTCTCTTAACCAAAAAACTACAAAACGACTTAATTGCCTGCATTAAATTAAGTATTGTTTTAGGTGAATTGCCTTTAAGTCTATGGGAGATAAAAAAATTACGCAGAACTTCTTGAGTGAATCACCACCGACTTTGTCGGTGGCTTCTTACTTCCAAAATCTCATTTGTTTGTCTGATGTGTCATCGTCAGATTGCTCTTTGATGTATTTTTTGATCGCGGCTTCATCGATGCCCACGGTCGACACGAAATAGCCTCTTGCCCAAAAGTGCTGGCCCCAATAGCGCTTGGTGAGTTGCGGAAACTCCCGAAAGATGCGCTCGGCGGTCTGTCCTTTTATCTTCTGGACGATCAGGCTTGGCGACAACTTAGGCGGCGCTGAAACACACAGATGCGCGTGATCCTTGCTGATGCAACCCTCTACAATCAGCACGTCCAAGGCTTCACAAACTTCGCTGATCGCCCGCTGAAACCATGACTTGATTTCGCCATCCAAGATACGAAACCGATGCTTGGGGCACCAGACGAAGTGATATTTGATTTCATAGGCGGCGTGTGCCGAACGACTGTACTTTTTCATCGAAGAACATTGTACCACCAACTTCGTTGGTGGACTTTATAAGGTGTGGGGCTTTCACCCCCACGCTCCCCACCACCGACTAAAGTCGGTGGCTTAGGTTAAGAGTTAATGCCCAAAATACGATTCAAATAATGGCAAATATCGACGATAATGCCATTAACTAGGAATCATAAACTAAGCGCGAATTCAGAGATAAATCAATGGTTTTGCGCGACTTGCTGGGCTTATATCGACGGGCCTGCGGAAAGACGAAACAAGGAGATCGAAACTAGGAAAACTACCATAGAAATAATGTCCCAAGTCTTTAACACATCGACACATAAAAACAGCCCTAACTGGTTATCCCAATCAGGGCTTTTTCTATCTCTCTATGTGGAGTTCGAGAGATTAAACTGGTTGCGGGGG
>CAYSCK010000187.1:0-1798 GCA_964429525.1 uncultured Planctomycetia bacterium
CAAGGCCTGATACGCTGATAGTAGCGTCGGTTTCCTGCATATATAATCTCGGATCGCCCAAAGATTACAGGGAATTTATGGTTTTTATAAGCAGGGGGCAGCGGATAAACCGCGATGATGTTATAAAGAGGCTTATGACCATACAGTATGAACGCAATGATTTTGATTTTACGCGCGGCAAAGTCCGCGTTAAGGGAGATGTCGTGGATGTATATCCCGCGTATTCAGAGCGGGCTGTCAGAATTGAGCTTTCGTTTGAGGAGATCGTAAAGATATATGAAATAGACCCTGTGACGAATAATAAATTGGGTGACCTGGATAGGATCGGCATATATCCAGCCAAGCATTATATTGTCGCGAAGGAATCAATAGATCCGGCTTTAAAAAACATTGAATCGGAGTTGGAAGACAGCCTTAAAAGTCTCAGGATGAGGAATAAGCTTTTAGAAGCTCAGCGGCTTGAACAGAGAACACGTTATGACTTAGAGATGCTGCGCGAAGTCGGATATTGCCATGGAATCGAGAATTATTCCCGTCACTTGTCTTTTCGTGAGCCGGGATCAAGGCCGTTCTGCCTCTTGGATTATTTTCCGGATGATTACCTTGTCGTGGTGGATGAAAGCCACGTGACCCTTCCTCAGATACGAGGTATGTATGAGGGTGATAAGGCGAGAAAGACCGTCCTGGTTGATTTTGGTTTCAGGCTTCCGTCGTGCCTGGATAACAGGCCGTTGAAATTCGATGAATTTGAAGAACTGGTGAAAGAAGAAATATTTGTTTCCGCGACACCCGGGGCTTTTGAGATCAAAAAATCAAAAGGTGTTTCAGCCCAGCAGGTGATAAGGCCTACGGGCATACCTGATCCCGTGATAACGGTAAAACCCGTTAAAGGGCAGATAGAAGATCTTGAAGCCCTTATACGTGAGCGCGCAAAGAAGAATGAGCGCGTACTTGTTACAACATTGACAAAAAAGATGGCAGAAGACCTGAGTTTTTATTTAAAGGACAGATCTCTAAAAGTGGAATACCTGCATTCTGAGATTCAGACTATTGATCGTATTGAAATACTGAGAAAGCTCAGGAAGAAGGTTTTTGATTGTGTTATCGGAGTGAACCTTTTGCGCGAAGGGCTTGATCTGCCTGAGGTATCTTTGGTCGCTATTCTGGATGCCGACAAAGAGGGGTTCCTGCGCTCTGGTGTCTCTTTGATTCAGCTTTGCGGAAGGGCGGCGCGAAATATTAACGGCGAAGTTGTCATGTATGCTGAAAAAATAACGGATTCCATGAAGATGGCGATTGATGAAAGCAACCGGCGCAGGAAGATCCAGCTTGAATACAACGAAAAATACGGCATAACATCTACGACTATACAGAAAGAGATCCGTGAGTCTTTAAAAGAGGAAGAGGGCGCTAAATCTTACTTAGCCGGGCTTGCGGGCCAGAGAACTGAAGAATATGAATTTGATTCGCTTGTGTCGCTGTTACAGCATGATATGGAACTTGCCGCGAGAAATTTGAAATTTGAAGAAGCCGCTTGTCTACGCGACGAAATCAAACGGCTTAAATCCGCCCGCAAGAAATAGCTTTAACTCTTATTCTAAGCCACCGACCTTAGTTGGTGGTGGGGAGCGAAGGGCGGAGGACCACGTCTTAATAGAGTCCACCAACGAAGTTGGTGGTTGTTCTTTGGAAAAATTATTTCAAGCTCCGCTTAAGAGCCGAAGTAGTGCTTCGCATCGCAGTAAATCCAACTAAAAATGCGCAACTCGCCCTAAGGTTTAGATTTTGGTAACGGCTC
>CAYSCK010000188.1:0-1753 GCA_964429525.1 uncultured Planctomycetia bacterium
TCTTCTAGTAATACCTATTCTTCTTTAAAAGCAATAATACAAGATCAAAACATAAAGCTAGAAGTGGCTCTTGAGTCTTTAGCACAATTAAAAGATACCCGCGCTATCGAGGTTTTGCTTAAGCTTAAAAATACTGGCTCTTATTATGATTCCAGACCCGATAGCGATTTGGTTGCAGAGACAATAATTAAGATTAATGGAAGTAACCCCACAGATACTCTTCTTAAGGCCTTAAAAGATGACGATAAATATATTCGCCTAGTAGCCGCAAAGGTTTTGGCAAGGAGTAATAACCCGGAGATAATCAAACCCTTTATGGAAAGGCTAAAAGATGATAATGATGATGTGGTAAATATCGCTGTATCAACATTGGGAAGATTAAGGGCAGAGGAAGCAGCAAAGCCATTAGTAGATATGTTAAAAAGCTCAGGAAAAGACTCGATTAAACAGTCGCTTATCCAAATCGGCCAGCCAGCAGTTAAACCTTTATTAGGAATTTCAGATAGTGAAAAGGCGATGGTGCAAAATACCATAGCGAGCATTGGCCAAGAAGCGGTCAAACCCTTAGTAGAAAGATTAAGCCATTGGAACCCTCTTGAAAGAAAAAAAGCAGTAGAGTTGCTTGCTAAAGTAGGAGTAACAGCGATTCCTTCTTTAATTGAAGCATTTGGCTCAGATGCTTATTCCGTACGAGAGGGCGCATTAGACGCCTTGCTTAAAATCAATGATACGCAGGCTTCTGTTAGATTACTCGTTAACGGTTTAAGCAATGCAAATGAGGATATTCGTTGGAGGTCAGCCATTGCTTTAGCCCAGATGCCGCATCAACAGGCTTTAGGCTCACTTATTCAGAGCTTAAAAGATCCTTCAGCAAAGGTGCGTAAAGCTGCTGCTCAGGCCTTGGGATTTTATAGTAGTAATATATATACCCATGGTGGTCAAACTATTGAGTTAGGAATTGCCGGTAGTTGGGATGCAATAGGTCCTTTAATGCAGCGTTTACAAGACGAGAATGCCTCTGTACGCAAGGCAGCAGTGGTTAGCCTGGGAAGACTTGCTATCAGTCCGAATCCTCAATTGGGTAATTTAATCTCTTTAGGGATAATTCAGGGATTAGAGGATAGTGATTGGCAGGCACGCGCAGCTACTGCCAGGGTTTTAGGTAATTTCGCAGTTTCACAAAAGATTATTAGTTCGCTTGTTTCTCATTTGCAGGATCCAAATCCTTATGTGCGTAGACAAGTGGTTTCCTCTTTAGGAAGATTTTCTTTCTCCGTTACCAAGGACTATTTCAATAAAGCCTTAAACGACCCCGATGAATATGTGCGTTTAACCGCTGCTCAGGTTATCAAACAGGCAAATTTATCCGGTAGCTATATACAGGATAGGCTTTTACAAAGGGTTCTGAATTCTGATGATGGCGTAAGAAAATTCGGTCTTAAAGAACTAAAAGAAACCGCCAACCCGCAAACTTTGTATAGATTAATAGAGGTATTGTCTTATCAAAACATTCCTGATATTCAACGAGCATATGCTTTTGAAGCCATTAAAACATTGGGAGAATCCGGCGCAAGGGCTTCAATTGTGGGTCTTGAAAGTACTGATGAGCCGATAAGACAGATTTCAGCCCAAGGATTAATAAAGATTGGTAAACCTGCCTGTAATTCCCTAGTCGAGAATCTGCGCAGTGAAGATCCTATAACACGGCAAGTTATTGCCAATATTCTTATAGAAATCGGCAAGCCTTCTGAGA
>CAYSCK010000189.1:0-1716 GCA_964429525.1 uncultured Planctomycetia bacterium
TGAAAATTTTGTTGATTATCGGGCGTGACCGCCAACGCTTTTGTGGTGGATGGCTCAAAGTGAATGTTTATATTTTGAGAAGCAAAATAAACAGACGACTTTATGTTGGTGTTGCAAGAGATGTTTTTAATCGACTGCGTCAACATAATAGAGGTGAGAACGTTTCTGCCAAGGCATATAGACCATGGGAGTTGGTTAAAGTAGAAGAATTTTCAAGTAAGACGTTAGCTTTGAGTGGAGAAAGATTTCTTAAAAGTGGAAATGGTCGAAGGGTAATAAAAAATTTATTGGATTTAGTTTAATTCTATATAGGAGTTTGTTAGTTTTTCAGCTTCGTTTTGAATCGTTCTGATTTGATGTTGTAAAGTTGGGCAGCAAGATCTTTGTTCTTTGACAGGAGGAAGCTTGAGTCGATAATAATGAGGGATGCTACAGCCAGTTTGCATTCTCCTATTGTCTGAGGCGCATGTTCGAGGATTTTCGATAAACAGCCGTTTTGTTTGATCCAGTACGTAAGCGTCCAAGCCAGGAATGCCATAATCCAATGTCTTTGGATCTGTTCCTGGCCTCGCACTTGATATTGGTCAAAACAAAACGTATCTTTAAGCTCTCGAAAAGACTCTTCAATGCCCCAGCGCAGGAGATAAGTCAAAAGAGCGCAACGCACGGACATATTCAGATCAGTCGTAATCAGGATATGAACATCCTTATCATCGGTTTTAGACCATTTATTAAAGACAAAGATAGCTCTTACCGGCACTTTACAGTCTTTGAGTTTTGTTTCAAAGCTGTAGGTTAAAACATTCTTATCTGTTCCATCGCTTGTTGGAATGGATACGTTTTTAAGCTTATGCGCATAAAACTCTTTGATAAGAGGTATTAGCTTATCACCTGTGAGGTATCGCCGCTGTTTAGTCTTTGGATGCGTGAAGAAGATGGATCTATTGATTTTGACTTCAGCCGCCAAGGTTAAGCCCCTGGCTGCGCTAAACTCTATCAGGTCAGTTGACGTATACCATGCGTCTACGACAACGGAAGAAAAAGGTATTTTTTTATCCAGGGCATCGTCAATGAGTTCTTTGGCTAAATCAAGCTTGCTCTTAAAATCTTTAGGGTTCGGCGTTGTAATAGGCAGATAAGATTTAAAGTCTACGGGAAAATGCTTGGATTCAGATACAAAACAAGAAGCAACGGCAACATTGGCGTTTTCCTCGCGGCCTAAGCATCCGCAGTATTGCACTTGCGCGCCTTCGGTTTTTAAAGCGTGCGGTTTAGGGCAGGCCGTATCATCAATGGCCAAAACACCGTCTTTGTTAGCTTTTGTCGTTCTTTGATTTTGCAGTATTTTTATACGGATACTATTGAGTTCTTTTGTATCCCAGTTGGCTTCTGAGAAAAAATATTGCAGCTTTTGATAATTTACGGCGGTGTTATTGGCGATGGCCGAAAGAGACATGCGATTGCAGCTTGAAAACATCGCGTAAATGAATTCCCTGAAGATCGATCTTTGATGTTTTGTTGAGAACGCGGAATTAAAATTTTCAAGAAACTTCTCAATAAATCTGATGCGTGGATTTATAATAGGCATATCCGTTGCTCCTGGTTAAAGGCGGCTTAATCGCAGATATGCCTATAGAATAGCAGGGGTTAGGAGAAAAAAGCAATAGAAATTTTGACGCAACGCATTGTATTTACGTAAGTTATGAAAAATCAAAA
>CAYSCK010000190.1:0-1715 GCA_964429525.1 uncultured Planctomycetia bacterium
TCAGTGTTTCTCTGAACAATTCCAATGATTTAAATATCGGGGATTACGATAAGGTCCTGTTGTCGGTAGGCCGCGCGCCTGTTTCAAGCGGGATCTGGGAGGACGGGGTAGATATCAATCTGGAGAGAGGCGCGATCTCTGCCGACTTTGAACTCAGGACGTCAAGGCGCGGTGTTTTTGCCGCGGGTGATTGTATAAGCGGTTATATGCTCGCTCATGTGGCGGCTTATGAAGGAGAGCTGGCTGTGAACAATATGTTTTCAAGGCCGATAAAGCGGGATTATACCGTAACACCTTCAAGCGTTTTTTGCTCTCCTGAGATTTCAAGTATCGGTTTAAGCGAAGCGGAGGCAAAAAATTTCGGCGCTGATTTTAAGGCCGTTGTTGTGCATTTTCTAAGTGTCGGGATGGCCCATATACATGATGATACGCAGGGTTTTGTGAAAGTCATATTTGAAAAAAGATCAGGCAGGATATTGGGAGCATCGATCATCGGCTTAGAAGCATCGGAGCTTATCAATTCTTTTTCTATCCTGATGCGTAATAAGATTACGGCAAGCGGTATGAGAAACACTATTTTCGCGCATCCCAGTATTTCTGAGATTCTGGGTGAAGTCGCCAGATCCTTTGAACAATGAGGCATTTTCAGCCAGGCTTATTTTGTCTCACCGTGCTTAATTAACTGATTATATGCAATGTAAAATTATTGATTTAGGGATTGTCGATTACCTCAGGGCCTGTTCCATACAAAAAGAGGCGGTAACCAGCGTTGTGTCGGGCAGTGTTTCAAGCACGCTTATAACATGCGAGCATCCGCATGTTATTACTTTAAGCAGGCGTTCCGAGCGAAAGAACATTCTGGTTGACGAAGCGGAATTGAAAAAATGCGGAGTTGGAATCTGTTTTGCAGACCGAGGCGGGGATGTTACGTATCATGGGCCGGGGCAGATAGTCCTTTATCCGATTTTTGATCTGAGGCAGTACAAGAAAGATCTGCATCTTTACTTAAGAAACCTGGAGCAGGTTGTTATAGATACGCTTCGCGATAATTTTGGCTTAAACGCGCACAGAAGGTACAAGGCAACAGGGGTCTGGGTCGGGCCGTATAAAGTGGCATCTATAGGTATTGGGGTCAGAAATTGGGTTACATACCACGGCCTTTCGTTGAATGTAAAAACAGATAAGAAGTACTTTTCTTTTATAAGATCCTGCGGCATGGATGTTGAAATGGCCTCAATTAATGATTTCTTTGATGATGACGTTTCACTGGATTCCATGAAGGTTCTTTTAGTTAAAAACGCGGCTAAAGTATTCAACTTAACGCTTATTTAATGAAACAAACAAGCCAGGCTTATTTGTTTCATTAACTTTGGAGGATTAAATGGTGCAGGTTTTTTTACCGGAATTGGGCGAAAATATCACGAAGGCGACAGTTTCTTTCTGGCATGTCGAAGAGGGCGCGACAGTTGAAGAAGGCGCTGACCTGGTGGAGATGGCGACAGATAAAGCGGTTTTTAATGTGCCGGCTCCGTGCTCAGGCACTATCATAGAAATAATAGCCCATGAGGGCGATACTATTGAGCCTGGTGAGGCTCTGGCTGTTATAGAAGAAGATACGGTTGCGCCAAAAGATAAGGAAGAGGCTGATTAGTGTAGAGATACGGCTTTGAAGTTATCAGGCTATAATTGGCAGACGGGTAACCCTGTTTGCCAGT
>CAYSCK010000191.1:0-1690 GCA_964429525.1 uncultured Planctomycetia bacterium
CCTATGCTGGATATTGCCATATTATGCGGTCTTTATGACCCAAAGAATTTAAGCGAATATTACGAACTTTGCCGCGGTTCAGGCGCATTAGAGATGACAAAGTGGTTTAATACGAATTATCACTATCTGGTTACTGATTTTAATGTAATAAAAAACCCTTCTTTTAAGGTAAATAATAAGAATATGGTACTTCAGTTTAAACAGTGCCAATTCCCCCAGTTTATAGGCCCATTTACCTTCCTGAAATTATCCAAAGGGGTTGCTAAAAAAGACTTTAAGAATTTGTTTATCGCGTTATTGAAAGTCTACAAAGATATCTTAGCTAATTATAAAAAGGCGCAAATTGACGAACCGGCATTTGTTATGGATTTAGAAAGAGATGAAATTGAGCTTATAAAAGAAGGATATCATTTGCTTGGGGATTCCGGATGCGAAATAACGCTTATGACTTATTACGATTCGGTGGATTTTATGCAGGATTTGTTGTCTCTTCCCGTTTCGGCAATAGGCTTGGATTTTATTCGCGGCCAGTCAAGTTATGAATATATATTAAAAAACGGTTTTCCCAAAGACAAAACACTTATAGCAGGATTGGTAGACGGGCGTAATATCTGGAAGAATGATTTCAGCGCGTCAGTCGCTAAACTAAAAATGCTTTCTGCGAAAGTATCCAGACTTATGGTTTCTAACGCCGCGCCGCTTTATCATCTCCCGATTTCTCTATCTATCGAAAAGAAGCTGGATGCTAATTTAAAGAAATGTTTATCGTTTGCCGAAGAGAAATTGGCTGAGATAAAAATGATTAGTGAGTGTTTCATAGGTAAAAAGAAAATTCCCAAGAGGCATACATTAGGAAGTTATGGCAAGAATGAGGCTGTTCGTAAAAGAATAGGCTCTCTTAAGCCAAATGATTTTGTTAAGAAGTCCACCCTTGAGGAGAGAAGAAAAAGGCACAACGCATTATTAGGTTTGCCGTTATTTCCTACGACAACCATAGGCAGTTATCCGCAAACACCCGAAGTAAGAAACGAAAGGGCGGCCTACTTAGGAGCCCGGGTGTCACTTGCAGAATATAAAAGATATATCCAGGGCGAAATTGACAAATTAATAAAATTCCAGGAGAACTTAGGGCTGGATGTTTTGGCGCATGGGGAATTCGAGAGAACGGATATGGTTGAATTTTTTGCCCAGAAACTTTCCGGTATCGCCGCAACCCAAAATAGCTGGGTGATATCTTATGGAACCAGGGTTTACCGTCCGCCGATTATTTTTGGAGATATCTCCAGGCCTGACCCTATGACACTTGACGAAATTAAATATGCGCAAACAAGAACCAACAAGCCTGTTAAAGGTATGTTGACCGGAGCGGTTACGATTATCGCTTGGAGCTATTGCCGGGAAGACCTTCCCATAGCGGATGTGGCCTACCAAATTTCCTTAGCTTTAAAGGACGAGATCCTTGATTACGAAAAAGCAGGGATTAAGATTGTGCAGGTTGATGAAGCCGCTTTCCGGGAGAAGGCTCCTATCAAGAAGCGCGATTGGCAGGAGTATTTTGATTGGGCGGTTAAGTCATTCAATTTGGCAACAAATACCAACCCCGATACCCAAATACATACTCATATGTGCTATTCTGAATTTGGCGAGATTATTGATTATATCAACCGGATGGATTGCGATGTTATTTCTA
>CAYSCK010000192.1:0-1679 GCA_964429525.1 uncultured Planctomycetia bacterium
AATACAATTTTCATGCTCATGCGTTATTTTGGTTTGTAACTCTGTGTCTTTTTGACCTTTTGACTTTGTGTTTGCTAAAGCGCAGATGGATCAAAGGTTACTATAACCCCGTGCATGGGGTTTTCAATTATTTTTCTTAATTTTTTGTCTATCAGTTCAAGCGTTGCATACTTGATCAAGATCTGGAAACGGTAGTTGCCGCGCACCTTAAAAGGCGTGCATGCGACCGGTTCAAAAATATCCAGTCCAGTAATTTTACCTTTTTTGAGATCTTTGAAAATTTTCTGTACTGAGTTTTTTGCTTTTATCTGGTCGGTTGATCTGACAAAAATTATTCCCAGGCATACTGCCGGAGGCAGGGACAGTTCTTCTCTCTGCTTAAGCTCCTGCGCGTAAAAACCTTCTATATCTGTTTTTTGCAGGTATATAAGGGCACTATTGTCTGTAACCTGGGTCTGGATCAGAAGCTGCTTTTTCGCAAGAGAAAATAATCTTAAAAGCCTGGCGAATGTTCTCTCTGTGGCGCGAAAGTCAAAAGCGCCCAGCATCTCCTCGCATCCCAAGACAGCAACGGTATCATAAACTGAATCTTCCCAGAATGGGCCTTCAAACAGGCTCTGTGTCGCAAGCATTATATCATGCCCTGAAGGCCTATTGTGGCCTCTTTGATATGTCTCTATCTTGGAGGAAGGAAAAAGACGCGCAAGTTCACTTTCTGCTTTTTCTATTCCATACCCAAAATATTTTATATAAGCGCTTTTGCAGTTTGGGCAGAGCTCTGGCGACGGAGCTTCGTGACTACACTTAGGGCAGCTGGCTGTTTTGGTTTTATAGTGGTAAACGAGCGAGCCGCTGCATCTTGGACAGCTTTGCGTTGTTTTGCACTTTTTGCAATAAAGAAATGTAGAAAATCCCTTTTTGTTAACAAAGATCAACAGCCGGCCATTTTTTTCAAGCGTATCGGCAATGTAATGCTCAAGAACGCCGGAAATTATATTTTTGCGCATACCGAATCTTTTCTCTTGCGCCATGTCAATAAGCTTAATGCCTGGTTTACTCTGGAGACTCCCGAGTTGTATGTATCCGCCAACCTGTTTCTTAGCCTCCGCGTATGTTTCAAGCGTCGGGCTGAAAGATCCCAACACGAGTTTAGAACGATGAATTTTTGTTCTTTCAATGGCCAGATCTTTTGCCCTGTAGTGCGGCATCTGGTCCTGTCTATAGGCAAAATGCTCTTCTTCATCCATTATGATCAGGCCAAGATTATTGACAGGAGCAAATATTGCCGAACGCGTACCCATGACAAAGGATTGAGAAGTATTTTTGGCTCTCTCCCAGGCACTAAAGGATTCGCAAGGTTTGGTATTTGAACTGATAATAAGAGGTTTCATGCCAAGGCATAAGCGCTCTATCGCAGGGTAGATCTTGCCATGGTCAGGGACAAGATATATAACGCTTTTTTTCTCAAGCAGGCATTTTTTTATCAATGCAGAATAAGCAAGCCATTTGCTGTTTTCGTTGAGCAGTTGTATCAGGGTAATCTCATTTTCAAGTCCATTTTTTGATAAAAACCCTTTCTCTTCGTTATTTAAAGCAAGAGCGCTGAATTCAGGCGTTTTTTCTTCTTCATCCGTGAAAAAATCCATTTTCTCCTGCTTTACACCCTGGGGAAGTACCGC
>CAYSCK010000193.1:0-1676 GCA_964429525.1 uncultured Planctomycetia bacterium
AAAGGATATTCTTGCTAAATAACCAGACGTATAATATTAATGTCTGTAAAGATGAGGTAGCAAATAGTTATGAAGAAAAAAACGAAAGTAGTATCTGAATATAAGCATATACGGCAGACCCTCAAAGATAGGCCTGTTCGCTCAAACGCCGGCAGTAGGAAGGCAAAAAAAACGTCTTTGAAAAAAGTAACACATGGCAATCTGGAGAAGATGGTTCTACGGCAGACAGAGGAGCTGATAGCTCGAAGGGGAGAATTAAAAAAAGGGGCTGACCGGGAAAAACTTGCCGATCTAAAAATTGAAGAACAGCGTGAAGAGCTTTTGCATGTGACAAGAGTGGGTAAACTCGCGGAGTTCGTTTCGTCTTTGGCGCATGAGATCAGCCAGCCTCTGACGGCCATTCTTTCTTACGCGCAAGCGGCTCAGCGCATGTTCGCGGGCAGAGAACCCGAGCTTCAGGAGATTTTGCAGTATATCATTAATGACGATCAGCGGGCTGCAGAGGTTATCCGGAGGTTACGGGTGCTCTTGAAAAAGAGCAAACCTGTTTTTGAACTTCTTGATATCAATGTCCTCATTAACGATACGATCATGCTTATTATGACCCATGTTACCGTAAGGAATGTTGTTGTCAAATTTGAATTGGACGATGATCTTCTGCCTATTCAAGGAGATCAGATACAATTACAGCAGGTTATCTTAAATCTTATCAGCAATAGCTTAGAAGCAATGGAGGAAAGCGGCGATCCTCGTGTTCTATTGATCAAAACGTCACGCAAGGATGCCGACACAATTATGGTGGAGATAAAGGATTCGGGATGCGGTATTCCAGCGGAAAATATGAACAAGCTTTTTTCCCATTTTTTTACCAGTAAACCGGATGGCTTGGGTATGGGCTTGTCCATCAGCCGATCTATTGTTGAAGCGCACGGCGGCCATTTGGAGGCTAAAAATAATCCTGATCGCGGCGCGACTTTTTATTTCACCCTTCCTACTGATAAAAAGGGTAGTTGATGAAGAACAAGGGTTCTATAATTTATGTTGTTGATGATGATGTCTCGGTATGCAGGGCGCTGGTTTTATTGTTAAGACCATATGGATTTAGGGTTGAGACGTTTGCGCGGGCTGCTGATTTTTTGGCATTTAAGCATATTAAATCGCCATCATGCCTGGTGTTGGATATTCAGTTGCCGGATACTAACGGGCTTGCCCTCCAGGAGGCCATGGCTGTACGACAGCTCGCTGTTCCCATCGTTTTCATAACCGGGCATGGCGATATCCCGATGAGCGTCAAAGGCATGAAGGCAGGTGCCGTGGATTTTATTCCAAAACCTTTCACCAAGAAAGACCTTCTGAACGCGATTGAGCGAGCCATTGCAAAAAACAAAATCCAGATCAAAAAGCATGCCGAAGTGACTAAGATCAAGCAACGCATCAAGACTCTGTCTCCGCGGGAGCTGGAGGTTTTTCGGCTCGTAGCCAAAGGGATGTTGAGCAAGCAGATCGCTCAAAAGAGGGGAACCAGCCTTCAGACGATCAAAGTTCACCGTGGCCGTGTTATGCAGAAGATGCAAGCTAAGACCGTTACCGAACTTATCCATTTCGCCCAAAAAGCCGCCATTACGCCTTCTGAACGCTGATCATTACTTAGACTGCTACAAAACAGCAATTTTTTA
>CAYSCK010000194.1:0-1645 GCA_964429525.1 uncultured Planctomycetia bacterium
CAGATACAACTATATCGCCTCTCTCCTCGCATTGTCCATTCTTGAATTCAATCTCAAGAAAGATAAGTTGTGTAGCAGCAATCACCTTCCTATAAACCTCCTGGACAACTAAGCTAATTTCACGCACATAGCTTTTACCATCCTTGTTCTCGGCTTCTACTATGCATTTTTCTTTATAAACGATTTTACCTTTTAGCATTTATATCTCCCGGAGATGCAAAAAAATAAAAAACCCATATCGGTATACGCTTCCTAAAAAAGAACCGCCCAATATGGGTTCTAGGAACCACTGAGGACTTCTTAGAGCCTCTTGTACTAATTGCGGTTACAACATTATATCAAACATACTCTCATCTCAACAAAGTTATTGTCTTGGTAGTAATGTTTGTTTTTTAGCCTGCTAGATGTTGTCACCGGTTTCTATCATCTTTTTCATCCCCTCCTTTCCATATTTAATCTTCACATTCCTTTCTTCATATTTTTATCTCTTCCTTTCCCAAGATTATTTGGGATAATCTCCGTTGACAAGATTGTATAAAAACAAGGGAATAAAAGATCAGCACTTGAAATTTTGGATAGTATATACTTCCTTCCTGTTAAGAATTTTTCGCATTTTCTCTATTTCCTTAATCGGCATAAATTCCGGGTGAAAGGTTGTTCTGAATTCATACGACAGACCTGCCGCTCTGATTAAAAGCATGCTGCGCCGGATTTCATAATCATCCATGCTAACGCCACAAACGCGCGCATATGCATCTCCGAATGGAGCCTTAATATCCATAGCAACATAGTCAATATAAGGCAACACCTCTGCCAAAACATCGGGTTTGCTGCCGTTGGTGTCGAGTTTTACGGCATACCCCAATGAACGAACCTTCCGGATTATCTCCGGGAGATCATTCTGCAGAGTAGGTTCGCCTCCGCTAAAAACTACCCCATCGAGCAATCCGCGCCTTTCTTTAAGAAAATCAAATATGCTCTCAAAAGAAACCGGATCGGTAAATAACTCCGGGTAAACAAGCTGCGGATTATGACAGTAAGGACACCTAAAATTGCACCCCTGCGTAAAAATAACCGCGGCAACCTTGCCCGGATAATTAACCAATGACGACCTAACAAATCCGCCTATTTTCATAATTTATACGTCTTTCTAAGGCTAAACTCTTCTTTCTTACCGTTATTCCACTGATTCACCGGCCGAAGATAACCGACAATCCTTGAATAAACCTCGCAAGCCTTGCCGCACTTCGGGCATTGCTCTGCTTTCCCCGGCAGGTATCCGCAATTCGGGCAGACGCTAAAAGTGGGAGTAATCGAGAAATAAGGTAACTTGTAATTGGTGCATATCTTCTTGATCAAGCTTTTAAGCGCCGTTTGATCCTTTATTTCTTCTCCGACATATAAATGGACGACCGTGCCTCCGGTATATTTTGTCTGGATTTCATCCTGTAAATTAAGCATCTCAAAAATATCATCGGTATAATTAACAGGCAGATGCGTGGAATTCGTATAAAACGGATGCTGCGCATCGGAAAGCCTGCCGTAGCCGGTAAGCATATCAGAGTATTGCACCTTGTCTATCTGCGCCAAGCGGTATGACGTTCCCTCTGCGGGCGTAGCTTCAAGATTATAGAAGTTGCCTGTC
>CAYSCK010000195.1:0-1634 GCA_964429525.1 uncultured Planctomycetia bacterium
ATTATATCGTCAATTGAATATAGCAATTCCCAATCAGGGTAGTGATTTTTAAATTTGGAAATATCAGAAATATACCACATATGATCCCCCAATCTGGGAGTCTTCACGCAATGATAGTTAGCCTTTTTTTTTAAGGCAAATTCAAACTTATCTATAGCCTCTAATATTGATATATTTGAATAGCGACTGCCTCCAATATTGTAAACTTCTCCGTATTGGCATGGATATTATCTCGCACTTGTTTTCCTTTGTACCCAAAAATTTCATATGCTTTACCCGTTGCTATGCATTTTCCCAAGTAAGCAAGAAAACCATGCAGTTCAGTACCGGCGTGAGCAGATCCCGTTATGCATCCAGCCCGGAAACAAACTGTTCTCAAATTAAAATACCTGCCGTATTCCTGGACAAATAAATCTGCGCAGGTTTTAGATGCTCCAAAAAGGCTGTGGAGTGATTGGTCTATAGGCATGGTTTCGTCAATACCATCAGAGAATTCATTATCTTTTTTGATTTCAAAACGTGTCTTTTCCTCTATAAATGGTAAGCGGTTTGGTGTGTCTCCGTAAACTTTATTTGTTGAGAGAAAAACAAAAACTCCCGATGGACAATACCTTCTGAAATTTTCAAGTAAATAAAACGTTGCGGAGCTATTTATGGAAAAATCAGTTATGGGTTCATTAGTAGCCCAATCGTGAGATGGCTGGCTGGCCGCGTGTATTATCAGGTCAAAGGTATTATTTTTAAAAATCTCGTTTATTTTTTTTAAATTCCGAATATCAACCGGATAATGCTTATAGTCTAAAACTTCTTTTATAAGCTTTTTGATATTGCCTGACGTACTTGCGCTTTTTCCAAAAAAATAGCGGCGCATGTCGTTATCAATCCCGAACACTTTAAAGCCTTTTGAAGAAAAAAAACGCACGGCTTGGCTCCCTACGAGCCCGCCTGAGCCGGTTATCAGCACTTTCGGCTTTTTCACGGTTCTATTTCGCATTTTCCGAATTTTTCTTTTCTATCAGCATCTGTCTGTATTTCGCGTAACTCATGATTTGATAAAGTGTGTCAAAAAACGCTACCATGAAACCTATAAAGCCGTCTTTATAGCCCTTCTTACCGATAAATCTGCGAAAGAAGCGGTCTATCGCTCTCCACGTGATCCTTCCGCCCCCCATCTTTCTGTTTGTTGTGATCCATTTTTGCGCCTCAAGCGTTGACTGCCTGTTGAGGCTTGCCAAAAAGTGTTCAAAGTCAGGATAGCCCTTATGGATTATGTCATATTTCAGATGTCCGCACGCGCCATCCACTATAGCGCAAGGATGCACCACGACATCTTCGTATTTGAATTTTTCTTTTTTGAAGAGACGGACTTTGCCTGCCGGGTACCAGCCTCCATAGCGCACCCAATAGTTACCTATAAAATTGCGAAGAGGCACAGAATAACAGACAAAAGCAAGATTTTTTATGGCAATTGCGATCTCGTCTCTTAGCTCAGGGGTAACCTTTTCATCGGCGTCCAGGCTTAAAACCCAGCTATTCTTTGCCTGAGCGTATGCCCAGTTTCAGTGGGTTCCTTCTATATCCATCCTCAGGGTCAATATCTTATCGGACAAGCTGCTTGCAATTTTTACTGTATT
>CAYSCK010000196.1:0-1632 GCA_964429525.1 uncultured Planctomycetia bacterium
CTGTCTTGCTCCATCTGCGCAGGTCCCCCTTCTTGCTGGAGAGCTTTAAATAACGCAGAATAGAATCATCTAGGCCGTCCTTTTTGAACATTAAAGGTACTTCATAGATACTCTTGACATCCAATGCCTCAAAAACGGCATTTTCGCTTACATTACAGAACAACGCTATCTTTTGCTTCAGGTCCTGCTCAATGGACTTCTCCGACCGGCAGAGCAGTATTTCAGGCTGTATACCTATCTCTCTGAGCTTTCCGACGCTATGCTGCGTTGGTTTCGTCTTGATCTCTCCGGCTGAGCGTATATAAGGCACAAGAGTAAGATGAATATTGATCGCATTACCCTGCCCCAGTTCCTGCTTAAGCTGACGTATAGCTTCCAGAAACGGCAAGCTCTCTATGTCGCCGACCGTTCCGCCGATCTCAACTATTACAATATCATTGTTTCCTTTATTGGAAAGCTTCCTTAAAGCTGCTTTGATCTCATCAGTTATATGAGGAACAACCTGAACGGTCTTGCCCAGGTAATCCCCCCTTCTCTCTTTTGAAATTACAGAAAAATAGATCTTACCAGTCGTGATATTATTGTCTTTGGTGAATTTCGCGTTGGTAAACCTCTCGTAATGCCCCAGGTCCAGGTCTGTCTCGGCTCCGTCATCAGTAACATAAACCTCTCCGTGCTGGAAAGGATTCATGGTGCCGGGATCAACATTTATGTAAGGGTCGCATTTAACGAGTGTTACCCTGAAACCGCGCGCCTCAAGGATCTTCCCTATTGACGCGCTTGCTATACCCTTGCCAAGACTTGAAACAACACCGCCGGTGATAAAGATGAATTTTGTCATAGACACCCCTAAAAGACACGGGTACCGACATTTTTTGCCGGTACCCTGTTGATATTTTTTTCTGAAAACATGATAAAGTTTTTTTATTACCTAATTAAGGTATCATGCCCGATTGTTTAAGTCAACATAGATTTTAAGTTAGGCTCAGAAAACCCAGTGATACAAAATGAGTCAGGCTTATTTGTGTTTCAATAAGTGATACTGTCTTTGAAAAAATCATTCAGGCTTCGCTCCAGGCCCAAGAAGCGCTTACGCGACGCATAAAATCAAGCTAAAAATGCACAATGGTTCGACTTCGCTCACCATCCTGAGCACAGTCGAAGGACTCGCCCTAATGAGAGAAGACAAAGAACTGTGGAAACAGCTCAAACAGTACATTTTTGCGCTTAACGCGCCGCTGGATTTTATGCTCTTCTTGGGCAGTCGCTACGCCTTGAACGATTTTTTCTTTTAAAAAAGCTCAAAGATTAAACCAATGCTGATTTCACCATAAAACTGATTTGGGTTTGTTTGACCGTAAGGGCTTGTTTTGCCCGAAAACGGGCAAGGATCCGCCAATGTTTTAATGGCGGAGAGCGAAGGGCAAAACGCGGAGTGCAGTTTGCCTCGCAGGGGCAAACAAGCCTGCCTGCCGGCAGGCAGACGTCCCTGAGGAAAATAAACCCAAAGCAGTAATGAAACATTTTGAGCCTGGATGGTCTTTGCGGTAACACATGCCTAAAATACTTCAGTCATACCGTCTGTGGCAGCCACCACATCAATACCCGTCTCCCACGAAAGCATCCGGGCCA
>CAYSCK010000197.1:0-1628 GCA_964429525.1 uncultured Planctomycetia bacterium
ATCCCCTCTAAAAGCATATGCGGGTCGCTCTCGCTTTCCAGGTCAAATGTAAGCGAAAAAGGCAGCGTGTCAAGCCGATCCCCGCAAGAGGAGCTTCAAAAAAAGATCGATAATTCAAAATGGGAAATACGATTGACTCAGATTACCGTTGCCGACACCAAAGATATTTTTTCCGATACGATATATTTTATTGACAAGAAGGTGAAGAGCGATTTTTTAGCTAAGGCAGGATTTGCTGATTCAGGCTATACGCTGGTTTTATCCAAGAATGGCAATATTGTATGGGAAACTATGCAGATAAATCCGAATAATAAGGCTTTGTCCTTTTTGAAAGGCGAGATAGGCGATGACACAATGCACGGAGTATTAAGTCTGCGCATGGATGGCCAGGAAGTAAAAGAATATAGTTTCGTAAGTACCAAGAAGGAAATGTGTTCTGTTGAGGAAAAGACTGACAAGATGCAAAAGGTGGCGCAGGAGCTTTCTGTTTTAGAGGAATCTCTAAAGTAGCTGTATATAAGGATCTAAAATGGTACAGACACGCAAAATATTATTTTTCATAAAAGCGGTCTTTTTTATATGTTTTGGTTCTATTAGTCTTTCTTTTGCGCAAACAGATGTAGTTGAACAGGAAGTCAATGCTGTGCTGGACACCGTAGAGCAAAGTATTCCAAATAAAGCAGTTGAGGATAGGGGCAACGCTTCGGTTGTTGAAGAAGCGGAAGAATTTAAAAAGAAGACGGTTGAAAAAGAAGTTGAAGGCGAAGTAGCCGGGATAAGCGCGTCTTTTATCGCGATTGATTATGGAGTAAATGCAGATGGCACAGCCATGCAGGAGTTGGCACTGCCCGTATCGGTTGATGTGGAGATTGAATTTAAGAAAAGCATTAATGATATAAGTGTCGGAGACATTGTTTCTGCCGTTTATGAAGAAACAACGGAAAGCAACGGCAAGATAACAAAGGTGCTGGAGCGTATTGTAAAAAAGATTCGTTTTCTAAGAGCTGCAGAAAAGATACAAGAAAGCCCTGCTTTGCAATCAACAGAACAGCAGGTTTAAGCAAATAGATCGAAGGGGGATATATCAACAAGCTTAAAGCGGCTTTACTTTTTGTTTTAATTGTTTGTTGTTTTGGTTTTTTCTTTGTTAATTTTGCCGAGGCAGTGCAGATCAAACGCGTGCAGACAGGAGAGATTTATTTTGACGCGGATGATATGACACAGATCGCCGAAATCTCATCTGTCGACCAGTCGAAAACATTAGTTCTTCTCTACGTTAACGCCGATACATCCACTACAGTCTATACGCAAAACACCCTTTTTGCCGCAGTTTTCGGTGCTAATACCGAATTGGTTATATCCCGCGACGGTTCCGGAACCGGCGTAACGGTAAGATATTACCTGATAGAGTTTGTCGACGGTGTCAAGGTATGGCGCGGGGTTACTTCTTTTGCCGCAGGCAGCTACACTAACCCTAAATATACCACCAAAGATATCGAGCTTTCTCCGTCATTAACCGACTACACAAAAGCATTCCCTGTTGTTCAGTGCAGGTCCGCCATCAATAGCATTACTACGGAAGAAATAGCTACGATAATGGGGACTATGACAACTAACAATACTTTAAG
>CAYSCK010000198.1:0-1552 GCA_964429525.1 uncultured Planctomycetia bacterium
AGGGCTTTTTCTATCTCTCTATGTGGAGTTCGAGAGATTAAACTGGTTGCGGGGGACCGATTGATACTACTTTATTACCGCATCTCTCCGACCCGCTTCCCGAAGTCCGATTTGAACTTTTCCAGCAATTTTACTTATTTTAACAATAACTAAGCTCATCCTTTGGACAATATAGATTTTACCCAGGCAAGAAATCGCTCTGCGTGCTTAGACAAGCTCACAGCTTCATTATAAGTAATCAACCGTTGATCGTATTCAACAATATTCTTCATAGAAATCAAGTTTCGCAAATGGCCAATGTTTTCTTCTAGTCCTTTATGCTTTACTAAGGTAGAAAGGAGTTTAAGTATATCATCGTGTTTAGGACTGGCACTTCTAATCCCATGCAAAGAAACAAGTAGAGCATCGGCCGAAGATATGCCGCTATGGATGGCGTTTAACCCAGCGGCATTTCACTTCTCTTTGCTCAAGCTATCTTGCGCGCTTGAAAAAAATTCTTCGGCTTTTTTAAGATAATTACTATAGCCTGGCTTTGGAACATGGCTGGTTTTGATATCTTTTGTCATAAAATAGATAACTCAGTTATACTCTTGCCGTAGATCACTTTTCCAGTACGAATAATTTCATTGATAAAATTGTCTTTTTTCTTTAATTTATTCTGGAATTCATTAATTGAAAATGGAACGCTGCTCAAGTGATTACCGAAAAGCGAGGTTATCTTCTTTTCCGCATCGCGTAATTCTTTTGAAATAATCGTTTTGTTTTTTGAGTTCGGATAGATAATAACGACATCTATATCGCTATCGGCTAAGGCTCTGCCTTTAGCAAAACTGCCGAAAAGAATAATACTAAAAGGCTTAGGCAGTGAAATATTTTTTAAGATCAACCGAGACATGTAGTCAAAAAGACCATCTTCTTTTTCAAAAGCTGGCCTTATAATCTCTTTAACTAAAAAATGGTCTTCATTGAGCCAATAAACAAGAGAATTACCCACAGAGTGCATATTCACAATACCTTGTTTGGTTAAATCTTTTAAGGCCGTATGAGCCTTCACATGCGACAAGCCGACGTTTTTGGCGATCTCCCTGCCATTCAACTGAGACTGGCTTTTGACTAAAAAACGCAGTATCCTCACCTTAGAATATTGCCCGAAAATATCATCAAGCGGCCTGTCTACTAACACAATCACCTCATCTTTGTGCTCATATCGTAAACTATAGTTACCATCTGGTAATTATTATTACCAATGATATCTATTTTGTCAATACATTTTCCTCAAAATGACAGCTGCTACAAAGTCAAGCGCAATTCTCTCTCTTAAAATCAAAATTCCTAGTTAATGCCATAAATCTGTCTCAAATAATACCAAATATCGACGATAAATCCATTAACTAGGAATCATTAACTAAGCGCGAATTCAGAGATAAATCGATGGTTTTGGGGCACTTATTGGGCTATTTTACGCAGAATAAACAACGCCATAGGCCCTTCCCTTATATGGAATGGGGAAGGCCTGCGCTTTCTGCGCTAACTCTTTGACACAGCGACACAA
>CAYSCK010000199.1:0-1511 GCA_964429525.1 uncultured Planctomycetia bacterium
AAACTGCCGGAGGGAATAAGAACTTAACGCTTAGCAATATCTATATGATTCTTGAAAATCACTTTTACTATGGGATTTTTGAGTATCCAAAGAAGAGTGGTAATTGGTATCAAGGAAAACATGAACCGATTATAACTAAAGAACTTTTTGATATGGTTCAGAATCAGGTTAAAAGCCAGTTTATTCGATCTGAAGGCAAAGAATTCGCTTTCACTAAATTAATGACTTGTGGATTATGCGGATCAGGTATATCAGCAGATGAAAAATTCAAAAAACAAAAAGACGGGAGCGTCCACCGGCATGTTTACTATGGATGCACGAGATCGAGAGATAAAGATTGCAAATGTGGGTATATTAACGAGGTTGATTTACTTAAACAATTTGAGGAATTAATGGATCGGATTGATATTGATGAGATCGGGATAAAAGAGAAGATTAAAGTCGAAGTTGAGAGATTTAAGAAATTTCAACAGGTAGTGTTAGGGGTTAAAGACAAAATTGTGGTTGCCGATATAGATATACGGAATTATGCGAAATATGTTTTGAGAGAGGGCAGTGATATCGAGAAAAGGGAGTTGCTTGGGACGATAAAGAGTAGGGTTTCGATCAAAGATAAAGTGGTCGTTTTATTGGATAAGTAGGGGATTGGCTTTTAGCCCAAAGCCTATATAAAAGGCTGGAAAAGAGTTAAAATTATCATAATTTCAGTTTTTATGTCTATTTTCACTAGGAAATATGAAAATCACCGATCAACAAGCTAAATATTTTGCCTATGAGCTGACAAAGCGCTGTTCTTCCAATAGCTTAGAGAAACTTTCTTCCACACTATCTAATGCCCAAGTCGACTTAAATCCACACCAGATTGAAGCGGCTCTTTTTGCTTTTCGATCACCACTTTCGAAAGGGGCGATTTTAGCTGATGAGGTTGGTCTAGGAAAGACGATCGAAGCCGGACTAGTACTTTCTCAAAAATGGGCGGAGAGAAAGAGGAATATTCTTTTAATTGTTCCTTCAAGTTTGCGTAAGCAATGGAATGATGAGCTCCAGGAAAAATTCTTTTTACCATCAATAATTCTTGAAGCGAAATCTTTTAATCAATATATAAAAGATGGCAACCTAAATCCATTTAATCAAGAAGATAAAATAATTATTTGTTCTTACCATTTTGCTCGATCTAAAGCCTCATATATAAAGCAAACAAAATGGGATTTGTCAGTAATAGATGAGGCACATCGTTTACGTAATGTATATAAAACGAGTAATAAGATTGCACGAGATATTAAAGATGCACTAAAAGATGTTCCAAAGATATTGCTTACAGCAACCCCATTACAAAACTCATTACTTGAACTGTATGGCTTGGTAAGTATTATCGATGATCATATATTTGGTGATCTTAAAAGTTTTAAAGTAAATTATGCACGAGTTTCTCGAGAGCAAGATATTTATGAAAATGAGCTTGGCCTTGTTGAGCCGAAGCAAGAAATGTTTGTCGATTTACGTAGCCGCTT